>NZ_LZOX01000013.1:0-305751 GCF_001679495.1 Haemophilus sp. CCUG 66565 | reverse complement strand
CCAAGAGATGAGTTCTCCCGGGTTATAAACCTGTAAGGGTTGTTTAAGACTAAGACGTAGATAGGCAGGGTGTGTAAGTGATGTGAGTCATTGAGCTAACCTGTACTAATTGCCCGAGAGGCTTAACTATACAACGCTCAAGTGTTTTTGGAAAACAGAGTGAAAGAAAAAGAAATTAACTAAACGTTCAGCTTGTGGCCAATGAAGAACGAGTGAAAGGTCAAGTAAGAGCTGAGTAGCGAAAGATAAAAGAGAAAAGAGAAGTTATCAAAGAATTATCCTGGCGGCGATAGTGCGGTGGAACCACCTGACACCATACCGAACTCAGAAGTGAAACGCTGTAATGCCGATGGTAGTGTGGGGCTTCCCCATGTGAGAGTAGGGCACCGCCAGGTTACTAAATACTTATCTAAGTTAAATCAAATAAAAACAGAAGAACCCCAGTTTAATTACTGGGGTTTTTGTTTTCTCTATAGAATATTAATTCGAATATTTCGTATTTTAAGGTATTATATCTATCATCTAATTTTCTATTTTGTATGAATATTTTTAATGAAACCAACCTTTCTAGAATTTAGACATCTTAAAACTTTATTGGCCTTAAAAGAGACGGGCAGCGTTTCTTTAGCTGCAAAACGAGTATATCTAACGCAATCAGCCCTTTCTCACCAAATTAAATTAATAGAAGAACAGTTTGGTTTGCCTTTGTTTGAACGTAAAAGTAATCCACTTCGTTTTACTTCGGCTGGAGAGCGTTTAATTCGTCTTGCTAATGAAGTGATGCCAAAAGTTGTTGATGCTGAACGAGATCTTGCTCGTGTTAAACATGGAGATGCAGGTCAGCTTCGCATAGCTGTGGAATGTCATACTTGTTTTGATTGGTTAATGCCTGCCATGGATGAATTTCGTCGGCATTGGGGACTAGTTGAGTTGGATATTGTATCTGGTTTTCATACGGATCCTGTTGGTTTATTGCTTTCTCACCGAGCAGATTGGGCGATAGTATCAGAAGTAGAGCATAATGATGATGTCATTTTTAAACCGCTCTTTTCTTATGAGATGGTTGGAATTTGCTCAAAAGATCACCCTTTAGCAGAAAAAGACATTTGGGATGCAGAAGATTTTGTAGATGAAACCTGGGTAACTTACCCAGTTCCTGATGATATGTTAGATCTATTGCGTAAAGTGCTTAAACCCAAAGGCATTAATCCTACTCGCCGCACAACTGAATTGACTATTGCTATGATTCAATTAGTAGCGAGTCGTCGTGGCATTGCGACTATTCCTTATTGGGCTGCGTTGCCTTATTTGGAAAAGGGGTATGTCGTGGCAAGAAAAGTCACAAAAGAAGGTTTATATAGCAATCTATATGCGGCTATTCGCAAAGAAGATGAATCCCTTTCTTATTTAGAAGATTTTTATCAAACCGTAAAAGCTCAAAGTTTTTCAACTTTACCTGGGCTATCTGTTTTAGATTTATAGAAGTAATAAATGAATTTTTCTCAACAAAATCAGCAGCCTCACCTGATTAGTGTGGCGGCTAAAGCTGCTTTTCCTTATAGTGCACCAATGATTGCAGGATTTTTATTTCTTGGTGTGGCATACGGTATTTATATGAAGGCACTAGGTTTCGGATTTTTATATCCTACTTTGATGGCTTTACTTATTTATGCCGGTTCTGTTGAGTTTATTGCTGCTGGAGCACTTATTGCACCTTTTTCTCCCATCAGTGTGTTATTAATTACCTTGATGATCAGTACTCGTCAGATTTTCTATGGCATATCAATGTTAGAAAAATATGGCGTACACATTGGTCATAAACGTTGGTATTTAATTACCACCCTTGTTGATGAATCTTTTTCTTTAAATTATATGGCCAAAACTCCACCGCACTTAGATAAAGGTTGGTATATGTTTTTTGTAAGCTTATATTTGCATATTTATTGGGTGGTTGGCGCTGCAATTGGTAACTTATTTGGCTCTGTTTTACCTTTTGATTTAAAAGGTGTGGAATTTTCGATGACCGCTCTTTTCTTAGTCATTTTTGCAGAAAATTGGATAAAGGAAAAATCCCATGAAAGCTCTCTCTTAGGTTTAGGGATTGCATTGGCTTTTTTACTGATTGTAGGCAAAAAATATTTCTTAATTCCAACATTAATTGGTATCTGGTTAATTCTAACTATGCGTGGGCCTAAATTAGACACAAAATTGGAGTCGCTAAAATGACACTTACAGAACAGATTATGACGATTGGAATTTGTGTGCTTACGGTGCAATTTACGCGCTTATTGCCATTTTTTGTATTCCCGGCTAATCGTCCGATTCCACAATATATTCGCTATCTTGGGAAAGTTTTACCTCCAGCTATGTTTGGTATGCTTGTAGTTTATTGCTATAAGAATATTGATGTTTTAACTGGTTATCATGGTATTCCTGATTTTCTTGCAGGCATAGTGGTGCTAGGGCTACATTTTTGGAAGAAAAATATGTTTCTATCTATTGCTGTTGGTACGCTTTTCTATATGTTTTTAGTACAACTTGTCTTTATTTAGAATAAAACCATAACTTTCATTTCTTTATAATCCTCTTGAATCTAAAGTTACTTCATAGCTTATAATCAATCCGATTTCTAGAATAATAGAAATTGGAATTCTGGTTATTACAAAAGATATAACCTCATTTTATTAAATTTCTTTATTGTTCATTGTTCGAACATCTAGATTACTAAAAGAATTTAGCCGGTGACAAAGTGCGGGTTGAGAGAGCTAGAGTTATCTAATTCTCCCAAATTGGATATGCTCCCAAGATTTTTGATGTGCGCACTCGTCTCGGCTTTTACGCGCTAATGATGATAAAAATACCTTTATTCTTTGTAAAATAAAATAATTTTATCTTGCAATCGGTTGCTTTTTTTTCTGATCTTTTCCTTATTTTAAAAATCTTTTATCATGGCGCCCGTTTTTATTTTTAATCGAAGAGAACAGAATTATGGAATTGAATTTAGTTGAATTATTGGGTTATATCGCAACCTTTTTTGTTGCAGTATCGTTTTTGTTTAAATCTATTGTACATTTACGCATAGTGAACAGCATTGGTGCAATTTTATTTGTCATCTATAGCGTAATTATCGCCGCTTATCCTGTAGCATTATTAAATGCATTTTTAGCTGTTGTGAATGTTTATCAACTTTGGCGATTAAGACAAGAAAAAGTTTCTAAATAAAAGAAAAGCGTTGAATTAAATTTCAACGCTTTTTTTCTGGAAAAGTGCGGTGAAATTTCACTGCACTTTGTCGTTTTAATGTTCGCGAGTTTTGTAAAAAACGACATCAGGATAACGTTCTTGAGCTAAATTCAGATTTACCATTGTTGGCGCAATATAGGTCAAGTTATCCCCGCCATCTAAAGCTAAATTTTGCTCATTTTTGCGTTTAAATTCTTCGAATTTTTTCGCATCGGCACATTCCACCCAGCGTGCGGTTGCAACGTTCACATTTTCATAAATGGCTTCTACGTTATATTCAGTTTTTAGACGAGAAACCACCACATCAAACTGCAAAACACCCACTGCGCCCACGATTAAATCGTTATTCATTAATGGGCGAAATACCTGAACAGCACCTTCTTCTGAAAGTTGTACTAAACCTTTAAGTAATTGTTTTTGTTTGAGAGGATCTCTCAAGCGAATACGGCGGAATAGCTCTGGCGCAAAGTTTGGAATACCGGTAAATTTCAAGGTTTCGCCTTGCGTAAAGGTATCGCCAATTTGGATCGTTCCGTGATTATGTAAACCGATAATATCTCCAGCGTAAGCTTCTTCGGCGTGAGCACGGTCGCCAGCCATAAAGGTAAGTGCATCAGAAATCACGACATCTTTACCAATTCGAACATGTTTTAATTTCATGCCTTTTTCATATTTGCCTGAAACAACACGCATAAAGGCAACACGGTCGCGGTGTTTTGGATCCATATTGGCTTGAATTTTAAATACGAAACCAGAGAATTTTTCTTCTGAACTTTCGACTGTTCTTGTATCAGCTTGACGAGATTGTGGTTTTGGCGCCCATTGTGTTAAACCATCAAGGAAATGATCCACACCAAAGTTACCTAATGCTGTCCCGAAAAATACCGGCGTAAGTTCACCTTTAATAAAGGCATCATGTTCAAATTCGTTACTTGCGCCTTGCACTAATTCCAATTCATCGCGAAGTTGTTGTGCTAAATCATCGCCAACCGCGGCATCTAATTCTGGGCTATTTAAACCTTTGACAATGCGAACTTCTTGAATGGTTGAACCTTGACCGGATTGATAAAGATAGGTTTCATCTTTAGCGATATGATAAACGCCTTTAAATAATTTTCCGCAACCAATCGGCCATGTAATTGGCGCACAACGAATTTTCAGAATATTTTCTACTTCATCTAATAATTCCATTGGATCGCGAATATCGCGGTCGAGTTTGTTCATAAAGGTGATGATTGGCGTATCACGTAAGCGAGTTACTTCCATTAGTTTAATTGTACGTTCCTCAACCCCTTTTGCTGAGTCGATAACCATTAAACAGCTATCCACAGCAGTTAAAGTGCGGTAAGTATCTTCAGAGAAATCTTCGTGCCCCGGGGTATCAAGTAAGTTTACCAAGCAATCGTTATAAGGAAATTGCATTACGGAAGTGGTAATCGAAATCCCACGTTGTTTTTCCATTTCCATCCAGTCGGATTTGGCATGCGCAGTTGAGCCTTTGCCTTTTACAGAACCTGCAGTTTGAATCGCATTTCCGTATAAAAGTACTTTTTCGGTGATGGTTGTTTTACCTGCATCGGGGTGGGAAATAATTGCAAAAGTGCGACGTTTATTAACTTCTTCTAATGGATAACTCATTGTTTCTTCTTCGTTCAATTAAAAATGTGGGCTATTTTCGCTGATTTTAGGTTTTTGCTCAAACGAATTTGTAAATAAAGTGCGGTTGGTTTTATTAGAAAAATTGGTCTGCTTTGTACAAAGACAAATTTTCGCTTATACTACGCAAGTTTTTTACGCTAACAATATAGGAAAAATTATGGGTTTCTTAACAGGTAAACGCATTTTAGTAACCGGTCTTGCAAGCAATCGTTCTATCGCTTACGGGATCGCAAAATCAATGAAAGAACAAGGTGCAGAACTTGCTTTCACTTATTTAAATGATAAATTACAACCGCGCGTAGAAGAATTTGCCAAAGAATTTGGTTCTGATATCGTGCTTCCTTTAGATGTTGCAACTGATGAAAGCATCCAAAATTGCTTCGCAGAATTAAGTAAGCGTTGGGATAAATTTGATGGTTTTGTTCACGCTATCGCATTTGCGCCAGGCGACCAATTAGATGGGGATTACGTAAACGCAGCGACACGTGAAGGTTACCGTATTGCTCACGATATTAGCGCATACAGCTTCGTTGCAATGGCACAAGCGGCACGTCCTTATTTAAATCCAAATGCTGCATTATTAACGTTGTCTTACTTAGGTGCAGAGCGCGCAATTCCTAACTACAACGTCATGTGTTTAGCGAAAGCGTCTCTTGAAGCGGCAACTCGCGTGATGGCTGCTGATTTAGGTAAAGAAGGTATTCGTGTGAATGCGATCTCTGCTGGTCCAATCCGCACTTTAGCAGCATCAGGTATTAAAAACTTCAAGAAAATGTTTTCTACCTTTGAGAAAACCGCTGCATTACGCCGCACTGTCACTATCGAAGATGTAGGTAACTCAGCAGCATTTTTATGCTCTGATTTAGCATCGGGTATTACTGGTGAAATCGTTCACGTAGATGCAGGTTTCAGCATCACCGCAATGGGCGAATTAGGCGAAGAATAATTTTTCTTACATTCTTTTTTAGGCAGGCTTTTCAGTCTGCCTTTTCTCTTTTTTAAAATATAACTATGTTCCAAGATAATCCATTACTCGCACAACTTAAGCAACAAATCCACGACAGCAAAGAGCATGTAGAAGGCGTGGTAAAAAGCACAGATAAAGCCTATGGTTTTTTAGAGTGCGATAAGAAAACCTATTTCATCGCGCCGCCTTCAATGAAAAAGGTGATGCACGGTGACAAAATCAAAGCTACCATTGAAAAGCAAGGCGATAAAGAACAAGCCGAGCCAGAATCCTTAATTGAGCCAATGTTGACACGTTTCATTGCAAAAGTGCGGTTCAATAAAGATAAGAAATTGCAAGTTTTGGTGGATCATCCAAGTATTAACCAACCGATTGGCGCACAACAAGCTAAATCCGTAAAAGAAGAATTACAAGAAGGCGATTGGGTGGTTGCTAATTTAAAAACGCACCCATTACGTGATGATCGCTTTTTCTATGCCACTATTAATCAGTTTATTTGCCGAGCTGATGATGAATTTGCCCCTTGGTGGGTAACATTGGCACGTCATGAGCAATCTCGTTATCCTGTGCAAGGCGCTGAAACTTATGAAATGTTAGATCAACAAACCCGTGAAGATCTGACCGCACTTCATTTTGTGACGATTGACTCTGAAAGCACAATGGATATGGACGATGCCTTATATATCGAGCCTATCGAACAAAATGCAGTACAAACAGGTTGGAAATTAGTTGTTGCGATTGCGGATCCAACTGCTTATATCGCGTTAGATTCTCAAATTGAAAAAGATGCGAAACAGCGTTGTTTCACCAATTATTTGCCTGGCTTTAACATCCCTATGTTGCCACGCGAATTATCTGATGAATTATGTTCGTTAATCGCAAATGAAACGCGTCCAGCGCTTGTTTGTTATATAGAAACGGATCTTGAAGGCAATATCACGGCTAAATCGCATTTTGTTTCGGCTTATGTTCAATCTAAAGCGAAATTGGCTTATAACAAAGTGTCGGATTATTTAGAACAGGCAGATAACGCATGGCAGCCTGAAACATTAGAAATTGTACAGCAAATTGATTGGTTACATCAATTTACCAAAGCACGTATTCAATGGCGTAAGACTCATTCTTTGTTATTTAAAGAAAAACCGGATTATTCTTTTGTGCTCGCTGAAAATGGCAAAGTGGCAGAAATCAAAGCAGAATATCGTCGTATAGCCAATCAAATTGTCGAAGAATCGATGATTATTGCTAACATTTGTGCTGCGCAATTCTTAGCAGAGCAGGCTCAAACTGGTATTTTCAATACTCATAGCGGTTTTGATAAAAAATTCTTAGAGAATGCGCACAATTTCTTAATGGCAAATTTAGCCAATGAACAAAATCAAGCTGAACTTGCTGAGCGTTATTCGGTAGAAAATTTGGCAACATTAAATGGTTATTGCCAAATGCGCCACGATATTGAACCGATAGAAGGCGACTATTTAGAATTCCGTTTACGTCGTTATTTAACGTTCGCTGAATTTAAATCAGAATTAGCACCGCACTTTGGTCTTGGTTTAGAAGGGTATGCGACATGGACATCTCCAATTCGTAAATATTCTGATATGGTGAATCATCGTTTAATTAAAGCAGTATTGACACAACAAGCTTGTAACAAGCCACAAGATGAAGTGCTGGCCCGTTTACAAGAGGCTCGTCGCCAAAATCGCCTAGTAGAACGTGATATTGCAGATTGGTTATATTGCCGTTATCTTGCTGATAAAGTTGCATCAAATACTGAATTTGAGGCGGAAGTGCAAGATGCGATGCGTGGTGGATTACGTGTGCAATTATTAGAAAATGGCGCCTCAATGTTTATACCAGCTTCAACTTTACATAATAATAAAGAAGAAATGCAGGTGAATTCTGATGAGATTGCCCTTTATATTAAAGGTGAGCGTATTTACAAAATAGGTGATATTGTGAGAGTGAAACTTACGGAAGTGAAAGAAGCAACTCGCAGTATTGTCGGTGAAATCGTTCAATAAAATTGTTCTTCTTTAAACCGATTTTCAGTGATTGAAAATCGGTTTTTTCTTTTTAAAAACTTGCTTAGTTTATACCGCACTTTTTATCCAAAAGTTATGAAGTGTAATTAAGCAATAATGTACGCCAAATTATTGCGTTTACAATACTTTTTGTGTTCTAAAAAATTGATATATGTCAATTTTAATGGTACAAGCACTTATAATTATCTTGAGTTACGCAATCGTTTACTCTATGCTCTTGACGATTTATTTCAACCTTAGGAGTATCCAATGATTCAAGTAATCGTTGCAGCTCACGGCAAGCTTGCTGCTGAGTTGGTCAATTCTTCTGAAATGGTGTTCGGTGAGGTGGAAGGCCTACACGGTGTAACATTCGTTCCAGGAGAAGGGCAAGACACCTTGGTGGAAAAGTATGAGGCTATTATTGCTGAATGCTCGCCATCAGATAGCGTGTTATTTTTGGTAGATTTATTTGGTGGTAGCCCCTATAACGCAGCGGCCCGAGTAGCGGCAAAACGCCCTCAAGACGATATTGTCACTGGTGTAAGTTTACCAATGTTATTAGAAGTATTAGATGCCAAGGATGATGCAAAATCAGCGGAAGCACTTGCTGATGTCGCCAAGGAAGTTGGCGTAATGGCAGTGAAAAGTTATCGGAAACCAGATGACATTGCTTCTTTCGCTCAACCTGAAACTCCAAAAGAGGAAGCAAAAGAAGAACAAGAAAGCGAAGAAGATAATACTCAATACGATCCTAATGGACGTATGAGTGTCAACTTACTGCGTATTGATGATCGTTTAATTCATGGTCAAGTCGCTACTTCTTGGGCAAAAGCAGTGAAATGCGAAGCCATTTTTGCTATTAGTGATGAAGTGGCAAATGATGAATTGCGTAAGGAATTGCTTCTTCAAATTGCTCCGCCACATTTGAAAGCCTATGTAATTCCTGTGGATAAAGCGATTAAGGTTTACAACAATCCAAAATATGCGAGCCGTAATATTTTAATGCTTGTGACCAAGCCTGAAGATGCAGTGCGTTTAATCGAAGGTGGTTTGCGTATTGATACCATTAACGTGGGCGGAATGACGCATAAAGAAGGAAATAAACAGCTTTCTGATGCAGTCACAGTGAATCCATCTAATGTCGCTGCATTCAAAAAATTACTTGATATGGGCGTGAAGCTTTCCCTTCAAAAAGTGGCAGCGAATAAGCCTGTTGAACTTACTCGCGAAAAACTTGATTCAATTAAATTCTAGGAGCGCATTTTATGTCAACAATGGAACTCATTTTAGTCGTGCTTGTCGCGGCAATTTGCGGTATGGGGAGCGTATTAGATGAACGTCAAACCCACCGTCCACTTTTTGCTTGTACTATGATTGGCTTGGTATTAGGCGATCTTGAAACCGGTATTATCCTTGGCGGTACATTAGAAATGATCGCACTAGGTTGGATGAACGTTGGGGCTGCTATGGCGCCAGATGCAGCGCTTGCTAGTGTGATCTCCGCGATTCTTGTTATTAAAGGCGGTCAATCTGTGGGTACGGCGATTGCTATCGCGGTGCCAGTTGCTGCTGCAGGTCAAGTGCTTACTATTTTTGTACGTACACTAACAATCTTCTTACAACATAAAGCGGATAAATTTGCCGAACAAGCTAATTTCCGTGGGATTGAACTTTGCCATTTTGCAGGGCTTTCCTTACAAGCATTGCGTGTTGCAATTCCTGCATTAGCGGTTGGTTTAGTTGCTGGCACAGATGCTGTAACTAGTGCATTAGATGCAATTCCTGAAGTGATTACTCGTGGCTTACAAATTGCGGGTGGATTTATCGTCGTAGTGGGTTATGCAATGGTGATTAATATGATGCGTGCGGGTGCATTAATGCCATTCTTCTTCCTTGGTTTTGTTATTGCTTCCTTTACTAATTACAACTTAGTTGGATTGGGTATTCTTGGTACTTGTTTAGCAATGCTTTATATCCAATTAAATCCGCGTTTTAACCAAGTCGCGATACCAGTGGCAAGTAAAAGAAAACTTGCTGATAACGAATTAGAAGGTCTATAAGGAGCGTATTATGTCAGAACAAAAAGTAACTCTCACAAAGGGCGATATTTTAAGTACTTATTTCCGTTCAACGTTCCTTTTAGGTTCATTTAACTTTGAACGTATGCAATCAATGGGATTCTGTGTTTCGATGATCCCAACAATCAAACGCCTATATAGCAAAAAAGAAGATCAAGCTGCGGCATTAAAACGTCATCTTGAATTTTTTAATACTCAACCTTGGGTTGGATCTGCAATTATGGGCGTGACTGCCGCAATGGAACAAGAACGCGCGAATGGCGCAAAAGATGTCGATGATGCGGCAATTAGCGGTGTAAAAGTCGGACTTATGGGGCCACTAGCTGGTGTAGGCGATCCTATTTTCTGGGGAACTTTACGCCCAGTTTTAGCCGCACTTGGTGCTGGAATTGCTTTAACAGGTAGCATTTTAGGTCCATTATTGTTTTTTATCTTAATCAATGTGATCCGTGCTGTCACTCGTTGGTATGGTTTCAAATATGGTTATGAAAAAGGCACCGAAATTGTTTCTGATATGGGAGGTGGGCGTTTGCAAAAAATCACTCAAGGGGCTTCTATTCTTGGGCTCTTTGTCATGGGCTCGCTTGTTTCTAAATGGACAAGCATTAATGTCCCATTAGAACTTACTCGCTATAAAAACCAATTAGGTGAAGAAGTTGTGGTCACCTTGCAAGGCGTATTAAATGACCTACTTCCAGGTTTATTAGCCTTATTACTGACTTTCTTATGTATGTATTTATTACGTAAAAAAGTGAATGCAATGGTTATTATCTTCGGTTTATTTGGTGTAGGGATTTTAGGTTACTGGGCAGGTATTCTTGCATAATCCTTGCGAAAGTTAATAATAAGGGCGATGATAACGCCCTTATTTTTTATGGTGAATTTGAATGAAATTATCTGAACTTATCCAAGCGCCCCCCAGTGAAACTTATATTAAAAACAGCTCTCGACTGGTTTCAGGCTTATTTGTTATAGGTGGAGTATTGTATTATCCGACGAACGGTTATGGCACTGTCATTGCATTGGCATTAGCACTAATTGTGTTAGTTGGGCAAAAGATGTTGCTTACCCAAGCAAATAAGGATTTTGCTGATATGTATCAAGCACAGTCTTTATTTGAAAAAACGCAAAACTATGATTATTTACGTTTTATTATGGCGCGTTCAGAACAGATGTTAAAGGATAATAAAGTGCTTTCTGACAAAGCAAAAAATGAGATTCATAAGCTACAAGTATTTTCTCAAGATGAATTAGAAAAGATGGGGGAATAAAAAATGGCTACATGAAGTAGCCATTTTTATAATCGGAAAAGTTCGGTAATTTTTCACCGCACTTTTATCTTATTTCTTGCCTAATTGTGGCAATACTGAATCTTTAATTGCGCTTAATAAACCTGTTTGTGCATAGATGCCAAGTTTACCTCGGGTGTCAGATACATCTAAATTGCGCATTGTTAATTGACCGATACGATCAATTGGATCAAATGGTGCATCTTCCACTTTTTCCATACTTAAACGTTCTGCTTCGTAGGTTAAGTTTGGTGATTCAGTATTTAAGATAGTGAAGTCGTTACCACGACGAAGCTCAAGTGTTACCGTACCCGTAATTGCTTTTGCCACCCAACGTTGTGCCGTTTCACGCAGCATTAATGCTTGTGGATCAAACCAACGGCCTTGGTATAACAAACGGCCTAAACGGATACCATTAATACGATATTGTTCGATGGTATCTTCATTGTGAATACCAGTTACCAAACGTTCATAAGCAATATGCAATAATGCCATTCCTGGTGCTTCATAAATACCACGAGATTTTGCTTCAATTATGCGGTTTTCGATTTGGTCAGACATCCCTAAACCATGACGACCACCGATACGATTTGCTTCTAGAATAATATCAACTGCATTATCAAAACGTTTACCATTTAATGCGACAGGGACGCCTTCTTCAAATGTGACGGTTACTGTTTCTGGTTTAATTTCTACCTTCTCGTCCCAAAATGCGACACCCATAATTGGTTTAACAATTTTCATGCCTGTGCTTAATTGCTCTAAGTCTTTTGCTTCATGGGTTGCACCCAGCATATTGGAATCGGTCGAATAGGCTTTTTCAACGGACATCTTATAGTCAAAACCATGTTCGATAAGAAATTGAGACATTTCGAAACGACCGCCGAGTTCTTCAATAAACTGTGGATCTAACCAAGGTTTATAGATTTTTAAATTCGGGTTTGTTAATAAACCATAACGATAGAAACGTTCGATGTCATTCCCTTTGAATGTAGAACCATCGCCCCAAATATTCACATCGTCTTCTTTCATTGCCGCAACGAGCATTGTGCCGGTTACTGCACGACCAAGTGGAGTCGTATTGAAGTAAGGAATTCCGCCTGTAGAAATATGGAATGCACCGCATTGAATTGCAGCAATGCCTTCGTGAGCAAGCTGAGAGCGACAATCAATTAAGCGAGCATTTTCTGCACCATACGACATCGCTTTTTTCGGGATTGCGCTGTAATCATCTTCATCAGGTTGACCTAAATTGGCGGTGTATGCATAAGGCACAGCACCTTTTTGACGCATCCAAAGTAATGCTGCGCTGGTGTCTAATCCTCCAGAGAAAGCAATACCGACTTTTTGCCCTTCAGGTAAATGTTGTAGAATTGTATTTGACATATCTTTTCCTTGTTTATAATTTAGATTGAATAATTAATCATTTTATTTGAATAAAAAGTCATTTAAATATAACCGCACTTTTTATGTTTGTCTAGCCTTTTATGTATTTAGACTAAAAATCTTTAGTTGTCATCATGCATAAAAATCCCCGCTGTAAATAGCAGGGATTTTGATCTCTATTTTGCGGCATTATGTAGCAGTTGCACAAAGATTTAACCACTTGAAAATACTACAATCTCCATTGAACTTACAATTCAATGGAGATTTTTATTATGTCAGAAGCCTATCTAATTTCGCAAATGGTAAAGTTACTTGAGAAATGCCATAAAGAAAAAACGATTGTCTCTTATAGATTGAAAGAATTGGTTAATCAAGAGAAATTATTAGAAGCACAGATTAGCTCTTTTACAACATCTTTAGGATATATCGATCCCAATTTTGATTTTAACACGATTAAAAAGGATTATGATGCTGCAAAATTACTTCGTCAAAAACCATTCAATAAGAATTTATCGTATCTAATTTCAGAAGTATTTAAACAAAAGAATCAATGGCTAGATTTATATTTAATCACTTCTTATGCGATTAAAATAGATAAAGAGTTATTAACCACTCATTACCCTGAAGTAACAATACAGCATAAATGTGCTATCGGAAATGCACTGCGTAAGTTATATAAACAAGGAATCATTGAGCGACAAGAGAAGTACTTACATTATAAGATTAAGAAAAGAGGAATGTTTGATACATCAGAATGGCGGTTAAAATCGTTTGAATAGGGGGAAGGAATAGCGGTAGAAATACCGCTATTATCATTTAGAATTTCATTTTAAGCGAGGACGACACAACATTTTGTGGTGTTTCTTCTTTCTTATTTGTTGCTTCATCTAGCAATGCTTTAAATTGCTTTTGAGCATTAGGCGTTAATGCCTGCATAGCTGGGTGATTGTGCATTTGTTGCGTGAAATAAATCATTTCTGCCATTTCATTTAGCTCAAGTGCAATTTGTTCAACGTCCATAATCTTATTTAGTAATGGATCGGCTTCAATATCTTCCCGATATAAGCTCACTAATTTATCAGGATCTTGTGAAAAACCTTTTAAACGTGCAGCAAGTTCATCATCGAAATATTCAGCATAATGGCTTGCTAAGAAATGCAAATCAAATAAATCACGCCCTTTCGTTCGAATATTATCACCATCATAAGTGGCGTGCAGTTTGTTATCAATAATGCGTTCTACCGATGAAAAACGAATGCCATCTTTAACCGTAATTTGCTCATCTGATGCGGGTGTTCGGTAAGAAATTTCCATTTTTAGGGCATCTTTGACACCTGTATCACGGATATGATAATTCACAATATAACGGCTCACTGTATCTGTATCTTTTTTCACATTAATCTCATCAATGACAATACCGTGCGGAGCTGATGCTTTAATTTTATTGAGCAAATTTAACTTCTTACCAGAGTCAAAATCTAAATCTTCGGAAAAACGGTTTAAGCCGTAACCGAGATAAAGTGCTGTACCGCCCTTTAAAACCAAAGGCGTATCAGAAAGATTTTTTAGGATATTCACCATCAATTTTTCGTGATGTTTATCACGTTCCGTGAGCATTACATTATCGGGTTTTTGCGTTTCCATAATTGTAAATTTTCCCATTCTTGTTCAGTTAAGTGTGGTTCAATTTGATTCAGCAAATCATAAACTGACTGTTTATCTTCATCATTAGGAAACCAATCATCTAAAATAACACGTCCGATTGAGCCTGTTTGAAGTACAGCGGTATAGAGATAATCCACGCAAGCACGGGGGTGGTCGGCAAGCCAAACAGGATAATTTTTAGGGTAATATCCCATTTCATTTAATCGTTTAGTGCCATCAATTACGCCTAGATTTCCCAATAGATGATTAGTGTTTCTTTTTTGGTTTTCACCGTAAATGTAAAAATCTTGCGGATAAGCATCATCATTTAACGCTGCCGCACTATGCCAATCGCCCGTACCATTTGGACTATGCACGTTTAATGCCACAATACTACTGACATAGCGTTTAGAGTGTGTTTGAGGAATATACAGCATAAACTTTCCTTAAATTGATTATGTTTTAAGCTCATTATCTTTGAATTTCCATTTCACGTCCACCACATTAATTTCCAATCGTTCTACAACACCTTTATCAAGCCAATGCTTTAACGCAGCACGCATCGACACGGTATGTTGAGGGTGAATGATAGGTTCTTGACCGCACTTGATTAATACGCGTTTAATCAACTCATTCACGGTAAAATATCGGTCGGGTTCGGCTTTTAATTCTGCCAGTAATAATTGGCGGAGTTTCCCTTTAAATCGCCGTTTATAAGTACGATAAGAGTAAACCTCGGTATCGTATTCATTAGTCAAAGCTTCGGCTTCCATCACCTCTAAGGCATCTTGGAGCTTTTTGATTTTGCTATCAACCAATTCAAGGTGTTCTAATACTTGCTTTCGTTCACGCTGCAAGCGGTCGACTTTCGCCTGAATTTGACTAAGGTAGATTTTCTTTGCCATTACATCATGAGCCTTTCTGCTGGGCGGTGATTACCTTGCCAATAGCCTTGCCAGTCGGTTGCATTGTCGGTGGCAAGGCATTGCTCAAGCATACTGTTGAACAAGCTAAGGTTATCGACACGGCGATTATCTTCACGATAAGCACATTCATTGGCGTAATTATCGAGGTATTTATTGCTGATTTTATGGTGCGTGCCGATAATCATACGCTTAAAGCGACTGAAATAGCTTTCTGCAAGATTGTTAGTGATACCTTCATCGCTACGGTATTCTTTTTGATGGTTCACACGGCGTAAATCGTAGTGAATCATCAATTCGTCATAAGCCGAGTTTTCGTCTGCGTGAATACGACTGCCTGCCTTAATATAGCTTGTTGCCAGTTTATTCACGACTTGACTATTTTCCGATAAAATCGGAAAGGTTAAGGTTTTCTTTGCGCCCACTAAATACGGGTTTTCTGCGGTTTCTTCTTCGCTATAACGGCTTCGCATCACCAAAATTGACCGTTTATTAGGATTGGCATTTTCTTTCAACCGTCTGTCCACGCGTTCGTTTTTCTTATTTTTAGGACGTGGGGCAGAATGAACATAAGTGCCGTCTATGTGAATTTCACCCGAAAGCGGAAATAATTGTTTCTGAATTTGTAAACTTTCACGGATTTTGTGAGCAAGCGTAAAAGCCGTCTTATATTGCACGTTTAAATCACGAGAGAGTTGGCAAGCGGACAAGCCTTTGGCAGCATTAACGAATAAGGCAATGGCGTAAAGGTAGGTCTGAATAGACAGCTTACGGTTGGCAAAAATTGTGCCTGATGTCACGCTAAAGGTATGATGACAATGTTTACACCGCCATTGATTACGACTGGCAATGCGATAAGCAATATGTTGTACACTACATTTTGGACATACCACATTTTCCTCACTTCCCCAACGGATTTGGCATAGCAGCGAACGAGCTTCGGTATCAGATAGCTGTGCCATCTTGATAGGCGAAAACTTGCGAGACTTACTTAACAAGTGAAAATGAGATGCCATAATAATTTTGCTTTATTGACGATTTAACTCTAAAATATACCCGTTAGGGTAACTTTAACGC
Source organism: Haemophilus sp. CCUG 66565 (assembly GCF_001679495.1). NCBI lineage: Bacteria > Pseudomonadati > Pseudomonadota > Gammaproteobacteria > Pasteurellales > Pasteurellaceae > Haemophilus > Haemophilus sp. CCUG 66565. Next base: position 289,458 of record NZ_LZOX01000013.1, on the reverse strand, counting down.
AGTAAATATTACCCTAAAGAACATAAAAAGTCAATATGGAATACCCGAATGAGTATAAGCGAAAGATTAAAACAAGTTATTGAAGATAAAAATTTGAATATCAAAGCATTCTCGGAAATCTCTGGCATTCCTTATCGTTCCATTCAAAACTATTTGCGTAATGAAAGAGAACCGAACGTAGAAGCTCTGATTAAGTTAAAAGAAGCAATGAACATTGACATTAACTGGTTGCTTACTGGTGAAGGAAAAATGTATCGCAACTTACCTAATGATGAATTAAAAGCAAAAGAACAAGCTCTTATCAACCATTACCGAATGATGTCGAATGATACGCAAACTGCGTTTGATGTGTCGTTTAAAACATTATCTGAAATGAAAAAAAACAGCGAGTAGTTTGCTTACCAAAGAGATTTTTCGGTCGATTAAAAATAGAATATTATTACGGCAAGCAATTTGAGACTTTCGAACAACTTGAGCAAACAATCCATGAGTATATTAATTTTGTTTGCTATACTTCTGAATAGGCGAATATTGGCAAGAAGGACTGTTTTTTGTTCATATTTCAAAAAAGTAGTTAAAGCCTTGTAATAAGGTTTTAACCACTTTTTTACCAACTATTTTGTCCTATATACCTTTGAAAATACTATAAAAGGGCTTTTTCTATTGAATCCCTAATTTTCTGGAATCCACTAGAATTATACATTGCCTCATTAGATATCAGAGCATCCATAAGATCTTTATATTTCTTATTTTTTGATTTAATATATAGACATTGGCTTCTATTAGATGGTTCTGATGAATCGCATTCACCACATGAAAAACGGCTTGTTACACAACCTTGAGAATGAATAAATTTGATGTACTCTAATGTGGCATAACAAAAATAAGATAGCAACCATTTTCCTTTAGTATAGTTTTTTATAACATAATTAATATCATTAATATTTGATATATTATACCTTCTTTCCCATCTTTTTTGTATGAAATTCCTTATATATCCAACCTTATTACGATTAGAGATATTTTCATACATACCATGCCTATTAGCCCCTAAAAATATATGAGTAACATCATCGCAGTCATAAGTTAGTTTAAATTTTTTAGCATCTCTACAACAATAATTCTTGTTAATAGCGACTGCATTCTTCTTATCTTTTTTTATTAAAATTTTTTTCCTTCCATTTTTAATAAATGGTCTATTGTTTTGCGTTTTTTTATGTCTATATTCTGAAATATAAGAATATAGAATAAATAGTGTTAGATTATATAGTTCAACGAGTTTATTTTTAATAAATTCTTCGAATGCTTCTTCAGTAAACAAATTATTCACCTGCTCTTGAGATAGATCAGTTACTAATTCTATAATCTTCTTAAATGCTAAGAAATTAAAGAAATAACTTTCTATCGAATAGCAATCTAATATAATTAAGCTATTATTCTTCAGATTCTTTCTAAAAATCGAGATAGGATGAAGATCTTTATCAATTATACCAAGGAAATATTTTTCAGAAGTATCAGGTATCTGTTCCATTATAGCTATTACAGATAGACAGCCTCCTACATAATTTTTATTAGGTATATCAATTTTATTGGGTGTTATTATCTTTATATTATCTTTATTCTTTATATAAGAATAAATCTTAGGATCTGATTTCCCTTCAACTATAAGATACTTTATCTTATTTCTTTCCATTTGAGATAAAGTAATATATTCATTAATACTTTTCTTCATTTTCAGAAATTTCTATTTTACATAAATAATTAATAACATGGCTATTGTCATGATTACTTGCTAATGTTGAGCTGTGTGATGCAACAATAATTTGTGAGTCGGATATTTTAGCTAAGAATGGGAGCAACTTCCTTTTCCAAGTCGCATGTAATGATGACTCTGGCTCATCAATAATAATAAAATCCTTCTTGTTTGAAATTAATATTATAGTAAGAAGCAAAAGAAATTGTCTTTCTCCACTAGATAATTTATCAATAGAATGAGATATGTTTTCTCCTATAACTATTTTCAACTCATCTTCTGTAATTATTAACTCCTTGTTAAGAATAGATGTTTGATTATCATTAAGGAATTCATTATAATATTCGATTAATGAGATTATTTTAGTGTTCGCTTCATAAGACTCTTTAATTAATCTAATAAATTCTATCAAAATAGATGTTGTTAATTTGTCATTATTAACATTTTTATCTAAATTATAACTTTTAATAAAAAGAATGTTGGTCAAATACTTATCTATTACTTTCCTATTTGGATAAATATATTTCTCTAGATCGTGATTATTTATTCGGGTAAAGTCGTCTGATTGTTCTGACTTATGATTTAATCTACTTAGCAGATGTGCTACAGCAGAATAAAGATTTTGTTTTATATACTCAACGTACTCCTTATGACTATTTTTTAAAATCCCAATTAAATCTCTTAAATCAAAATTTTCAACTAGAACATGTCTATGGTTAAAGATTCTATGCCTTTTAAATTCTGTTGTTCTAATAATCGTTCTTTTCTGTAAAAACGATGATAATTCTAATGCTAGATCTTTAGCTTGTTTTTCATTTAAATTTAAATTTGTTTTCTCATTAAAAAAGGGAAGGGAAGTTTGATTTGTAACATATCTATAGAAAAAATCATATAAATCAGCCAAAGGTATTCTATTAGTTTTTTCAGATGCTGAAGAATACCTAGAAATATTAAAATATATTGAACTTAATTGATTTTCACTACTCCATTCATATTTTAATGGTTCTACACGTTTAACAATTAGATTTCCGTTATCAAAAGTTAATTCAACTTTAGATACCTTATATTCTATTAAATAATTACTTTCTTCGTTTAATACATCATATAATATATTTAATATAGATGTTTTACCTATCCCATTTTCTCCATAAATAACAGATATACTATTATTAATATCAATAGAGATGTTTACATTTTGGTTTTTAAATGAATTTATTTTAATTTTTTTAAGATTTCCCATACCAAGCTTCATTTGATAATCTCCATTAATAGTGAATGATTTTGTTTTTTATTCTTGTTTATATAAAAATAAATTAATAATATTTATTTTATTTATAGATTAATTGCTTTCAAATATTAAAAAAAACATTGTTTTATACATCACTATTCAGGTTCTATTCTTTTTAGTAAATCTTTTAGAATCTTAATTTCAGTATCCTTTTGTTCAAGTAACTTATTCAATAACCCTTCTTTTTCTCTTGCATGAGACAGCTCTAGTTTCAATCGTTCAATCTCAATCAGCATTTGAGTCTCCCCACCACCTTGATAGACCGAACTTAGTGGCGATTCAATTTGGAAACAGATATTTTTACCATCAGACTGCATTAGCTCCACAACATCAATATCAAAAACTTGAGCAATTTGCTCCAGTTTATCTAGATATAGTTTTGTTTCGCCGCGTTCAATTTTGGCATAGCCATTTAATGACATATTCAGTTTTTCAGCCATTTGCTCTTGCGACCATGCTTTAGATTCCCTGACTTTTCGGATTTTTTCGTTCACACTCATCGTATCACCCACTATTAGGTTAGCTTACCCACAACGAGGGAAGGTAATAGATACTACCTGTTGCTAGTTAATTTATAAGTCAAATTCTATCATAAAACAACTAAATTACACACGCACAAAACCATATCTTCACTCAAATTTAACCTATCAAATTAGGCATTTAAGGACAAATTATGAAAGAAATCATCTACTTTTATCTTATCGTTGGCTGTTACGTTGCTCACCGTAAAACCGCTGGGCTTGACGTTCATTCTCCCGACTTTCTCAAAACTTACTTAAAGATAGTATGTACATATCCGAAAGACCTGTTTGCAAAATTTAGTAAGAAACAACAGGAAAAAAGCGACAAACCTCAACAAACAGGAGAATAATCATGAATTTTAACAAATTTGGAAAATTCATTTTCCCTACTGTTGCCACGCTTTGCACGTTAGATGTTTTATCGTCGGTATATGACGATATGTCCTATTATGATCTTTCTTATCGAGAATCAGGAAATTTAGATGAAGCTGAATTTCCTCATACTGTAAAAAACATGTGTCGCTCAGATGTGAAAATGATTTCTGCTAAGGGCATGCTATATCGTCATGAATATATGGATTATTTTGTTGAAAATAAGATAGATCTGAGAAATAGCGAGTATTTTCCTAGATATGATTGTAACAATGATGATTCATTAAAGCGTAAACAGGCAGAAGCCACAGAGTATTTAGAGAAAAATTTTGAATCATTACAGAATGATTATAAGGATCACCTTGATAAGGCTAAAAAATATCTACTTTCCGAGAGTTCCTATGAAATTAAAAATGCTAATGGTCCAAATATTGAATATGAACACGCCCTTTATAAAGATAAAGGAAGAGTTAAATTAGATTTAGAAAATTTAGTTTCCTCTTTTAGTATTGAAGAAGCAAGTGGAAAACCTTTTGACCAATTGGTGTTTTATATAGAACCATCTCAGAAACAAATAGATTTAATTTCTAAGTTAAAGGATTGGTCAGAACAAGCATCTTATAGGGTAAAAATGAATCTAAAATTAGGTAGTCTGAAAGACTTTATGCGTCATGGTTGCAATGCAGACACTAAAACTTACAGAGGTTCTTTGGGTTTACTTAATGGAACGGTGGTCAGTTCTGATTCTGCATGTATAGCGACAAAGTTAGTTGATGGTGAAATTAATATTATAAAATATGATAGTATTAAAGAAGAATATCAAGATGAGTTCACTAATGATTCGACTACTCCGTATGCGCGCGTCTCTTCTCCAGATGATGAAAAATTACGTTGGAAATTAGTGGCTTCTATACCAATAAAATGGGAATAAGAAACCGCTAATAATTTTATATTATAGTTTAGGCAACCTAGTAATGGTTGCTTTTTATTGAAACAATATTCTATCTGATCTAATCTGATATTGTATGTGTAAGCTGTTTACCTAATCCATTACAGATTACTAGAAAATCACCTTGCGATGTTATAAATAACATATCCTATTAAAAGGAACTCACTATGTTAAAGTTTATTATTGTTAATCTGTTTAAAATTATCTATCCATTTATTAGTAGAAAATTCAATTTTTCACCTAAAGTAGATAATCTTGTAAATACGGTATTTAAGACTAATTATTGCAATAGTAGTGATTCTATTCAATATGAACACATCAACAGAAATCAGAGATGGGTTATATCTGATTGGTGCTATCATTATTGGTCTTTATCTATTTTATATGTCAAAAAGGAAACAGTACCAATGTCAATATTGCTTCATTACAAGCAAATTATCTGAATATGAGAAACTTGATATGCAGCATACAGGTACACACCAAACAAGCACAACTCAATTGCGTTATTTAGGTCAAGATCAGTTTTCTCATTACTACACAACAGATGTACATAATAAAACCACAAATTTTTATGACAGAAAATCTAAATGTCCTTGTTGTGGCTATGAACAGGTTATCAAGGTTCAACGAACAACTAGAACCTGATTATTCATACTTGTAAATCAACCCCGAAGGGGGGGTTACTTGACGAATCCATCATTTAGGATTACATTCAAATCTCATTCTTTAGGAAAAAATTCCCACCAAGAATGACTACAATTTGCCAACGAACCACTATTTAATTAAGCCTAACATTTCCTTATTGGAAGTAAGATGAACCAATAGGCGTAGAACCTTGCATTTATATCAAGATTCTATTTTAAGTTTGTCGCCATTTTTATTTAAAAATCCACGGATTTCTTTGTGGTGTTACGGTATTCGAGACATAAACGCTTTGAGTCGACTTGAATTTTCAAGTGGGCGATTTTTTATGTCTAGCGTTTAGCAAATCTCGAATGCCTTGTACTACACAAGGAAATTCACAATGGCTCAACATCACCTATTGGCAAGTAAATCCAAAAATATCGGACTAAAAGATATTTTCCGTTTAACCGAAAGCGAAGCCTTTCACCTGCTCAAAGTAAAACGCTGGGGCAATCCTGATAACATTCGTGATGTCTGCTGTCCGCATTGCGGCATTCGCCACCACGCCTATTTTCTCGAATCTCGCAAACGCTGGTGTTGCAAACATTGCCAACGTTATTTTTATATTACCACCAACACGATTTTTGCTTTTCACAAGCTCCCTTTGGTTGATATTCTTGCCGCTACATTACTGATGGTAAACAGCTCAAAAGGCATTAGTGCCATTGATATTAGTCGCCACCTCAACATCAATTACAAAACCGCTTTCGTACTTTGTCATAAGTTGCGTGAAGCTCTGTTTAAAACGCGTGATTTACGCCCGATGAAAGGTGAGATTCACGAAGATGGGGCGTGGATTAATTTTACCCTACGCAAGCCAAACTACCGCAAAAACAACTACAAACAACGCCAACATGAAAAAGGACGGAGATTTCCCAAATTCCGCCCGACTAAACGCTGTATTATCAGCTTGAACCAACGCTCCGCCAACGATGAACAAATGTGGGGTTCAAATCGCACCATTGTCGCGATGGATTACACCGAAAGTGCCAACACCGTATTCGCCTTAAATCAACGTTTTGTCACCGCAGGCAGTGATATTATGTGCGATGAAAATCCAGCCTATCACAACCTCGATTTCCATTACACGCGTTGGTCGGTCAATCATCAAGAAGCCTTTAGTGCCAAAGGCATAAACAACAACCTTGCGGAATCCTTTAACGCACGTTTTCGTGATTTACATCGTGGCGTACATCACAAAACCGATAATAAATATGCCCTGCATTACGCCAATCAAGCGGCATTTATGTCGGATAATCGTAGAAAATCCAATGGTGAATTATTTTCTGATGTACTTCAACGCTGTTTATGGGTATTACCACTCAAAGAATGGGTCGGTTATTGGCAAGGGAATCACCGTCAAGGTGAGTTAATTGGCATGCAAGCCTTTGCGCCCGAAGAAATTTCACAAAATTACTTCAAGCGATTAGAAGAACAGATGAAGTATGATGAAATGCTGTTGGCTGCATAACTTGTAACTGACTTAGATATATTTCATCAGATTTAAATAGAAAGAGATAATTAGCTTACCAAAATCGCGGTCGAGCGGATTAGCTACGCTCAAATCAGCGGAAAATGGAAAATTTGCGTGAAAAATGATGATGTTGTTAGTAAAATTTCAGAAAAAATAAATGCCTTTCGCGAGATCATCTCGGAAAGGCATTTAATTTGGAATACGGTTTTAGTCAATTTTCGGACTTTGTGCAACTGCTACATAATGCCGCTATTTTGTTAATAAATCCAGCGCTTCCTGATATTTATCAACAGTTTTCTGAATAATATTTTCTGGTACTTTCGGTGCAGGCGCTTGTTTATTCCAGCCGCTATTTTCTAACCAATCGCGTACAAATTGTTTATCGAATGAGGGAGGATTAATCCCTTCTTGATAAGTATCGATAGACCAAAAACGGCTAGAGTCAGGTGTTAATACTTCATCCATTAAGGTGAGCGTACCATTTTCATCTAAACCAAATTCAAATTTTGTATCGCAAATAATAATGCCTTTAGTCAGTGCATATTCTGCAGCTGCAGTATAAAGTGCGATAGCTTTTTCTTTTACTTGTGCGGCTAAATCAGCCCCGATGAGTTTTTCACATTCAGCATAGCTGATATTTATATCGTGATTGCCTACGGCTTCTTTACTTGATGGGGTGAAAATAGGTTCTGGTAATTTACTGGCTTCAACTAAGCCTTCAGGTAATTTTAATCCGCAGATGGTTCCAGTTTGTTTGTAATCTTTTAAACCACTGCCAGTTAAATAGCCACGTACGATAGATTCAATTTTAATGGGATTCAAACGTTTACACACTACAGCTCGATCTTTGATTAAATCGGCTTCTTCTTTTGGCAACACATCATAAACACTCTCGCCAGTGAAATGATTCGGCATAATGTGAGCAAGTTTGTTAAACCAAAAATTGGAAATTTGGGTCAGGATTTCACCTTTTCGTGGAATGGGATCATCTAAAATAACATCAAACGCAGATAAGCGGTCAGAAGCAACCATTAGCATGCGTTTATCATCGATTTCATAGAGATCACGTACTTTACCTGAATAGATTTTTTTTAGACTTAGAGTAGGGAGTTGTTGTGTCATCGTTTTGCACCTGTATGAAAGTAAAAACTGGCGCGTATTGTACCGCACTTTTAAAGCAAACGTTTGCTATTTTTTTAAAGAAATAAAAAAATCCCCTGAAATTTCAGGGGATGTGTAGTTTTTTCGCTTCAAAATATTTGCTTACTATTAGAAATATACCGCGATTAATTATTGTGCGGGTGGATTTGGGTTATCCAATACATCCCAGACGCTTTCTTGTCGAGGAGCAATTTCTGTTTCAGCTGGTGGAGTAGCTGGCGATGTAGAAGCATTTGATGTGCCTCCGCAGAAATTTTGTCCATTATTCACCCAAACTGGGATCACTCGATTGCTGTCACAATCCCAGCTGCCATGTTGGGTAATACCAACCCATTTCATATTCGCTGGTTTATTTAGCTTCAATTTTTCAATATAAGTATGGCTTAAATAATCTTTATAAATCTGTAATGCACCCGATGCGCCAGTAAGTTTTGTTTCGCCATTATCATCTCGACCAAGCCAAACTGTGCTGATATTTTTTCCATCGATCCCCACAAACCAAGTATCACGTGCATCATTTGTTGTCCCTGTTTTACCAGCTAAACGTAAATCCGCATAATCATTTTGCAAGCTACGAGCTGTACCACGTTCAACAGTTTGTTGCATCGCAAATAACGTTTGGAATGCGGCTTCTTGTGGTACCACTTGTTTTGCGGTTTTATCATGTTGATAAATGATATTTCCTTGACGATCCGTAATGGTATCGACGGTCGTGAGGTCAATTCGGCCACCTTGATTCGCAATAGTTTGATAAAGTTTCGTTACATCATAAGGTGAGATGGTATAAGCCCCGAGTAACATAGCGGGCACTTTTGGAATTTCCACATTATCCCATCCCATCGCTTTTTGTGTATCAATGACTTTGCTCAAGCCGACTTTCATCCCAATATTAACAGTCGGAATATTTAAAGAACGCGCTAAGGCATCCATTAACATCACCGAACCGCTATATTTTTTGTCATAGTTGCGCGGCTGCCACGGCGGGCTACCTTTAACATTAATCGTAATTGGCTGGTTATTAATTGGGGTATTTAAACGGAACTGTTCTGGATTAGAAAGTGCGGTTAAATAAATAGAAGGTTTTACTAAAGAACCAATCTGACGTTTTGCCATTAATGCTCGGTTAAAGCCAGCGTATTGCGTTTGCAAACCGCCCACTACCGCACGAATTTCACCCACGCGGTAATCCGCAACAATCATGGCGCCTTCTAAATATGGGTTTTTCGTTTTCAGTTGTAGTTGTGAAACTGTATTCACCACTGCATTTTCTGCTTGGGCTTGTTGTTTTAAATCCATTGTGGTGAAAATCCGTGCGCCAAGTAAACTGGATATTTTATGTTCGCCTAGTTCACGACGTAAATCAGCCTGTAAAGTTTGAATAAATGACGGATATTTACGGGATATTTGTCCTTTTTGTTGAACACCTAAAGGTCGTTGGCTTAATAATTGGTAAAGTTCATCGCCGATCATTTTATGTTCAAGCATGAGCTTTAAAACAATATTACGACGCTCTAAGGCATTCTGAGGATTACGCCAAGGATTATAAAGTGAAGGACCTTTGACCATCCCGACTAAAAGTGCAATTTGATCTAAGCTGATTTCACGAATTGAACGACCAAAATAGAATTGGCTAGCTAATTCAAAACCGTGAATTTGCGTATCGCCATTTTGTCCGAGATAAATTTCATTGAGATAGGTTTCGAGAATGCGGTTTTTATCATAACGCCAATCTAACACCAATGACATCAAGGCTTCGTTCGCTTTACGGGTAATCGTACGTTCGCTTGATAAAAATAAATTTTTTACGAGTTGTTGAGTGAGCGTACTACCACCTTGTACCGTTTGCCCCGCACGGATATTGGTAATTAATGCTCGTATAATCCCCACTGGGTTTATACCATGATGATCATAAAAACGGCGATCTTCCGTTAAAATTAAGGCGTCAATCAATAAGCGCGGGTAATTTTGTAAAGGAATTGCAAGGCGATCTTCATTATCAGATTCCAACATTGCAATCAATTTTGGTGCAAGGCGAAATTCATCGATTGCTTTTACGGAAACGAGATCTTCAATTCGATTGAGTTTGTTATCGACAAAACGTAAACGTAAAACTCGTTGTGGTTCTGGTTTATCAGGGAAAGGGAACGCGCGGCGAAGAACCACAATGGTATCATCTTCTAATTTGAAATCGCCTGGTGCGGCTACCATGGTCGTTTGGCGATATTCGTTATCTAATAAAATTTGAATCACTTCATCGAAAGCGAGATTATCTGAAATTTTCACACTTTCAATGCGGCTATACACTTCAGCGGGCAAACGCCAAATTTGCCCGTCCATTTTTGAACGGATTTGCCAATCTAAATATCCGCCATAAAATACAGTTAATACCGCACCAGTAAACGCTACTTTTAATAGAAAACTTTTGAAAGAACGGCGTTTTTTAGGTGTTTTTTCTTCGGGATTTTTTTGAACGTTTTCGGTGGTCATAGTCGGTTAAGAGATAAAATCAACGTAAGCTTCGAGGAAATGGATAAAATCTTTCGTGCCACAAAAAGCAATGCTTTCTTCATCATAATAATGAAAATCGTCTTCCAGAATTTCATCGGTTTCAATGGCGAGATTATTCGCTCGTACCATTATTTCATCAGCATCTAAAAACAATGTATATTCTGCGCCGATTAAGATCTTTTCTTGATTTTCAGAGAGAGATTGCGCAGTAGAAAGTGCGGTCAAAATCGCCTTTGGATTTGACCGCACTTCAGTATTGAACCAGTTAGCAAGAGCAATGTGTTCCATCGAATATTTTACGGATACATTGCCTTGATAATGTGTAAATTGAAAATCCATCTTAGATACTAAAGGATGAACCACAGCCACAAGTGCTGGTAGCATTTGGATTATTTACAGTAAAGCGTGAACCTTCTAAACCTTCTGTGTAATCGACGGTACCACCGATTAAATACTGTAAACTCATTGGGTCAATCACAAGTTGAACCCCTGATTTTTCAATCGTTAAATCGCCTTCATTTACTTTTTCATCAAAAGTAAAACCATATTGGAAACCGCTACAGCCACCACCCGTGATATACACGCGTAATTTTAAATTAGTATTTTCTTCTTCGCTGATTAAACTTTTTACTTTATTCGCTGCTGCATCAGTAAATGTCAATGGTACTGCAATGTTATCTGTCATAATTATTTCCCGCTTCCCGAAAATTTGAATTCCGTTATTATCTAATAACCATTTACTCCATTCAAGTGTAATCCAGTTTTTTCCTAGAAATCGTGCTATAATCTGGCAAAAATTTTTTCAAAAAAGGTGAAATAAAATGGCTATTCCAATTAGAACAGAAAAAGAAATTGTAAAATTACGTGAGGCCTGCAAATTGGCTTCGGATGTGCTGGTGATGATTGAACCTTACGTAAAAGCAGGTGTAACTACAGGCGAACTTGATCGAATTTGCCATGAATATATGGTGAATGAACAAAAGGTTATCCCTGCGTGTTTGAATTATCATGGTTTCCCAAAGGCTACCTGTATTTCCATTAACGAAGTCGTCTGTCACGGTATTCCAAGTGACGATAAAGTACTTAAAAACGGCGATATTGTGAATATTGATGTCACGGTGATTAAAGACGGTTATTTTGGTGATAACTCAAAAATGTATATCGTGGGCGGAGAAACGAATATTCGTAGTAAAAAATTAGTGGAAGCGGCACAAGAAGCCCTATACGTGGGATTGCGCACAGTAAAACCAGGTATTCGTTTAAATGAAGTAGGTAAAGCTGTGCAAAAATATACTGAAAGCCAAACTTTCAGTGTTGTGCGTGAATATTGCGGACATGGTGTCGGTACGGAATTTCACTGCGAACCTCAAGTGTTGCATTATTACGCAGATGATGGTGGTGTGATTTTAAAACCAGGCATGGTGTTCACGATTGAGCCAATGATTAACGCGGGTAAAAAAGAAGTGCGTGTTATGGGAGATGGTTGGACAGTAAAAACCAAAGATCGTAGCCATTCAGCACAATATGAACATCAACTTGTTGTCACGGAAACTGGTTGTGAAGTGATGACTATTCGTGATGAAGAAATTGCAGATGGTCGAATTTCACGGATTATGGTGAATGTGTAATTGACATAAAATTATAAGATAAGGGCGTAGATATACGCCCTTTTTGTTTTTATTTATAATAAAGCGATTTCGAACTAATAAAAGGCAATTAATATGCTGTTTTCTCCGATACTCTCTTCTCCTTTAACGACAAGTGCGGTCAAAATTGAGCGAGAAAATCTCAAGCAATTTGAGCTCGAGAATTTTTCTCGTTATTCCATTTTTGAGCTTATTGAAAATCGCTGTGATTTTTATGATGCCTTATTGATTCAACTTTGGCAGGAAATAGGATTAAGTGAACAGCAAGGCATTTCTTTAATTGCGGTGGGCGGTTATGGACGGCGTGAGATGTTTCCTTTGTCGGATTTAGATTTTTTAATTTTGGTCGAGCAAATACCTAGCCTAGAGATTGAAGAAAAGATTACCCAATTTATCCAATTTTTATGGGATTGTGGTTTTGAAGTGGGAAATAGTGTTCGAACCTTAGAACAATGCGAATCGGAAGGAAAACAAGATATTACGATTGCCACTAATTTATTAGAAGCAAGATTTCTCACTGGAAATCGACCACACTTTGATGCGCTAAATGAATTGGTAAAACATGTAGATTTTTGGTCGAAAGAAGATTTTTTTAATGCCAAAGTGCAAGAGCAAATAGAACGTTATCAGCGTTATCACAATACGGCTTATAACCTTGAGCCAGATATTAAGTACAGCCCGGGTGGTTTGCGTGATTTGCATTTGTTGTATTGGGTGGCGTTGCGTCATTCGGGCGCTTTGACCCTTGAGGCCATTTTACAAAGTGGTTTTATTTATCCTCAAGAATATCAGCAACTACAAGAAAGTCGTACGTTTTTATTTAAAGTGCGGTTCGCTTTGCATTTGATTTTGAAACGTTACGATAATCGTCTATTGTTTGATCGCCAAATTAAAGTCAGTGAATTATTGGGTTTCCGAGGGGAAGGCAATCAAGCTGTGGAAAAAATGATGAAATGTTTTTTTCAAGCATTGCACCGTATTTCGCTGATTAGTAATTTGCTGATTCAGCATTATCGAGAAAATGTGCTTTCATCAAATCAGGACAGCGTGATTCGTCAGTTAGACGATGATTTCCAACTGCTTAACCAATGCTTATGTTTGCGTAATAGCCGTGTTTTTCAAGAAAAACCAGAGCGAATTTTAGATCTATTCTTTTATTTAACGCAGTACGCACAGGCCAATATTCATTCTGATACCTTGCGTCAATTACAAATTTCCTTAGAACAATTGCCACAAAAATTATGTGAAATTCCAGAGGCTCGAGAAAAGTTTCTACGTTTGTTTAATCAACCTAATGCGATTAAGCGTGCGTTTATGCCTATGCACCAATATGGCGTATTAACTGCGTATCTTCCGCAATGGCAAGCCATTGAGGGATTAATGCAATTTGATTTATTCCATATTTATACGGTGGATGAGCATACATTGCGCGTGATGTTGAAATTGGAAAGTTTTCTGTCACAGGAAAGTGCGCAAGAACATCCCATTGCCCATCGAATTTTTAGTCAACTTTCTGACCGCACTTTACTTTATATTGCAGCGCTGTTCCACGATATTGCAAAAGGGAGGGGCGGCGATCACGCAGAACTTGGTGCTGTGGATGTTACAGACTTTGCGCAATTACATGGTTTAGATCGTCGAGAAATTGATACCCTTGCTTGGCTAGTCCAATCCCATTTGCTGATGTCAATTACTGCGCAACGCCGTGATATTCATGATCCTGAAGTCGTCATGAATTTTGCGGAAGCCGTGCAAAATCAAGTTCGGTTAGATTATCTCACCTGTTTAACGATGGCGGATATTTGTGCAACCAATGGTAATCTATGGAATAGCTGGAAACGTTCGCTTTTTGCCTCTTTATATGAATTTACTGAACAGCAATTTGTACAAGGGATGAAAGAATTACTTGATTACTCAGAAAAATCGGAAGAAAACCGAAAACTTGCACAACAAATTTTAACGCAGGATTATTCCGATATTACGCCAATTTTGATTGAGCAATTATGGGATCGTTGCCCTGAAGACTATTTTGTGCGTAATACACCAAAACAAATCGCGTGGCATACAAGTTTACTGGTGGATTTCGCTGAGGCATTATTAGTGAAAATTAGTAATCGCTTTTCACTTGGTGGCACGGAAGTATTTATTTATTGCCAAGATCAACCGCACTTATTTAATAAAGTGGTAAGTACCATTGGCGCAAAAAAATTCAGTATCCATGATGCGCAGATTATTACGGCACAAGATGGTTATGTTTTTGATAGCTTTATCATCACAGAACTTAACGGTGAATTAGTGGAATTTGATCGTCGCCGAGAACTAGAGCAAGCCCTAACATTAGCCCTTCAAAGTGAAAAATTATCCGCACTTTCTATTACGCCGAATCGTCAGCTTCAACATTTTATTGTACAAACAGACGTGCGTTTTTTACATGAAAATAAAAAAGAGCATACTGAAATGGAACTGGTTGCGTTGGATAAACCAGGGTTATTAGCGCAAGTGAGTCAGATTTTCAGTGAGCTAAATCTCAATTTATTGAATGCGAAAATTACCACTGTGGGCGAGAAAGCAGAGGACTTTTTTATTTTGACGAATCAATTAGGGAAAGCTCTTGCTAGAGAGGAGAGAGAAAACTTGCGCCATGTGATTATCCAAGATGTTACATCTTAAGCCAAAATGCGGTGGAACACACCGCATTTTTTAACGCTAAGCAATCGCTGAAAAAGCAATATCTGCAGCTGAAAGCGTTCTCTCTATATCTTCATCGGTGTGGGCGAGCGACATAAATCCTGCCTCAAAAGCAGATGGCGCAAGGTATATCCCCTGTTCTAACATTTTATGGAAGAAAATTTTAAATTTCTCGGTGTCGCATTTCATGACTTCAGCATAGGATGTTATTTCCTGTTGTTCAGTGAAGAAAATACCAAACATACCACCTACATAGTTTACGACAAAAGGTACATGATGTTTTTCGGCAAGGGATTTTAATCCTAGACAAAGTTTCTCTGTTTTTATTGCAAGTTGTTGTTCATTGCCTGGTTTTTTCAATTCGTTTAAGCAAGCTAACCCCGCCGCCATTGCAATAGGATTACCAGAAAGTGTACCTGCTTGATATACTGGACCAGTTGGAGCAAGATATTCCATGATAGCTTTTTTACCCCCTACCGCACCGACAGGCATTCCACCACCGATAACTTTACCTAGAGTTGTAAGATCAGGTGTTACATTATAATAAGATTGTGCTCCAGCAAGTGCCACACGAAAACCTGTCATAACCTCATCAATGATGAAAAGTGCGCCATATTTGTCGCAAAGTTCTCGTATTCCTTGTAAAAATCCCGATTTCGGTGGAACACAATTCATATTGCCAGCTACAGGCTCGATGATGACACAAGAAATACTATCAGGATATTGTTCAAATAGCGCTTTTACTGAGTCAAGATTATTGTATTCTGCCGTTAATGTATATTTCGCAAAATCTTCAGGTACGCCTGGAGAGCTTGGTTGACCAAGTGTTAATGCGCCCGAGCCTGCTTTTACAAGCAATGAGTCTGAATGACCATGGTAACAACCTTCAAATTTTAAGATTTTATCACGACCAGTATAACCACGAGCAAGGCGAATTGCCGTCATCGTTGCTTCGGTGCCTGAACTCACCATACGCACCATTTCAATAGAAGGGACAATATTACAGACCAGTTCTGCTAAATCAATTTCAGAAGGGGTGGGAGCACCAAAACTTAAACCATTTTCAGCCGCTTTAAGTACAGCATTTAAGATCGATGGATGATTATGGCCTAAAATCATTGGCCCCCAAGAACCAACATAGTCAACATATTGTTTTCCATTAGTATCATAAATATAGGCACCTTGCGCTTTTTGAATGAATACGGGGGTACCACCAACGCCTTTAAAGGCGCGTACAGGGGAATTTACTCCACCTGGAATAAAGGACTGTGCACGAGAAAAAAGTGCGGTTGAATCTGTCATTGTTTTTTCCTTTCTTATAAAAATGACGGTATTGTACTGAAAAATAGACTCTTTGTTAAAAATATCTTTATTGGTAAATTTCCCTTATGTTATCCTTTACAAAAAAATTTTAGGATCAAATTATGTTGAGTCTTTTAGTTGCGTTTTTAGGCGCATTTATTACGCTTATCGTAATGCGTCCAATTGCAAATAAAATTGGATTAGTTGATAAACCAAATTATCGCAAACGCCACCAGGGTGCAATTCCGTTAATTGGTGGCGTATCGCTTTTTGTCGGTAATTTTTGCTATTACTTGATGGAATGGGATCAGCTTCGATTACCGTATCTCTATTTGTTCAGTATTTTTGTTTTATTGGCGATTGGGATTTTAGATGATCGCTTTGATATCAGTCCTTTCTTAAGAGCGGGGATTCAAGCAATTCTGGCGATTTTAATGATCGATCTTGGGAATGTTTATCTTGATCATCTAGGTCAGATTTTAGGGCCTTTCCAGTTAACGCTTGGTTCAATTGGTTTGATTATTACCGTCTTTGCTACTATCGCGATTATTAATGCCTTTAATATGATTGATGGTATTGATGGATTGCTCGGTGGGCTTTCTTGCGTTTCTTTTGCCGCGATTGGTTTCTTGATGTATCGAGATGGGCAAATGGATATGGCGCATTGGAGTTTTGCTTTAATTGCGTCGATTTTGCCTTATTTGATGCTAAATCTAGGGATTCCATTTGGACCGAAATATAAGGTGTTTATGGGAGATGCGGGGAGTACATTAATTGGTTTTACCATTATTTGGATTTTGTTATTGAGTACACAAGGAAAAGGTCATCCTATGAATCCAGTCACCGCACTTTGGATTATTGCGATTCCTTTGATTGATATGGTTGCGATTATTTATCGCCGAGTTCGTAAAGGTAAGAGCCCATTCCGCCCAGATCGTTTACATGTCCATCATTTAATGGTGAGAGCTGGGTTGACATCAAGACAAGCCTTTTTATTGATTACATTTGTTTCTGCAATTTGTGCAACGATTGGTATTTTAGGGGAAATTTATTATGTGAATGAGTGGGCGATGTTTATTGGCTTTTTCATTTTATTTTTCCTTTATGTATATTCAATTACGCGTGCATGGCGAATTACTCGTTGGGTAAGAAGAATGAAACGTCGAGCCAAACGGTTGAAGAAAGCATAAAAATAAAGGCTTGTGTTATTAAATCACAAGCCTTTATTTTTTGAGAAAATTCACCGCACTTTTAACATTTTGGTGATCTATTTTTATAGATAGAAAAAATCCCTAGCTTTTTGGCTAGGGATTGAAATTTGGAGCGGGAAACGAGGCTCGAACTCGCGACCCCGACCTTGGCAAGGTCGTGCTCTACCAACTGAGCTATTCCCGCAATAATGCTTTTATAATGTGAAATTTGGAGCGGGAAACGAGGCTCGAACTCGCGACCCCAACCTTGGCAAGGTTGTGCTCTACCAACTGAGCTATTCCCGCAGTTCACATCAGTGAATGAGCCCGCATTATACAAATATTTTTAGGGCTTGCAAGGGCAATTTCATAAAAAGAAATTTTTTGTTGAAGTTTTCGTCAATCTAATTTCATGAAATGTTCGCGATAATAAGCTAGCTCTTTAATCGATTCTCGAATGTCATCTAGAGCCAAATGCGTATTCTCTTTTTTAAAGCCTTCTAAAATTTCAGGTTTCCAACGTGCTGCAAGTTCTTTTAATGTGCTCACGTCTAAATGACGATAATGAAAATAATCAGCTAAATCAGGCATATATTTCACTAAGAAGCGTTTATCTTGCGCAATACTGTTACCGCAAATTGGCGACGCACCTTTGGGAACCCATTTTTTTAAAAAGTCTAAGGTTTGTAATTCTGCTGCACGTTCGGTGAGTTTGCTGGCTTTTACACGTTCAATTAAGCCGTTTTCACTATGTGTTTTTTGGCACCAATCATTCATTTTATTGAGTAATTCATCTGACTGATGAACAGCCAATACAGGGCCCTCTGCTAAGATATTTAAATTTTTATCTGTCACAATAGTCGCAATTTCAATAATACGTTCTTTTTCCGGATCTAAACCGGTCATTTCTAAATCAATCCAAATAAGATTTTGTTTATCGAATGGCATAATATCAGGTATCCTATGCAAAAATTTTTTTCATTCTACCAAAAACAAGGGAAAAAACGACCGCACTTTTATGGCTAAACGTAAATTAACTCAAAACCAAACTAGAAGAATTCAATCGAATAATGCGAAAACATTACATCGTCATAAGAAAAAAGAGATTGAATGGTCAGATGAAATGCTTGGAGAATCACAAGAAGGTGTTGTGGTAACGCGTTATTCGATTCATGCTGATGTCGAAAATGAACAAGGCGAAATTTATCGTTGTAATTTGCGCCGTACCTTGTCGAGTTTGGTGGTGGGAGATAAAGTCGTTTGGCGTAAAGGCAATGAACAATTACAAGGTGTGAGTGGTGTGATTGAGGCAATTCACCCTCGAGAAAATGAAATTTCCCGTCCCGACTATTATGATGGTTTGAAACCCATTGCGGCGAATATTGATCGTATTATTATTGTATCAGCAGTATTGCCAACGCTTTCCTTAAATATTATCGATCGTTATCTTGTTGTGTGTGAAATTGCGGGAATCACGCCTCTCATTGTTTTGAATAAAGTGGATTTATTGGCGCAAGAACAGCGCCAAGAAATTGAAGAGCAACTTAAAATTTACCAAGATATTGGCTATGAAATTTTAATGATTTCAGCAAAGAGTGGTGAAAATATGGAAAAATTAACCGTACTTTTGGCACAAGGTACGGCGATTTTTGTTGGGCAATCGGGTGTCGGTAAATCGAGTTTAATTAATCATATTTTGCCTAGCGTAAACGCTCAAGTAGGTGATGTGAGTGAAACATCAGGCTTAGGGCAGCATACGACGACATCATCGCGTCTTTATCATTTGCCACAAGGTGGTAATTTAATTGATTCGCCGGGAATTAGAGAATTTGGGCTTTGGCATTTAGATGTGGAGCAAATCACAAAAGGGTATCGAGAATTTCAATATGTTTTGGGAACCTGTAAATTCCGTGATTGTAAACATTTGAGCGATCCAGGGTGTGCGTTACGTGAAGCCGTTGAGCAAGGGAAAATTTCGCCTGTTCGTTATGATAATTATCATCGATTAATTGAAAGTTTAAGTGAAACAAAATCACAACGTCATTTTTCAGCAGTTTAACGATTGCGTAGTGTGGCTAAAAAATAGGCATATTTGTTGCTTTTTCACGATTTAGTTCAAGTTTTTTGTGTTTATTGTTGATTATTTTGCTTTGAACAAGGATACTAAGGCGATTTCTTAGTTTTTATTTTTTTAACTATTATTTAGTAGAGGTAGCATTATGTACTCAAAAGATGTTGAAATCACCGCGCCAAACGGTTTACACACTCGTCCAGCAGCACAATTTGTGAAAGAAGCAAAGGCATTTTTATCTGATATTACTGTGACTTCAGCAGGAAGAAGCGCAAGTGCGAAAAGTTTATTTAAGCTACAGACGTTAGGTTTAACACAAGGAACTGTGATCACCATTTCTGCAGAAGGTGAAGATGAGCAACAGGCTGTAGATCATTTAGTTGCTTTAATTCCAACCTTAGAATAATACTGACTTAGCCATAAAATTGAGAAATTTTATGGCTATTGTTTATCTATCTCTTTTTTAATTATTTCGGAAGGTATCTATGATTTCTGGCATTCTCGCATCCCCAGGTATTGCCTTTGGTAAGGCACTTGTTCTTAAAGAAGAAAAGATTGTTCTTGATACGCAAAAAATTACTGATGATCAAATTGACGCAGAAATTGCTCGATTTTATGAAGGTCGTGCATTGGCGGTGGAACAACTTAATTCGATCAGAGAGCGCGCATTAGTTTCTTTAGGCGAAGAAAAAGCCGCGATCTTTGAAGGCCACTTGATGATTCTTGAGGATGAAGAATTAGAAGAAGAAATTCTTGATTATCTTCGTTCAAATAAAGTTAATGCCGCAGTTGCAGCGAGCAAAATTATTGATCAACAAGTCACAATGTTGTCGGAGATAGATGATGAATATTTGAAAGAGCGTGCTGGCGATATTCGTGATATTGGTAACCGTTTAATTAAAAATATTTTGGGCATGAACATAGTAGATCTTGGCGATATTCAAGAAGAATCAATTCTTGTCGCTTATGATCTGACTCCATCAGAAACTGCCCAGCTTAATCTTGAAAAAGTATTAGGGGTTGTCACTGATATTGGTGGTAGAACCTCTCATACTTCTATTATGGCGCGTTCTTTAGAATTACCGGCGATTGTAGGCACAAATAATGTGACCGAATTAGTCAATACAGGTGATTACTTAATTTTAGATGCGATAAATAATCAAGTTTATATCAATCCAACACAATCTCAGATTGATGAATTAAAAACACTTGAAGCTAAAATTTCTGCGGAAAAAGCAGAGTTAGCTAAATTAAAAGATCTCCCCGCAATCACATTGGATGGGCATAAGGTTGATGTTGTTGCGAATATCGGGACGATCCGTGATTGTGAAGGGGCAGATCGCAATGGTGCAGAAGGTATTGGTTTATACCGAACTGAATTCTTATTTATGGATCGTGAACAGCTTCCGATAGAAGAAGAGCAATTCATCGCCTATAAAGAAGTCGTAGAGGCAATGAACGGGCGTTTAACCGTGCTTCGTACTATGGATATTGGTGGCGATAAAGAGCTTCCATATTTAGATTTACCAAAAGAAATGAATCCATTCTTGGGATGGCGTGCGATTCGGATTGCGTTAGATCGTCGTGAAATTTTAAATGCACAATTACGCGCGGTGTTGCGTGCTTCAGCGTTTGGTAAATTGGCGGTGATGTTCCCGATGATTATTTCTGTAGAAGAAATTCGAGAACTAAAATTGGTTATTGAAACATTAAAAGCGGAATTGCGTGCAGAAGGTAAAGCTTTTGATGAGCATATCCAAGTGGGTGTCATGGTTGAAACGCCATCCGCAGCTGTAAATGCAAAATTCTTAGCAAAAGAAGTGGATTTCTTCAGTATCGGTACTAACGATTTGACTCAATATACTTTGGCGGTGGATCGAGGCAATGAGTTAATTTCTCATCTTTACAATCCGATGCAGCCATCTGTGCTTGGTTTAATAAAACAAGTAATTGATGCTTCTCACGCAGAGGGTAAATGGACGGGAATGTGCGGTGAATTAGCCGGTGATGAAAGTGCAACCTTATTGTTACTTGGTATGGGATTAGATGAATTTAGTATGAGTGCTATTTCCGTACCTCGAATTAAAAAATTAATCCGTAATGTGAATTTCCAAGATGCAAAAGCACTTGCTAATGCCGCATTACAAAAACCGACCGCTTCGGAAATTGAGCAGTTAATCGAAGAATTTTTGGCGGAAAATGCATTAAATTAAACAAAATTGTTTGATTTTACGTTAAAATAACAGCCATCTATGAATTGATAGGAGATTAAAATGGGCTTATTTGACAAGTTATTCGGTTCAAAAGAAAACAAATCTGTGGAAGTTGAAATTTATGCACCTATCTCTGGTGAGATTGTAAATATTGAAGATGTTCCGGATGTAGTTTTCTCTGAAAAAATCGTGGGTGATGGTGTTGCTATTCGTCCTACCGGTAACAAAATCGTTGCGCCAGTGGATGGCGTGATTGGTAAAATTTTTGAGACCAACCATGCTTTCTCAATGGAATCAAAAGAAGGTGTAGAATTATTTGTACACTTTGGTATTGATACCGTTGAGTTAAAAGGTGAAGGCTTTACTCGTATTGCGCAAGAAGGTCAATCTGTTAAGCGCGGTGACACCGTGATTGAATTTGATCTTCCTTTATTAGAATCAAAAGCAAAATCTGTATTAACACCAGTTGTTATTTCTAATATGGATGAAATTTCTTGCATCGTGAAAAAATCAGGTGAAGTCGTCGCTGGAGAGTCAGTGGTATTAAGCTTAACTAAATAATTTCTTTACGATAAAAAAGTCCGCCTTTGTGCGGATTTTTTATTTATGTAAATAAAACTGCGGTGTAGATAGGATTCAAGGGAAAAATTAAAAATGATCTATAAACTTACTGGCTCACTCCAAAATTACGTATGGGGAGGGCATCAATATATTCCTCAATTACTGAATATTCCTGCGGAAGAAAATCAATATTATGCTGAATGGTGGTTGGGCGCTCATAATTCTGCACCTTCAACCATTGAAGTCGATGGTAAAAATTTGTTACTTACTGAATTTTTACAGAAAAATCCTACCGCACTTGGCGCACAAAGCCGAGCCAGTTTTGGTGATGAATTACCCTATTTATTAAAAATTCTTGATGTTGCCCAACCTCTTTCTATTCAACTTCATCCAACAAAAACGCAAGCTGAAATAGGATTTGCGGAAGAAAATGCGAAAGGCATTGATTTAAAAGCATCAACACGAACTTATAAGGATAACAATCATAAACCTGAAATGATGATTGCTTTATCTGATTTCTGGTTGTTGCATGGTTTTAAAAATAAATCGGATATTATCGAAACTTTAGAGGCACGATCATCTTTAGTCCCACTTGCAAACAAATTGCATAAGCAAGATTTACATGCTTTTTATGCCGATATTATGCAAGCAGAACAGGACCAATTACACCAATGCCTTTCCCCAATTCTGTTGGCGAATCAAGTAGATTATGAGGCTAATAATCTGGATTTAACTAATCCAGATTATTGGGTGCTTTACACCATTGATGCAATGAATATTTCTTTAGATAAATTAGATGCAGGTTTAATTTGCTTCTATTTGTTTAATATTGTGCACCTCAAAAAAGGTGAGGGAATTTACCAAGATGCTGGCATTCCGCATGCTTATTTGCGTGGGCAAAATATTGAACTGATGGCTTGTTCGGATAATGTGATTCGAGGTGGTTTAACCCCTAAATATGTGGATATTCCAGAATTGCTTAAAATTGTCGATTGCCGCGAAGTGGAGCCTAAAATTATCCCGTTGGCACCTCAGGACGCGCGTATATTTACTTATGCTACGCCTGCGCAAGATTTCGCTTTGCAAAATATTCAATATGAATGTGGTGAAACTCATCATTTAAAAGCACAAAGTGCGAGTATTTTATTGGTGATGAATGGCCAGTTAAATTTACGCTCAGAAACGACCGCACTTTCTTTGAAACAAGGTGAGGCAGCTTTCATTACCGCGAATGCTTCTTATGAGGCGGAAGGTTTAATTGAAGGCTATACAGTGGTGGCAAAATTGCCTTAATTTTATACAAAATGGGCTATAAAAGTGCGGGTGGATTTGATAGACTTTTTTCATTAAATCTACCCTAATAAAGGAGAAAAAATATGCTTGATGGATTCGCTATTTCCACATTAATTTTTGTGATATTAGTCGCATTAATTTTGTTTTCTACAGTGAAAACCGTACCACAAGGCTATAACTGGACAATCGAACGTTTCGGTCGTTACACAAGAACGTTAATGCCAGGGTTAAATTTAGTGGTGCCTTTTGTTGATCGTATTGGCCGTAAAATTAATATGATGGAACAAGTTTTAGACATTCCTTCACAAGAAGTGATTTCTAAAGATAACGCCAATGTTTCTATTGATGCGGTTTGTTTTGTGCAAGTGATTGATGCGCGAAGTGCGGCTTATGAAGTAAACCATTTGGAACAAGCTATCATCAATTTAACCATGACAAATATTCGAACCGTGCTTGGCTCGATGGAGCTTGATGAAATGCTTTCCCAACGTGATTCTATTAATAGTCGATTATTGGCTATTGTGGATGAAGCGACAAATCCATGGGGGATTAAAGTAACGCGTATTGAAATTCGTGATGTTCGTCCGCCTCGTGAACTGATTGATTCTATGAATGCTCAAATGAAAGCGGAACGAAATAAACGTGCTGAAGTATTAGAGGCTGAGGGGATTCGTCAAGCTCAGATTCTCCGTGCTGAAGGTGAAAAACAAGCTAGAATTCTAAAAGCGGAAGGGGAGCGACAAGAAGCCTTTTTACAAGCTGAAGCCCGAGAACGTGCTGCGGAAGCTGAAGCAAAAGCAACGCAAATGGTATCTGAAGCAATTACCAGCGGTGATACCAAAGCGATTAACTACTTTATTGCACAAAAATATACGGAAGCATTGAAAGAAATCGGAAGTTCAGGAAACAGTAAAGTCGTGCTTATGCCATTAGAAGCTGGCAATTTAATTGGTTCTGTTGCTGGTATTGCGGAGTTATTAAAGGGCGATAAGAAATCTTAATTTAGATAAAGTGCGGTGATTTTTTTAATCGTTTATCACCGCACTTTTGTAATAAAAAGCCTTTACAACAAATAGGAGAATCTATGGCGGATTGGTTAATAAATTGGACGCTTTGGCACTGGCTGATTTTAGGCTTTATTTTGCTTATTGGTGAAGTGCTTACACCTGGGATATTTTTGCTATGGTGGGGATTAGCAGCTTTAGTGACGGCATTTGTACAATTTCTTTTTCCCAGCCTTTCTCTTGCCTCACTTGCTATTTTTTACGCGCTATTAGCTTGCATACTTTCAGTGATTTGGTGGAAATATCAACATGGTAAAGATCGCCATGATCAATCTCATTCAACATTAAATCAACGCGATCATGCGTTACTTGGTAAACAAGGTATTGTTCAAGAACTTGGCGCGAATGGAATTGGTCGAGGTGCTTTTGGTGATACAACTTGGCGTATTCAAGGCGATAATCTCACGGTTGGCGCATTGATTGAAGTTGAACGTGTGGATGGTATTACGCTGATTGTAAAAAATATTTCTAATTAGTTTAGGATTTTAATTGATAACAAATAAGACAGGCATCAACCCTGTCTTTTTTGTATGATCAAAATATTCTTCCAAAATTTACCGCACTTTGAGATTAACCTAGCGTCGCTAAAATAATTTGCTCTTGATCAATATGAATCCAAACTTGTTGCCCGATTTGCCATTGATTTGGCTGGTGGACCGTGGCACAAAATTCAATGTCGCTGTCAGCAAATTGAAGGATGGCTTCCTCTTCATTAAGTGATTTGATATTTACAGGGAACTGATTAGATTGATTTTCTAGTGTTTTTTCACTAATTTTCACCCAAGGCGCTTTGAACATCAACATCACTTCTTTTTCCGTAATGAGTTTCAAACGAGCCGAGCTTTTAGTGGTAATTGAAACTTGCAACGGCGTTGGTAATCCTTGCACATTCACATCCACAACACAACGAGAGTCAATGATTCGTTGTTGTGCCACTCGCCCAAAAAATTGATTGCGTGCGCTACTTTGTAAAGAAAAACGTGCAGTTGCCGTGAGCAAACTATCTAACAGAACGGATTCATCTTGTAGAATATGAAAAGCGTGTTCTTGCGTACGTTCTAATAAATCATAAAGCTGTAGCAAACGCTCGGCATAAGTGGTAAGCGCTGTGCCTCCGCCATTTTTTCCACCTGTATTTCGTTCAAGCAATGGGCGAGGACTGATTTTATTCATGGCTTCTAAATGATCCCACGCACTTTTATAGCTCACTTTTGCATTTTTTGCTGCTTGATTAATCGAACCGCATTGTTGAATTTCTTTGAGTAAACGCACTCGTTTTGGATCGATAAAAAGTGCTTGTTGAAGTTTAATGGTGAGTAAGATCTCGGTATTTTTCATTTTTCTGTTCCTTATCACAATACGGACATTTTACTATGAAAATAGATGAGATAAAACGTTCTGGCGGATAAACTATCTTTGCATAATATTAACTAACTGTTTTTTTAAACAGTTGATTGTTGAAATATATTATGAACTTCAGTAAACTGTTCGTCAGTTTTTAAACAAGCATTAATGCGTTATTGATATTTATGAAAACGGCTTTTTTCCAACCTGATATTCCTACCCAACCCAATGATCACAAAATTTTAGGCAATGTATTACCCGGCGCTGATGCATTGGCGATTAGTGAAATTGCAGAGCAAAATCAAAATTTAACCGTAGTGGTGACACCAGATACGCGAAGTGCGGTGCGTTTATCACGTATTTTATCGGAATTAAGCAGTCAAAATGTATGCCTTTTCCCTGATTGGGAAACCTTACCTTACGATACCTTTTCCCCTCATCAAGAAATTATTTCCTCTCGTTTAAGTGCGCTTTTCCATTTACAAAATGCGAAAAAAGGCATTTTCTTATTGCCAATTTCGACATTAATGCAACGTCTTTGTCCGCCACAATATTTACAACACAATGTGCTTCTGATTAAAAAAGGTGATCGTTTGGTCATCGATAAAATGCGCTTACAATTGGAAGCAGCGGGCTATCGTGCTGTGGAGCAAGTATTAGAACACGGTGAATACGCTGTTCGTGGAGCCTTGTTGGATCTTTTCCCAATGGGAAGTTCGGTGCCTTTTCGTCTTGATTTTTTTGATGACGAAATTGATTCCATTCGCACTTTTGATGTGGATACGCAACGTACTCTTGATGAAATTAACTCAATTAACCTTTTGCCGGCTCACGAATTTCCAACGGATGACAAAGGGATTGAATTTTTCCGTGCGCAATTTCGTGAAACTTTTGGGGAGATTCGTCGAGATCCCGAACATATTTATCAGCAAATCAGTAAAGGTACATTGATTTCTGGCATTGAATATTGGCAGCCACTTTTCTTTTCTGAAATGGCGACTTTGTTTGATTATTTGCCAGAACAAACGCTGTTTATAGATATGGAAAATAACCAAATGCAGGGTGAGCGTTTTTATCAAGATGCAAAACAGCGTTATGAACAACGTAAAGTGGATCCGATGCGTCCGCTTTTACCGCCTGAAAAATTATGGCTTAATGTGGACGAAGTCAATCGTCGATTGAAATCTTATCCACGCATTACATTTAAAGCGGAAAAAGTGCGGTCATCGGTACGCCAGAAAAATTTATCTGTTGCTGCTTTACCAGAAGTGACCATTCAATCCCAGCAAAAAGAACCATTGGGACAATTACGTCAATTTATTGAGCATTTTAAAGG
Source organism: Haemophilus sp. CCUG 66565 (assembly GCF_001679495.1). Taxonomy (NCBI): domain Bacteria; kingdom Pseudomonadati; phylum Pseudomonadota; class Gammaproteobacteria; order Pasteurellales; family Pasteurellaceae; genus Haemophilus; species Haemophilus sp. CCUG 66565. The sequence continues at coordinate 262,040 of NZ_LZOX01000013.1, read as the reverse complement.
AAATGTACTGTTTTCTGTGGAGACGGAAGGTCGCCGAGAGAATTTGCTTGATTTGCTTTCACCGTTAAAACTCAAGCCAAAACAAATTCAATCATTGGATCAGGCTAAAAATGAAAAATTTAGCTTGTTAGTCAGTTCTCTTGAACAAGGTTTTATTATTGAACAATCGCTTCCTGTTGCGATTATTGGCGAAGCTAATTTACTTGGTGAGCGCGTTCAACAACGTTCTAGAGATAAACGTAAAACAATTAATCCTGACACGCTTGTGCGCAATCTTGCCGAGCTGAAAATAGGGCAGCCAGTTGTGCATCTTGATCACGGTGTGGGGCGTTATGGCGGTTTGGTCACCTTAGATACAGGTGGCATTAAAGCAGAATATTTGCTGCTAAATTATGCAAATGAATCAAAACTTTATGTGCCTGTTACTTCATTACATTTGATTAGCCGTTATGTTGGTGGTTCTGATGAAAGTGCGCCATTACATAAATTGGGTAACGAGGCTTGGGCAAAATCGCGTCAAAAAGCAGCGGAGAAAATTCGTGATGTGGCGGCCGAGTTACTAGATGTTTACGCACAACGCGAAGCGAAGAAAGGCTTTGCTTTTAAATATGATCGTGAAGAATTTCAACAATTTGCCGCAACTTTTCCTTTTGAGGAAACCTACGATCAGGAAATGGCAATTAATGCGGTAATTTCGGATATGTGTCAGCCAAAAGCAATGGATCGTCTTGTTTGTGGTGATGTGGGGTTTGGTAAAACTGAAGTGGCAATGCGCGCTGCCTTTTTGGCGGTGATGAATCATAAGCAAGTAGCAGTGCTAGTGCCAACCACACTGTTAGCCCAACAGCATTATGAGAATTTTAAAGATCGTTTTGCGAATTTGCCTGTGAATGTAGAAGTGTTATCGCGTTTTAAAACTGCAAAAGAACAAAAACAAATTCTTGAAAATCTTGCAGAAGGCAAAGTCGATATACTGATTGGTACCCATAAATTAATTCAATCAGATGTAAAATTTAGCGATCTTGGCTTGTTGATTATTGATGAAGAACACCGTTTTGGTGTAGGGCAAAAAGAGAAAATCAAACAGCTTCGTGCGAATATCGATATTCTTACCCTAACGGCAACGCCAATTCCGCGAACGCTTAATATGGCGATGAATGGTATTCGTGATCTTTCCATTATTTCTACGCCTCCTGCGCGCCGATTAAGTATTAAAACCTTCGTCCGCCAGAATGACGATCTTGTTGTACGAGAAGCGATTTTGCGTGAAATCTTACGTGGCGGGCAGGTTTATTATCTCCACAATGATGTCGCAAGCATTGAAAATACAGCAGAAAAACTGACAGCACTTGTTCCAGAGGCGCGAGTGATTGTGGGGCACGGACAAATGCGAGAACGTGAGTTAGAACGTGTGATGAGTGATTTTTATCATCAGCGTTATAACGTCTTAGTTTGTTCAACCATTATCGAAACGGGTATTGATGTGCCAACGGCCAATACCATTATTATTGAACGAGCAGATCATTTTGGTTTGGCTCAGTTGCATCAATTACGCGGACGAGTCGGGCGTTCACATCATCAGGCTTATGCTTATTTGCTTACGCCACCACCTAAAATGATGACAAAAGATGCCGAACGCCGTCTAGATGCGTTGGAAAATCTTGATAATCTTGGGGCTGGTTTTATCTTGGCTACTCATGATTTAGAGATTCGTGGCGCTGGCGAATTACTCGGAAACGAACAAAGCGGACAAATCGAAAGCATTGGTTTTTCGCTTTATATGGAATTATTGGATGCGGCGGTTAAAGCGTTAAAAGAAGGGTGTGAACCATCATTAGAAGAATTGACGCAACAACAAGCGGATATTGAATTGCGCGTGCCAGCTTTATTGCCTGATGATTATTTAGGTGATGTGAATATGCGTTTATCTTTTTATAAACGTATTGCCGCAGCAGAGAGTAAATCAGAGTTGGATGAGTTAAAAGTTGAGTTGATAGACCGATTCGGATTATTGCCAGATGCGACAAAAAATCTACTGCAAATTGCAGAGTTGCGTTTGTTGGTTGAGCCGTTGAAAGTTGTGCGAATTGATGCAGGAACGCAAGGCGGTTTTATTGAGTTTTCACCAAAAGCACAAGTGAATCCAGATAAATTTATTCAATTAATTCAAAAAGAACCTATTGTGTATCGATTTGATGGCCCATTGAAATTTAAGTTTATGAAAGACCTATCTGATAACAAAGTGCGGTTAGAATTTGTGGCAGATTTGTTGAAAGCAATTGCTTCATAAAAAAAGAAGTCCGATCATCATGATCGGACTTTTTGTTTATATCTTTGGTGGAAGAATTATTGCACTAATAAGTAAAAATTGTTGTCTCCACGTAAAATATTTAAGGCCACAGCCGATGGCTCCTCATCAAGCGCTTTACTTAATTCAGATGTGTTTTCAACCAGTTGACGGTTTATGCCAATAATAATATCGCCAGCTTTTAAACCTCGTTGCGCAGCAAGCGAGTTCGGTTGAACCTTGGTGATTTCAATCCCTTTGATGCCTTTTGCATCATAGTTTTTCAATGTTGCGCCATCTAACGCAGGTAATTCTGTTTTAGAGGAAAGTTGATTTCCATCATCCGCTTGTAATTTCACTTTAACATCGTGAGATTTACCATCGCGTAAGTAAGTTAAACTAATCTCTTTTCCTGCACCAGAGGTGGCAATTTTTGCACGCATTTCTGCGAAACTTGAGATTTTTTGACCGTTCATCGCCGTGATAATATCCCCCGCTTTAATGCCAGCTTTTTCAGCAGCAGATTTCGGTAAAACTTCACTTACAAATGCGCCTTGTTGTGCGCTTACATTAAAGGCTTTGGCTAAATCAGCATTGAGTTCGCCACCTTTAATACCAAGCAATCCTCGGCGTACTTCACCAAATTCTAAAATTTGTTGCACTAAATTGTTTGCTTGATTACTTGGAATCGCAAAGGCAATTCCTGCATTGCCACCGCTTGGCGAAATAATCGCGGTGTTGATACCAATGAGTTCACCATTTAGGTTGACTAATGCACCACCTGAATTACCGCGGTTTACCGCAGCATCAGTTTGAATATAGTTTTCATAAGCACCGCTATCAGAGCCAGTTGAGCGACCTAATGCAGAAACAATACCAGATGTCACAGTTTGACCTAAACCAAATGGATTACCAATTGCAACAGTGAAATCGCCTACTCGTAATTTATCGGAATCAGCAAATTTGATTTCTGTTAAATTACTTGGTTTTTCAAGCTGTACTAACGCAATATCTGATTGCTCATCTTTACCCACTAATTTGGCTTTAAACTCACGGCCATCTTGTAATTGCACGGTAATTTTATCTGCCCCGTCAATAACATGATTATTCGTTAAAACATAGCCTTTATTTGCATTAATAATGACGCCAGAACCTAAACCACGGAAGTTACGTTTTGATTCACCGCCTCCACCAAATTGTTCAGCAAAACGATCACCGAAGAAGAATTTAAATTCTTCAGGAATATCGTCTTGAAAAGGAGAACGTGAGTCAACTTTTGCTTTTCCTTCAACAGAAAGTGTCACTACTGCAGGTTGAACTTTTTCTAACATGGGTGCCAAACTATTTTGCTCTGAAATAAAACTTGGTAAACCAGCTTGAGTCACAAATGGTGTAGTCAAGACACTTAATCCGAGAGCAATACTGCTTAATACAAAACGTGTTTTTTTCATAAAATACTCCAAAATAGATTTCAGATAACGTGCTCTATGAGACAAAGAAATAAAAAAAATGTTCAATCATGGATTTATTTCTCATATTTATTGAAAGTCTCTAAAGGAAATCGGAGCAGTACAAAAACGCCTTACAAGTAGCAAATTCTGCAAATTTATGGTCTAATACGCAGAATTTTCTAGTCAATAAAAAGGTCGAAAAATGAGCTGGATTAACCGAATTTTTAGTAAGAGTCCGTCTTCTTCTACTCGAAAAGCAAATGTGCCGGAAGGCGTGTGGACTAAATGTACTGCTTGTGAACAAGTACTTTATAGTGAAGAACTCAAACGTAATCTTTATGTTTGCCCTAAATGCGGTCATCATATGCGTATTGACGCACGTGAGCGTTTATTAAAATTATTGGACGAAGGTTCAAGCCAAGAAATTGCGGCAGATTTAGAACCAAAAGATATTTTAAAATTTAAAGATTTAAAGAAATATAAAGATCGTATCAGTGCGGCGCAAAAAGAAACAGGTGAAAAAGATGCGTTAATTACCATGACTGGTACACTTTATAATATGCCAATTGTTGTGGCTGCGTCGAACTTTGCTTTTATGGGCGGTTCAATGGGGTCTGTTGTGGGTGCAAAATTTGTTAAAGCGGCTGAAAAAGCTATGGAAATGAATTGTCCGTTTGTGTGTTTCTCTGCGAGTGGTGGTGCACGTATGCAGGAAGCATTATTCTCTTTAATGCAAATGGCAAAAACCAGTGCAGTACTTGCCCAAATGCGTGAAAAAGGCGTACCATTTATTTCAGTATTAACAGATCCAACTTTAGGCGGCGTATCAGCAAGTTTTGCGATGTTGGGTGATTTAAATATTGCCGAGCCAAAAGCTTTAATTGGGTTTGCGGGGCCTCGCGTTATTGAACAAACAGTACGTGAAAAATTGCCAGAAGGTTTCCAACGTAGTGAGTTTTTACTTGAGAAAGGGGCAATTGATATGATCGTGAAACGTTCAGAAATGCGTAAAACTTTAGCAAGTGTATTGAGTAAATTAACGAATCAACCTTCTCCTTTTGTAGAACCTGAACTCATTTCTGAAGATGAATAATATGCAACTTAAAGCCACTTCGCCACTCGCTGAGTGGCTTTCTTATTTAGAAAAAAGCCATTTTAAACCTATTGATCTTGGTTTAGATCGTATTAAATCCGTGGCAGAAAAATTGGATTTACTTCATCCCGCCCCTTATGTGATAACGGTGGGGGGGACGAATGGTAAAGGCACGACTTGCCGTTTGTTAGAAACGATTCTGCTTAATCACGGATTACGTGTGGGCGTGTATTCTTCGCCTCATTTACTACGTTATAACGAGCGAGTACGCATTCAAAATCAAGATTTACCAGATGAAGCACATACCGCCTCTTTTGCCTTTATTGATGAAAACAAAACAGAATCGCTGACTTATTTTGAATTTAGCACCCTTTCTGCATTGCATTTATTTAAGCAATCAAAATTAGATGTGGTGATTTTAGAAGTGGGGTTAGGTGGCCGTTTAGATGCGACCAATATTGTGGATAGCCATCTTGCGGTGATTACTAGCATCGATATTGATCACACCGATTTTCTTGGGGATACCAGAGAGGCCATTGCTTTTGAAAAAGCAGGAATTTTCCGCAAAAATTGCCCTGTCGTGATTGGCGAACCTAATGTGCCACAAACAATGTTAGATCAGGCTGGAAAATTACATTGCCAAGTTTCCCGACGTGATGTGGATTGGTCATTTGAGCAAAATGCTGAAAATTGGCAATGGCAAAATAAAAAAGTGCGGTTAGAAAATTTGCCGTTTTGTCAGATTCCATTGGCGAATGCTGCAACGGCTCTTGCAGCCGTTCAATGTTTACCTTTTGATATTTCGGAACAGACTTTGCGAAAATCTTTGCAAGAGGTAGAACTGGTTGGTCGTTTTCAAGCAATAAAAGCAGATAGACGTGAAAAATTAGCGGATTATCTTGGCGTACCAGTTGAAACCTTGCCAATAATCATCGTTGATGTGGGGCATAATCCTCATGCTGCAAAATATTTATCTGAAAAATTGGCCGCACTTAAACATAGCATAGAAGGCAAAATTATTGCCGTATGTGGGATGCTCAAAGACAAAGATGCAAATGGTGTATTTGCGCATTTAACGTCTATTATTGATGAATGGCATTGTGTCACCTTAGGCGGCTATCGCGGGCAGTCAGGCGATGAATTAGCTGATAAACTGAAAAGTCATTTCCCACATGTTCAAGCTACATCAGATAATTCTGTTATGGATGGTATGCGTACTGCACTCAAAAGTGCGGTAAAAAATGATGTTGTTTTAGTCTTTGGATCTTTCCACACCGTAGCCGAATTTTGGTCGGTTATAGAGTAAACATCAATTTACCTTATTTATAGGGGAGGGCAGTGGTTCTGGCTCTCCCAAAAAATAAGGCTCAACACCTAATATCAAATCCAAAACCGCTTTTATACGCGCAAAAACTTCTCTTATTCGAGTAGATAGAGGTAATTCAGGTTGTTTGGCTACAAAACAAATTGCATCAATATCATGTGCTTTAGCAATTAAAAGTGCGCGTTCGCAATGAAATTTTTGACTGACAATCGTAAATGCTTGTACTTGGAAAATTTTATCTGCGCGGATAACGGAATCTAGCGTACGAAAACCAGCAAAATCGCGGAACATAGAGGCTTCTGATACGCCCATTTTTCGTAAATCACGAAACATTGCTCTTGGTTCGTTATATTGGACAGTGCGATTGTCGCCACTTAGTAAAAGGTAATTGACTTTTTGATGATCGATCAACTCTTTTGCTGCGGCTAAACGATACTCGTAATAAGCATTAGGTTTTCCACCAATAATATATTTCGATGTGCCCAACACAAGAGCATATGCTCGAGGGGGGATTTCATCAATACTCGTGAATATCTTATCACGCACATAAAAACTTACGCCTTTATCGACAAGCAAGCAAAGCATAATCAGTGCAAAGATTGTATAGATCGATATACGAAAAAGTGCGGTTAATTTTGATGGTAATTTTTTTATTATCATGTCTGTAAACATAATGAAAAATTCCCCGCACTTCAAGGAGAATTTGATGGATTTTATGAATTGCATTGATGTGTGATAATTTAGCCGTTTAGACGGCTAAAATTTCTTGACAACCTAATCGACTTACTGATAGTTTAAGCGCCATTCTCATTATTACGATAGGTTTCCAATGTCTGTGCAAAATGTAGTGCTTTTTGACACACAGCCTTTAACCATGACGCTTGGTGGCAAGCTTTCCCATATCAATGTCGCGTATCAAACTTATGGTACGCTCAATGCCGAAAAAAATAATGCGGTATTAATTTGCCATGCTTTGACTGGCGATGCTGAGCCTTATTTCGATGATGGTCGCGATGGCTGGTGGCAGAATTTTATGGGCAAAGGTTTAGCATTGGATACGGATCGTTATTTTTTTATTAGCTCAAACGTATTAGGTGGTTGCAAGGGAACAACAGGGCCTTCATCAATTAATCCGCAAACGGGTAAACCTTATGGTAGCCAATTTCCTAATATTGTCTTGCAAGATATTGTCAAAGTACAAAAAGCCTTGCTTGATCATCTTGGCATTAGTCATTTAAAAGCCATTATTGGTGGATCTTTTGGCGGTATGCAAGCGAATCAATGGGCGATTGATTATCCTGATTTTATGGATAATATCGTGAATCTTTGCTCATCCATTTATTTTAGTGCGGAAGCCATAGGCTTTAACCATGTTATGCGTCAAGCGGTCATTAATGACCCTAATTTTAATGGTGGCGATTACTATGATGGTACACCGCCGGATCAAGGACTATCTATTGCTCGTATGCTAGGTATGTTGACTTACCGTACTGATTTACAGCTTGCAAAAGCGTTTGGACGAGCAACAAAATCAGATGGCAGCTTTTGGGGTGACTACTTTCAAGTTGAATCCTACCTTTCTTACCAAGGTAAAAAATTTTTAGAACGTTTTGATGCCAATAGTTATTTGCATTTGTTACGTGCGTTGGATATGTATGATCCAAGCATTGGGTATGAAAATGTCAAAGAGGCATTATCACGCATTAAAGCGCGTTATACGCTGGTTTCTGTGACAACGGACCAGCTCTTTAAGCCAGTTGACCTTTATAAAAGTAAACAGCTTTTAGAACAAAGTGGAGTCGATTTACATTTTTACGAATTCCCATCAGATTACGGACACGATGCGTTTTTAGTGGATTATGATCAGTTTGAAAAACGAATTAGGGATGGTTTAGCGGGTAATTAGATATAAAAAAGTGCGGTGAAATTTCACCGCACTTCTTCTTTTATAATAGGTTATTCTTCAGAACCGCTTTCTTCCAAGGAATCTTCTTCATCTGCATCACAAACACGTTCTAAACTTACTACGTGTTCATCATCTGCAGTACGAATTAAACGGACACCTTGAGTGTTACGGCCTACGATGCTTACCTCGCTTACGCGTGTGCGAACAAGGGTTCCAGCATCGGTAATCAACATAATTTGGTCTGTTTCTTCTACTTGAGTTGCGGCAACGACTTTACCATTGCGCTCACTCACTTTAATCGAAATCACACCTTTTGTATTACGTGATTTAGTTGGGTATTCACTTAATTGTGTGCGTTTTCCGTAGCCGTTTTGCGTTGCGGTTAAAATTGCACCTTCACCTTTTGGCACAACGAGAGAAACCACTTTATCGATATTTAAGTCTAATGATGCTTCGGCGTTGTCATCAGAAATATCTTCAATTTCTACCGTACTTTCATCGTCAGAAATATCGTTTGTTAAAGCTAGTTTAATACCGCGAACACCTGTCGCTAAACGACCCATTGCACGCACTGCATTTTCTGCAAAACATACCACACGACCTTGTGATGAGAACAACATAATTTCGTTGCTACCATCGGTAATATCCACGCCGATTAATTCATCTTCGTCACGTAAATTTAATGCGATGATACCGTTTGAACGTGGACGGCTAAATTCGGTTAAGGCGATTTTCTTCACAATACCGCCAGCAGTTGCCATAACCACGAATTTATCTTCTTCGTAAGCAGAAACTGGCAAGATTGCAGTAATACGTTCGTTTTCTTGTAACGGAAGAATATTCACAATTGGACGACCGCGTGCGCCACGGCTTGCTTGTGGAAGTTGATATACTTTCAACCAATATAAACGACCACGGCTAGAGAAACAGAGGATCGTATCGTGAGTATTTGCCACCAGTAATTTTTCGATGAAATCTTCTTCTTTCATCTTCGTTGCAGATTTACCTTTACCGCCACGACGTTGTGCTTCATAGTCAGTTAGTGGTTGGTATTTCACATAACCTTCGTGAGAAAGCGTCACAACTACGTCTTCTTGTGCGATTAAATCTTCTAAATCAATATCGCCAGAAGCAGCGGTAATTTCAGTTAAACGATCATCACCGAATTGTGCTTTCACTTCTTCCAATTCTTCACGAATCACTTCCATTAAACGTTCTGCGCTACTTAAAATATGAAGAAGATCCGCAATTTTAACTAATAATTCCTCATATTCTTTTACAACTTCTTCAAAGGCAATGCCCGTTAAACGGTGTAAACGAAGTTCTAAAATTGCGTTTACTTGCGCTGGTGATAAGTAATATTGTTCACCTTGAATACCTAGATTTTCTTCTAAATCATCAGGACGAGCAGAAACATCAAGAAGATTAATAATGTCGCTATGTAACGTCCAAGAGCGTGAACTGATTGCTGTTGCAGCCTCTTCACGGTTTTTAGAGTTACGAATGATCGCAATCATTTCATCGATATTAGAACGAGCAACCGCTAAACCTTCCAAAATGTGCGTACGTTCACGCGCTTTGCGAAGCTCAAAGATAGAACGACGTGTAACCACTTCACGGCGGTGTAAAACGAAGGATTCAATGATTTCTTTAAGATTAAATAAACGTGGCTGACCGTGATCCAATGCCACCATATTGATACCAAAGGTCACTTGCATTTGGGTTAGCGAGTAAAGATGGTTTAATACCACTTCACCTACTGCATCACGTTTAATATCAATTTCAATACGGATCCCTTCTTTGTTTGAAAGGTCAGTAATATTGCTGATACCTTCGATTTTTTTCTCGCGAATTAATTCGGCGATTTTCTCGACTAATTTTGCTTTATTTACTTGGTATGGCAATTCAGACACGATAATTTGCTCGCGTCCTTTTTCGTTGGTTTCTACTGTTGCACGAGCACGAACATAAACTTTACCACGACCAGTGCGGTAGGCCTCTTCAATTCCTTTACGACCATTAATTAATGCCGCGGTTGGGAAGTCTGGGCCTGGAATATGTTGCATTAATTCATCAATGGTAATTTCATTGTTGTCGATATAAGCCAAACAACCATTTAATACTTCATTTAAGTTGTGAGGAGGAATGTTAGTTGCCATCCCCACTGCAATACCTGAAGATCCATTTGCTAAAAGTGCTGGAATACGAGTTGGCAATACATCTGGAATCATTAATTCGCCATCATAGTTTGGCGAGAAATTGACGGTTTCTTTATCCAAATCTGTGAGTAATGCTTGCGTAATTTTTTGCATACGCACTTCGGTATAACGCATTGCAGCTGGCGCATCACCATCAATTGAACCAAAGTTACCTTGTCCATCAACCAACATATAGCGAAGTGAGAATGGTTGTGCCATACGAACGATGGTATCGTACACAGCCGAGTCACCATGCGGGTGATATTTACCGATTACATCACCCACAACACGCGCTGATTTTACGTATTTTTTATTGGCGGTATTACCTTCGCGATCCATTGAGAACAATACGCGGCGGTGAACAGGTTTTAAACCATCTCGAACGTCAGGTAATGCACGCCCAACGATAACCGACATCGCGTAGTCAAGGTAGGAAGATTTGAGTTCTTCTTCGATATTGACAGGGGTGATAGATGATTGGATTGAATCCGTCATTGGTATTCCTTTTTTGATCAAAAATTGTGGCGGATTATAGCATAAAATTGTGGATATGTGGTTTTTGATATCAGGATTTCGCCTGATGGCGACCTACTTTTTCTTTGCCTTGCCAAAGAAAAAGTAGGCAAAAAGAAAGGCAACCCTGCTTTTCCTTATTTCCTTTGTTCCATTGAATTTGTTTCACGGAAATTTTCTGAACTCGCTGCGCTCAAACAGACGAAAATTTCCTACAAATTCAATTACACAAAGGCGGAAAAGAAGGGATTATTTTTAAGTGCGGGTAAAATATTTAAATATTTTTATAATGCTTAGATAAACTAAAGTCCCCATATAAATCGCCTTTGCGACTTTCAATTTTTAGGCAATTTTCGTCTGTTTGAGCGCAGCGAGTTTAGAAAATTGCCGTTAAGAAAATTGAAATAAAGCAAAGATTAGCGATTTAATTGGGGTGTGTTTTCTTTGCCTACTTTCTTTTACACGAGTAAAAGAAAGTAGGTAGTCGTCAGGCGAAATCCTGACCTAATTATTTCCAATTTTCTTTTTTGGCTTTCTGCAACTTCCCATAAGCCCCTAACAACGCCTGATGTTCCTTAAAGTTTTTTAAATTCTCATCACTTGCTGGAAGATTGTAGAACGGATTGCCACTTTCAGAGACAGCGGCCCAAGCTTGTTTAACCGCATCTTTACCATACATTTTCTCAAACACTGCACGATATTGTGCTGGGGCGCGATTTTGATCTAAATGTAATTCAATGATGGAAATTAATGCGCGGTAATAATTCACACGTTCTACAGTAAATACAGAACTATTCATATTCAGCGTCCAGTTTGCCCAATCTAATGCCTGTTCTAATTCGCCTAATGCCAGGTGAAGCATTGATTTTAATTCGCCCACGCGTAAGGTTGTCCAGCCGCTATTTTTAGGGGCAACGATGCCGATAAATTCACGCACGCGAGTTGCATCGTCAATATCTTGTCCGTCTAATTCGTCTAATAACTCTTGATAGGTTTCCGCATCGTGATGCCAATTTGGTAAATCCAGTAAAATTTCGCGCCAATCCATTCCCATATTGTTGTTGGCGTAAATTAAATCGTCTGCAGGATAAATATCAGAGATGCCTGGCACAATAATACGGCACGCATAGACATCCAAATGGTTGTAATCCATCACGTAAACTTCTTTTTCATCCTCACGGAAAATTGCCATTAAATTATTGTATTCTTCCTGCGTTGTACCGCTGAAATCCCAATCAGCAAAGTCATAATCAGGCGTTTGTTTAAATAAATCCCAAGAAATTAAACCGCTCGAATCAATAAAGTGGGTTTCTAAATTAGCGTGTTCAGCCACATCATCGTTATTGAAAGATGGCGGTGAGAAAACATCTAAATCTTTCAAGCTACGACCTTGTAAGAGTTCAGTCACCGTGCGTTCTAACGCTACTTGGAAATTTGGATGTGCGCCGAAAGAGGCAAAGCACGTACCGTTATTCGGATTTAATAATACGACGCAAATAACAGGGTATTTTCCGCCAAGTGAAGCATCAAAAGCATAAATTGGGAAACCTTCTTCCTCTAATTTTGCAATGGAAGCCTGAATAGATGGATAGCGATCCATCACTGATTTTGGAATTTCTGGTAGACTGATCGCTTCAGCGATAATTTTGTTTTTCACATAACGCTCAAATACTTCTGACAAGCCTTGCACGCGCGCTTCAAATTTCGTATTGCCTGCAGACATTCCGTTTGAGACATAAAGGTTGGCAATAATACTTTGCGGAATATAAACGGTTTGTTCATCCGATTGACGAACATAAGGCATCGCTACGATCCCACGATCATAATTGCCAGACTGTAAATCTACCAATAGTTCAGGCGTAAGCTCGGCATTAGGATCAAAATAATCCAATAAATAATCATCTAAAATGCCATTAGGCAGTAAGGCATCATCTTCAATCGGGAACCATTTTTCATTGGGATAATGCACAAAATCGCCGTTTGCAATTTTTTGCCCTAAATAGAAATCAGCAAAGAAATAATTAGTGGAAAGACGCTCAAAATATTCGCCAAGGGCAGAAGCTAACGCCGCTTTTTTGCTTGCCCCTTTACCATTCGAAAAACACTGTGGGCAGTCTTTATCGCGAATATGCACAGACCATACATTTGGCACCGGATTTAGCCAAGATGCCTCTTCAATATTAAAACCAAGGGCGGTCAATTTTTGTTGAAATTTTGCAATGCTATCTTCTAATGCGGCATCTTTGCCAGGGATAAACGTTTGTTCTGTCATTTTTGTTCCTAAATAAGAAAAAAGTGCGGTGAATAATAGGGGAGTTTTAATAGCGGGGCAAGATTTTTTCGGCAAAAATAAACCCCGAAACACTTCGGGGTTTTTTACCGCACTTTTAACGTATATTTGATTGGCGTTAAAGTAACGTTGGATTGAACCGCACTTTCAATGCAATCGTAATGGTAGCGAAAATTTTTTCATCGTTGAGAGGAAAGTTTTCACGTAAAGTGCGGTGGGAATCAGTTATGTTTATTTGAGCTTGTGATAATTCATTTAATAAAATTGGGAGAGAAAGATTGAGTTGCTCAGCGATTTGTTGAATAGAAAAATGTTCGAAAGTCATCATCAAGTGATCCAAATTGCAATAAGAGGGCATGCGATTATGAGTGATGAGATCGGCAAATTGAGTGTTGATTTTTACCCATTTCTTCTTGCGGCTATAAAAATGCAGTAACAAACCAAATACGGCAAATCCTGCAAAGAAAAGATGAATGTCTAAGGCTTGAGCAAAAGGAAATTCTAGCCACATTGAAATGCCACTTGCAACAACGAAAAGCAAACTTAAGGCTAATCCCCATACTAAGAAAAATTTATAAATTACTTCAAATTTCATTGAATAGTCCTTTTCTACAAAATAACCATAGGAAAATATAGAACACCTAATATTATAGAATTCTTTTATCTTATTTTACTACGTTATGTTTGAATTAATATATCGATACTGTAGAATTGGTTGCAATGTCTCGTTTTTAAAAAGTTAAAATGAAAAAATGCTTTATCATTTTAACCGCACTTCACCTGAACTTTTACATCGACATTTGAATAACTACATTGAAAAATCACTATGACTATTTACGACATCAATTTTGCTGAACTTTATCAACAACACTTAATCGCGTGTAATCATTACAACTTACCTCCGACAAAATGGGATAAAAAAGCCGTGAAAATGGCAGAAAATTTGGTCGGCAAGCCTTCAGCATATAATCAGCAATTATTGCAAGCTATGAATGTGCAAACCGATGAAACTGTGTTGGATATTGGCTGTGGGCCCGGTACTTTTGCTGTGCCACTCGCACAACAAGGTTCAATCGTATATGCCTTGGATTATAGCAATGGAATGTTAGATTGCTTGGCACAATTCAAACAGAAATTTGGTTTACATCACCTCACGACATTTCATAAATCTTGGGCAGATAATTGGGATGATGTGCCGCAAGCTGATGTGGTATTGGCATCTCGTTCAACGTTGGTGGACGATTTGGACGATATGATCGAAAAACTCTGTGCCAAAGCGAAAAAACGTGTGTTTTTGACTTCTGTCACGCAACGCCATTTCTTCGATGAGGGCGTATTTGAGGCGATTGGCCGTGAAGATATTGGTTTCCCTACTTATATTTATTTACTCAATCGGCTGTATCAAAAAGGCATTCAGGCAAATTTGAATTTTATTGAAACCGAATCGGGTTGTTTTCAAGGGGAAAGCTACGAGGATTTATTAGCCTCGGTGGAATTTTCTTTAGGCGAACTTTCCGAAAAAGAAAAACAAGGTTTAAAAGCCTTTTACGATCGTAAACAAGCTAACAACGAACGAATTTCTCACGGGCAGAAAAAATGGGCGTTGATTTGGTGGAATGTAGAGCGTGCCTAGCTTTTAAGCTTAAATGCATTTACTGGCTCTAAAAATACCGGTATTTTTGACCGCACTTTTTCTGGGGTAAGCGTCAGTGGATAGGTACGTTTTTGCGCAATGATTAACGTGAGTGAAGAAAAAATTGTTGCGCGTTTATTCTTGGTTGCGATAGGGCATTTTTCAATCACTTCAAAATTGAGCAATGAAAGCCAATCAATCACACGCCAAGTAGGGTAGTGACGCAACGGATAATCTCCCATTTTTCTTTTGAAAATCAGCGAACTTAATGGATTAAATAAAGCAATAAAAATCCAGCCATCGTCAGCTAGTACACGATGAGATTCACGCAGAATTTGATGTGGATCTTGTGCAAAATTAAGCGTATTCATTAAAAACGCGGCATGGATTTCTTTTTGAATGAACGGCAATTCGGTGAGGCTTGCTTGAACTAAGCTAACTTTAGCATTGCAAAGTGCGGCAAGGTTTGGCGTGATTTTTTCGCTCAAAATAATCTGGTGGTGCATAGGTAAATTCGTCGTAACTTCACCACTTAACCCACCGATTTTCAAAACCTGATGACCTAAAATTTTTGGTATCCAAGGCATTAACGTTTGGCGTAAGGCTTGGCAATAGTCATCACCCTTTGGCAAATTTTGCCAACTTTCAGGCTGAATGAAAGGCTTGGTCGCTTTGGCATTCCAGTTTACAATCATTTTATTCCTCCATCACAAATGAAAAGGACGATTATGTTATTTGCTTTGCCTGCGCTGAATGATAACTACATTTGGCTTTATCAACGAGAAAATCTGCCTCTTATTATTGTCGATTTACCTGAAACGGACAAGCTATTTACATGGCTAGATAAGCAAAACGCAAAAGTTGAAGCGGTGTTGCTTACTCACGAACATGAGGATCATACACAAGGTGTGTCGGAATTTAAAAAACGTTATCCAACAGTACCGATTTATGGGCCGCGAGAATGCGAGAAAAAAGGCGCAACTCAAATTGTGAACGAAGGGAAGATCCTTACCAAACATTATCAAATTGATGTCATTCCGACGGGAGGACACACTAAACAGCACGTTAGTTTTTTAGTGGATAATCATTTATTTTGTGGCGATGCGTTATTTTCTGCAGGTTGCGGACGTGTTTTCACAGGTAATTATGCGCAGATGTTTGAAGGTTTGCAGCGTTTGAATACATTGCCTGACGAGACGATTGTTTGCCCTGCTCATGAATATACATTGGGAAATTTAGCATTTGCGGAAACCGTGCTGGTGGAGAAAAGTGCGGTAGAAAAACAACGTATTTTGGTTGAAAAACAACGGGCTGAAAATAAACCAAGTTTGCCGACAACCTTAAAACTAGAGCGAGAAATTAATCCGTTTTTACAAGCAAAAACACTTGAAGAATTTACCGCACTTCGTAAAGCAAAAGATATTTTTTAATCATTTGGCACGATTCTAATAAATTTATGATGTGTGAATTTGCTCAATGCGTCACAATTCATTAGAATAATACACCGTATTTTTATCATTAATATGTAGGCAGGATGGAAATAAGGTGTGGTGCTTAAAGTATCATATCTATGTTTTTGAAATTTTGCTTTCTACAGATTATTTTTTAATTATTTTATGACACTTCTTGTTCTCGGCATTAATCACAAAACCGCATCTGTTTCAGTGCGTGAAAAAGTCGCGTTTTCAAATGAGAAACGCGAGCTTGCCTTGCAACAAATTTATCACCAAAACCTTGCTGAAGGTGCAGTGATTCTTTCTACGTGTAATCGCACGGAAGTGTATTTTCATCATCGACAAATCTCGCCACAAGAATGTGAAAAATGGTTGCATAATGCAGAGCAATGGTTTGCTGATATCCATCAACTTTCTTTATCAGAACTGAATCCGAGTATTTATACCTATCAAAATCAGCAAGCGGCAAATCACTTAATGCGTGTGGCTTGTGGATTAGATTCACTCATTTTAGGTGAGCCACAAATTTTAGGACAGGTAAAACAAGCATTTCAAATTACAGAAGATTATTATCAAGCTGCTCATTTACCTCTATCAACAGAGCTTTCTCGTTTATTTCAAAAAACATTTTCTACGGCAAAAAGGGTCCGAACTGAAACCAATATTGGCGAAAGTGCGGTATCAGTGGCTTATGCTGCTTGTAGTCTTGCTCGTCAGATTTTTGAATCACTCCGAAACCTAAATATTTTACTGGTTGGTGCAGGGGAGACGATTGAACTCGTCAGCCGTCATTTATTGCGTCATGGTGTGAAAAAATTAATGATTGCAAATCGTACTCGAGAAAGAGCCGTGCAATTAGTTGAGAAATTAGCAACTGAGACGCAGATAGATGTATTTGGTTTAGATGAATTGCAATATGCATTGCATCAGGCTGATATTGTGATTAGTTCTACAGGTAGTCCAAATGTGTTGATCACTCAAGATATGGTGAAACAATCTCAAAAAGTGCGTCATTATGCGCCAATGTTATTGGTAGATATTGCGGTTCCTCGAGATATTGATGAAACGGTGGCAGAACTTGATAGTGTATATCATTATACCGTAGATGATTTGCAAGATATCATTCAGCGTAATTTGAATCAGCGAGAACTAGCTTCTGAACAAGCACAAGAAATTATTTCTCAAGAATGTCATGATTTCTTTGAGTGGTTAAAGGTTCATCAATTCTCTAATTTAATTAAATATTATCGCCAAGATGCGGAGCGAATTCGCCAGGAGCTACTTGAAAAAGCGCAATTAAGTTTACAAAATGGCGAGCTCGCCGAAGATATTTTGCAAGAGCTGAGTTATAAACTTATGAATAAATTGATTCACGTACCAACACAGACAATGCAAGCAATGATGAAAAGTAGTAATGCCGAAGGATTACATGCATTTTCTAACGCCTTACATTTGGATCATCCGTTGAATGAAAAATAAGGTAAATATTCAAAGAAGAAACCAATATCACTCAGCGATAACTTATCTACGTTCTTTTTAATAATGTAAAAGAATATAGATTTCCTCCAAGTAACACTTCATTTCAGCTACACATATTGAATATGTTTCGGAAAGCCAATCTCAATGTCCAAAGATCGGTTTGTTACAATAACGTTTTCCCTATCTGCGATAAAAAATCTTGATGTCATGGTTTTTTCACCACTATTTAAGAAAATTTCTACAATAGAACGATCAAAGAAAATTTCGATAGTATGAAGTTCGTGTACTTTGCAGTAACGTTGCGATCCAAATTTTATCATTAACTCAGTTTGTGTGGATTGATGACGATCTAAGCAAATTATGCCATTTTCATAAGATAAGCTTAGCTTTTCCTTAGCTTTATTGGAAAAGAAATCTAATGTAAAGGGGCGATTTTGCGCATCAAATTTCAAATAAGCCCGATCTAAATGTTCAACTTCCATTTTTCCTTTTAATGTGAGGGATGAAAGTGCGGTCATATTTTCATAGATTTTTTTAATCGGGCGCTGGAATAGCTGATTATTTTTTAACTGAATTTCGCGTGGCATGGTAAGGGCTGAATGCCATTTGAATTGATTTGTTGGATAAGTTAAATCAGGCAAGCCTATCCAGCCTAGTAGAATAGTATTCTCTTTATTTTCTAAACCTGAAAAGGTTTGCGGTGCATAGAAATCAAAGCCTTGATCAAGTTCTGCAATATATTCTGCATCAAAAGTATACTGGTTTAATTGACCGATAGCATAAGTAGCATGATAGTTATTTTGGAACTGATGCGTTTCACGCGCTTTTCCTTGTGGTGACCAAATAAAAATATCTTTATTGCCTAATTTCATTAAATCAGGGCATTCCCACATAAAAACCTGATGGTTATTAAATTTAGGGACGTCAAGTTCACCCAGTAAACGAGGCGTATCATCTAAATTATCCATTTCAAACAGGAGAGCGGTGCCGGTGAGATTTTGCCGTTGCGCACCACAGATAAAACGAATTTTACCTTCAGGAGTCAAGTAAGGTTTAGGATCCCGCACATGTTCTGTATAACCTTTAGGCGCTTTTTCAATCAGCGGACGTTTACTGATAAGCATGCCGTTACAATCAAAAATAGCAAGGTTTTGGTAAGGGATTCGTTGATTATCAGTCAAACGGCGAGTATTCCCCGTATAGAATATTGCTAATTTATCATCGACTTTTAATGCCCCTCCAGAATAACAACCATGAGATTCAAATGGCTCACATGGGATTAAATCATCTGCATGTTGGAAGACTTGAAAGTCATTTGTAATAAAATGTTTCCAGTGCTTCATCCCATGTAATGCATCAAAGGGAAACCATTGATAAAAAAGATGATATTTTTCACCATCAAACACTAAACCATTCGGATCATTTAATAATCCTGTTGGTGGGGCAATGTGATAGGTCGGATAGAAATCTTTATCGCTTTCCACCGTTTGACGTATAGCGTTGAGCTCATCTGGTTCTGCTGCAAGAATACTTTTGTATTTACCGTTGTTAAAAATGATCATTATGGTGTTGTGCCTAAATTGAAATGTGCGAATTCAGTGAAAAAAGTGTGTGAACCTTTTATTCACACATTCAGCAACTAATTTTCTAAAAATTCAGTTAATTGATTTTTATTTGGCAGGGCGGACATCGCTCCTTTGGCTGTGGTTGCCAATGCGCCACAAGCATTTGCCTGACGAATAATACGAACTAGCACGTCACTATCACGCCAATTTTTATGTTGAGAAAGTCCTGCTAATAAACCGCCCACGAAAGCATCACCTGCACCGGTGGTATCAATTGGTCTTAATGCCTTACCCGCAACGACATCCTTTTTCCCTGCAAGGTGATACAATGCCCCATCTTTACCTAAGGTGACAATAATCAATTTCTCAGGATAAAGTGCGGTGATTTTTTCAAATGCTTTTTCAAGGCTGTCAGTATTGGTTAAAAGCGTTAATTCTTCTTCGGAGAATTTCAATACATCAGAGAGGGCTACCGCATCCATCACAACGCTTTTCATTTCATCTAAGCTTGCCCATAGCGATTCGCGTAAATTGGGATCAAAGGAAAAAAATCCTCCTGCAACTTTAATACGGCGAATTGCTTCAAAAGTTGCTTCACGTGATGGGTTATTAATGAGAGCAATAGAACAACAGTGTAACCATTCTCCAGATTTAAAATGAGGGAGATCATTGGTTTGTAAAAACTGATCCGCACTTGGATTAACCATAAAAGTGAAGCTACGTTCACCATTATCTAATCCTACAACCACCGTTGATGTACGATGTTGAGGATCGAGAATCATATGAGTTGTATCTACGTTTTCCGAATTAAGGGTTTCTTGCATAAATTGGCCGAGAGGATCATTTCCCACTCTTCCGATAAATGCACTTTGTCCACCTAAACGCGCAACCCCCACCGCCACATTTGCAGGTGCGCCACCCGCACAACGTAAATAGTGATTTTCACCGTCTGGGATTAAATCGACTACAGCATCACCGGTTACCCAAATTTTTTGATTCATTTTACGTTCCTTTATATGACAAAATTGATTAAAAATAACCGCACTTTAAAGCGCGGTTATGTTATGTTTTTATTCTACCGTTATACGAGCAAATTTTCGTTTACCCACTTGGTAAACATTTGTGCCTTTCGGTGCATTATCTTTTACGTTATCGACTTTTTCACCATTGATTTTTACACCGCCTTGTTGAGCAGAGCGAATCGCTTCTGAAGTGGAAGGCACAAGTCCCGCCTCTTTTAATAAGGTGGCTAAACCCATTTCACCAGAGAACGTAAATTCAGGCATTTCATCAGGCATTGCGCCTTTTTGGAAACGATTAATGAATTCTTGCTCTGCGGCGTTTGCTGCCTCTTCATTGTGGAAACGGGCAATTAATTCTTTTGCTAGTAAGATTTTTACATCACGAGGATTTTTGCCGTTTTCTACTTCCGATTTTAATTGTGCAATTTCACTTAATGGACGGAATGAAAGAAGGTTATACCAATCCCACATGAGTTCATCTGAAATAGACATCACTTTACCGAACATATCGTTTGGTGCTTCTGTTACACCGATATAGTTGCCAAGTGATTTGGACATTTTTTTCTCGCCATCTAAGCCAACGAGCAATGGAAGTGTAATCGCAACCTGTGGTTTTTTGCCTGCTGATTTTTGTAATTCACGACCAACAAGTAAGTTGAATTTTTGGTCTGTACCACCTAGTTCTACATCAGCATCTAATGCAACAGAATCATAGCCTTGTAGTAATGGATAAATAAATTCATGGATGGCAATGGGTTGGTTGTTGCCAAAGCGTTTTTTGAAGTCGTCGCGTTCAAGCATACGCGCAACGGTGTAGTTACTTGCAAGACGAATCATGCCTTCCGTACCAAGTTTGCTTAACCACTCAGAGTTGAAGACGATTTTGGTTTTTTGTGGATCGAGAATTTTATAAATTTGCTCTTTATAGGTTTCCGCATTGCGCAATACATCTTCACGGCTGAGTGGAGGACGTGTGGCATTTTTACCTGATGGATCGCCCACCATTCCAGTGAAATCACCAATTAAGAAATAGACTTCATGACCGAGTTGTTGAAATTGACGTAATTTGTTTAATACAACGGTATGCCCTAAATGAATATCTGGTGCGGTTGGATCTGCGCCTAATTTTACTTTTAATGGGCGATTTTCTTTCAGTTTTTCGATTAAATCCGCTTCTGAAAGGATTTCATCAGTACCGCGCTTTAGTTCCGCGAGAACGGTATTAATGTCAGTCATTATTATTTCCTAATTATGTTTTTTGAAAGGTTTTATTATAGGGATTCTTAGCGATTTGTGAATAAAAAAAACGCCTATTTGTGGGGAAATAGGCGGGAATGTTGGAGTGATTATCTGTTGAACGCTTCAAATTAAGAAAACGCTCTGTTATTGTTGGAATGACTAGATGATAATTGTTATCAATAATCTTGTCAACAGGAAAATGAAAATAATTCTCAAAAATATTATTTTATATAAGGCACCGATTCTGTTAAGGAAAGTGCGGTAGGAATTCCATTAGAAATTTCAAATTTGCCCGCATAAGCATAGGCTTCAATGCCTTGTTCCATTGCTTCTTTTAATAAGCGATCATATTCGGGATCGATATATTCTGCGATTTTGAAGTGATCAAACCCATTATGTACCCCAGCAAATAGCACTATTGCACGATGACCTTGTTTTTTCATTGCCAGTAATTCACGGACATGTTTTTGCCCACGTGTAGTCACTGCATCGGGGAACATACCTAAATTTCCTTTCACTAGGGTGATGGATTTCACTTCCACATAACAATCGGGTAAGCCTTCACCTTTCAGTAGGAAATCAATTCGGCTATTTTCTTCACCATATTTCACTTCAGGATAAATTTCGTCGTACATTGCCAATTCTTTGATTTGCTTATTTTGCAGTGCTTCAAAGACAAGCTGATTAGAACGATGCGTATTGATACAACAAAGTTGTCCATTCTCAAGTTGAGTGAGTTCCCAAGAATGAGGATATTTGCGGGTTTGGCTATCGGAATGTGAATACCAAATTGTGTCGCCTTTTTCACCGCACCCCGTCATCGCGCCTGTATTGGCGCAATGAATTGTCATAACATCACCAGTCGGTAGTTCAATATCCGCAAGAAAGCGTTTATAACGACGAATTAATGTCGCTGATTGTAAAGCTGGAAGTTGCATAAAGTTCCTTATTTGAGTTTTTCTAAACGTTGTAAAATGGCGTTATCGGTCATGGCTTGCATTTTTTTCATTCTCAAAGAAAGTAAGATTGCTGCGAAAGTGAGTGAGACCACAAAGGCAATCCAGAAACCTTTCGCATCAATGTGAGGCACAAGCCAATCTGTACGACCGAGCGTATAACCAAGTGGCACACCAATTACCCAATAAGAGAAAAGGGTAATGTATAAAATGACTTTAGTATCTTTATAGCCCCGTAAAATGCCGCCAACCACCATTTGGATGGTATCTGAAAATTGATAAAGTGCGGCAAATAATAATAAATTTGCCGCCATGGCAATGACAATTTCATCGGTGACGAAAATAGAGGCAATTTCATAACGGAAGAAAATCGTAATTAATGCAGTAATGATTGTCACCGTTAGCCCTAATAATAATGCAGCATAACTCATTTTTTTCGCTTTTTGTGGTGAGCCAGTGCCCAATGCCTGTCCGACTAAAATCGTTGTTGCCATACCAATTGACATAGGGAACATAAAAATGAAAGAGCTGGTATTCAATGTAATTTGATGGCTCGCCACAACGGTTGAGCCTAGCGGAGAAAGCATTAAGGACGTAAGTGCAAATAACGCCACTTCGCAACAAAGTGCAATAGCAATGGGCAAGCCTAAACGCAGTAGTTTTTTAAGCGTTTTGGGATTCGGCATTTCAATTAATTGGCTAAATACTTTTAGCGAACGTTCTTGAGCATTCGTGTAGGAATAAAACATCATCATAAAGCACATTGCCCAGTTCACAATGGCTGTTGCAATACCACAGCCCACCGCACCAAAAGCAGGCATGCCAAATTTTCCATAAATAAAAATGTAATTAAGCGGAATATTTAGCAGTAAACCTAAAAAGGTAATGACCATCGCAGGCTTAGTTTTAGCAATCCCATCATTTAAACAACGAAAATTAATCAGCATCAAATAAGCAGGTAATCCCCACAACATCGCATGTAAATAATCGCGTGCTAAATCTGACATTTTGCTTTCCATTTGCATGTATTGCAGCGGAATCTCACAGAAATAAATCAGCAAACCTAAAGGAATACTCACGCCTAACACAAGCCAAATGCCTTGGCGAACTTGATGGGCAATGCGATGGCGTTGGTCTGAACCGTTTAGGTAAGAAATAGTCGGAGGCAGCGCTAATAATAAGCCTTGACCGAAAAGCACCAATGGCATCCAAATCGATGCTCCAACAGAAATTGCTGCCATATCAGTGGAACTCACGCGACCAGCCATAATAGTATCCGCTAATCCCATAGAGTTTTGTGCGATTTGCGCTAATAAAATGGGTAAAGAGATTTTAATTAATTTTTTAATATCAGCGTGATATTGGGATAAAAGACGAAAATTCATAAATTTGATATACTAAGAAAAATTTTTAGAAAAGGAGAAAATATGTTTACCGGAATTGTACAAGGCACTGCGCCTATTCATTCAATTACAGAAAAGGCTAATTTTAGAACACAAGTGGTAAAATTACCACCTGAAATGCGTAAAGACCTAGAAATTGGCGCATCGGTGGCAAATAACGGTGTATGTTTAACCGTGACTGAAGTCAATGGTGATCTCGTTAGCTTTGATCTCATGCAAGAAACCTTAAGAATTACGAATCTTGGCTTGTTGAAAGTAGGCGATAATGTCAATATCGAACGAGCAATGCAAATGGGAACAGAAATTGGCGGGCATTTATTATCTGGTCACGTCTATTGTACAGCAAAAATTTCAAACATTATCGCCAGTGAAAATAACCGACAAATTTGGTTTGAGCTGCCAAGCGCAGATGTAATGAAATACATTTTAACGAAAGGATTTGTTGCGGTAGATGGCATTAGCCTGACTATTGGCGAAGTAAAAGGCACGCAATTTTGTGTGAATTTAATCCCCGAAACTTTGCAACGAACCTTAATGGGGCAACGTAAAGTGGGCGATATTGTGAATATTGAAATAGATCCACAAACGCAAGCCATTGTGGATACAGTGGAAAATTATTTAAAAGCGAGAAATTTATAGTCCATTGAAATAAAAAGAGCGGTTAAAAAATACAGAATTTTTTAACCGCTCTTTTGGTTGATTACTTCGCTTATTTTTTCGATTTTTTCCATTTCCAGAAAAGGAATAGGGCAAGTAAAGCAATAAGCACATAAATCACCATTTGACCTTTTTCAATTTGAGCATGTAACCAGTCTAAATTTTTTGCGCCAAATTCGCCTAAATAAACCCAAATTGGCACAGAAATAATGGCAGCACAGAAATCAATCAAGACAAAACGTGTGTAACTTACTCGGCGAGTAATGCCAGAAACCATATAAATTGGAGCACGCAAGCCGGGTAAAAAACGTGCGACAAATAACACACGGTTGCCATATTGGCTGAATTTTTCACGCACCATTCTTAAACGTTGTAATGTCACGATTTTACGCATTGGGCGAAAACGTAAAATTTTTGTGCCATAAATACGACCAAGCCAATACATGGTGGAGTCACCCGCAAGCACGCCAAGCATACTGACGAGTAACATTAAATGTGAATTAACACTTTCAGGATAAAGTCCCGCAATAACACCACCAGAAACCAAGGTGATATCTTCTGGAATCGGCACACCAAATCCGCAAATAATTAAAACAAAAAGAACAGCCCAATAGCCGTACTCAGTAAAAAATCCAATCAGAAATTCCATAATATTCCTACTTTATTTTTTTATAAATATCGTAAAAAACTGCTAAGCATTCTAATCTTTTCAGGGTAAAAAGCCTAGAAAAAGTTTGCTTTGAAAAGCGGGATATTCTATAATTCGCTGCCTCAGAGCATAGCTCAATGCTTGTCTTTGAGAGCAATATTTGGAAAATTGCTGGGTCGCCTGCAATTTTCTTTCTTTTAACATTAATTTAAAGAGAACATTAAAATGGCATTTAAATTTAACGCTGAAGTTCGTACAGCGCAAGGTAAGGGTGCGAGCCGCCGCCTGCGTCACAATGGTCAAATCCCTGCAATCGTTTATGGTGGCAGCGAAGAGCCAGTTTCAATCATCTTAAACCATGATGAATTAAACAACGCGCAAGCACATGAATCTTTCTATTCTGAAGTGATTACTTTAGTGATCGGTGGTAAAGAGGTTGCAGTTAAAGTACAAGCAATGCAACGTCACCCATTCAAACCAAAATTGGTTCACATTGACTTCAAAAGAGCATAATCCAGTATTTACGCTATCTAAAGTCAATTTTAATTCCGAAACCTTTTCTTATTTTTAGGTTTTAAACTTTAATAAAATCAATGGGTTTTAAAAACGTTTCGGAACGTGATTTGTGACAAAAAAAGGCTCTTCAAATGAAGGGCCTTTTTTATTTGGTTGGATTGAGTGGTTTTTCTTTTCTGATGTAATG
This sequence comes from Haemophilus sp. CCUG 66565, assembly GCF_001679495.1. Taxonomy (NCBI): domain Bacteria; kingdom Pseudomonadati; phylum Pseudomonadota; class Gammaproteobacteria; order Pasteurellales; family Pasteurellaceae; genus Haemophilus; species Haemophilus sp. CCUG 66565. The sequence goes on along the minus strand of NZ_LZOX01000013.1, from coordinate 236,218 downwards.
TTGAGTGGTACGTGCAGAAGTATGGCCAAGTTGTTTTCTTGCTCGTTCATCATCAATCATTAATGAAAGGTCTGTTGCTGCTTTCGCGCGAAGATCTCTCAATTGCACTTGGTTGATCTCTTCGGCTAGCTCTTTATATTTTCTTGATGCCGCATTACGTGTATCCTTGAAATAATCTGTAAGTGATCTCCGCTCGAGCTTTCGCCCCCATTTATTCGTAAATAGAAACTGATTTTCTTCAGTGATCCGCTTGTCGATAATCTCTTTTAATTTACCTATGACTTTAATAGCAACACGTTTACCTGTTTTTTGCTGTGTAATATGCAGTAAATCGTTGTAGATATGTGAACTATGGATTTTTACCACGTCTATTGGGCGTTGTCCGGTTAAATACATCACATCCATAATGTCCTTCATATCACCTGTGGCGCAGTCGTAGATTTTATCCAAGATATAATCTTCAATGTACACATCACGGTAATTCACTTTGAATTTTTTAACCCCTGTTGATGGGCTGATCTTTTCAGTGTAACCCCATTCTCTCGCCATGCTCCAAATGTGTCCAAATAACCCAACTTCGATATTTGCGGTTGGTTTAACGTCTTTTCTCCAATCTAAATATTCACGGATGTGTATAGGCTGTATTTCATCAAGGGTAAATGGTGGATCTTGGAAGTATTGGCGTAATTTCTTTATTGCCTGAATGTTTGAGCTTCGAGTGTTCTTCGCTTTTTTAAGCGGCACAACTTCTTTTTCATATCGCTCAAGCACTTCAATAAAAAGGATATTATCTTTTTTCGTCAGATACTGCATATTCAGCTTTGCTGCTTCCAGAATAGCAATGTGCTTATCTTTACCTAAAGCAACTTCTTTTTTATCTGCCATCGTGTAGTAATAATAAACCACGATTGAGCCATCCGCTCTTTTTCGATTCCGACACACTAAACCTTGTGGCAATCCTTGATTAATTCGTTTTCTTGGACGTGCCATAATATCCCCCTTACTAACTTAATACTGCAGACCGCCGTCTTTCCTTTGTTTGTGTAATCGGCTGCACTTTCTCACCTTTCAAAATTTTGTCACCATCAGATCGTAACACAAGCGGGAATTTTCTATTTCCTTTTGGGTGAAGGAAAGGAATTCCGAATTCATTTAAGCTTTTCATCTGATATTTAGGACAAACATATCCAGTTATTAACGCTAATAATTCTGGACTGCAGTATTCATCAAAAAATTCTCTTCCCATATTTACTCCAATAAAAAACCGCCCATAAGAGCGGTTATAACGATTTATTTTAGTTAGCCAACTTCATCTAACTTATCCCCTCTTTCGTAAAGAGGGGCTAGGGGAGATTTAATGGGCTGTAAATGGGTTTTATCCCTCATTAACGGTTTCTACATCTTTCCAAATTGGCTTCATCATCTTGCTACCATCATACTTTTCATAAAATCAAGCCATTTTTGAGCATCTTTTTCCGTTTTAAAGCAACCATAAAGAGGTCCAGTATAATTAGATGCTCTAGTGTCTTTAACTACACCAAGGGGATTCACATAATAAAACCATTCACCCATTTTTGGATAAAACGGCTTAGGTAAATCTTCAATCCTAATCTTTGGCTCTTCCCACATTCCGATTACGTTATCTTGATCAAACGAATTCTTGCCATCTGGAAGCCAGCTAGCTGGGTAGCAGTCATTCTCTTCACAATCAGACATAACAAGTCCGTTTAAAGGCCGTCTGTTTGCGTGTTTTAATAATTCAGGGTATCTACTTAAATCGTAAAGTATGTATGCCTTTCTTCCACAGGCGAGCTTTACTGGTTCGCCATTTAAAGCTGCATCTAAGTTAAATTCTTTCATTTTCTTTCTCCATTAAAACAAAAGGCGCTCACATGGAACGCCTATTGGATTTATTTGTTTAAATAATTAATCATTCTTTCCCCGATCCACTTAATAACCGATACAGCCATACTATTGCCGATAGCTTTATAGCGCGGACTATCAGGGCAATCATTCGCAAGTTTGTTACGATATGGGATTTGCGTGTAACCTGGAGGAAAACCTTGTAATTTTTCGCATTCTGAAGGGGTAAGTTTGCGAATGTTTTGGTTGATACTCATGCATGGAATGTTATTCCCACCTGTCCCCATTCTTGCGGTAAGTGTTGGCGTAGTGCCGTCCTTTTGTATGCGCACAACATCGCGTCGTTCTGAAATATCGAACAAAACATTTTCCTGCCCATTATTGCGTCCTAGGCAGTGGGCAGTTGATGTGGAAATAATCGGATCTTGCGTACCATGTACTACAATAGTTTCAGAGCCACCACCAAGCGCCCCACCACTAGCTTTTACTAGCCCCCCCAATACGGATTGGCGATACGTTCCAAAGCTTCCCTCAGCGTAGCAGGTAAAACCTTGTTGCGTTTTTCCGCACGATTGAGAATACCCTTGCAAGCTTTTGCGCTCAAAAAGTATTTGGGCGACGCTTCTTTCTCTAGCACTTGCCACAAGGAACACGCGCTTGCGTCGTTGGGCGAGTCCGAAGTATTGAGCATCGAGGATTCGCCACGCGATAGTTCGGGACGAATGCACATAACCAGCGTTTGACCATTTAGCCCCTGTTGGTTGCAGTGGCTCACGCTCTTGAACCAATCCAGCCAAAAGGTGTCCGAATGCGTTGTCTTTTGTGGATAGTACACCCGGAACGTTTTCCCACAACAAAACGCACGGCTGCTTACCGTCTTGGTATCTAACATAATCAATAGCCTCTAATATGTGTATTAAAGTTAACGTGAGATTTCCGCGGTCGTCATCTAACGAGTTTCGCAAACCAGCGACAGAAAATGCTTGACAAGGAGTACCTCCAACAAGCACATCTGGAGCAGGAATTTCACGGTTTAAGATTTTTTCGGGTAAGGTGGTCATATCACCAAGATTTGGGATGTTGGGATAATGATAAGCAAGCACGGCGCAAGGAAAAGGCTCAATTTCGCTAAACCACAGCGGTTTACTTAAGCCTTTCCATGCCACGCTTACCGCTTCAATCCCTGAACAGATTGAACCGTAGGTAAACATAGTGCGGTTATTTTTTCCTCTGTTTTGGATTAATTACAGGCAACACAGGCACAATCGGTTTTGCGGTTGTGGCCGTTGTTGATGTGCTGCTGCAGTTTTCATTTATCCAGTCAGCTAATTCCTCCCACGAATCGTAGTCAAGTTTGAGGAATGGGTCATTTCGGTCACTTTCCCAGCGTTTCAGATGCTCATTAATATCGCGCGTAATTACCTCTTGAGTGTTACTGCTTAACACGCTCCAGTAGGTTTTAACATCGTGAATAGTTTCACTAACGATATAAGTATGTCGTGGCAAGCTGTATCGGACGTGACTAATCATTAAATCTTGGAGTTTATGCAGTGGGATTTTGATATTAATTTCATTCATTTTCGTTTACTTTTCTTTTTACGTTTACTAAAAATACGTTCTTGTTTTATCGCTCTAAGCTCAGTTTCAAGCTTTGTATTTTCCAGTTTTAGTTGATCATTCTCAGCTTTCAGACTTTTAATTAAGTCACCCAATTTTCGCAGCTCCAACTCAATATGTTTATCTAATAGTTCAAGATCTTCCATCATGACTTTTTTCAGCTAGCCGTTTAAGTAATCTCATAATCTATCCTTGAGCCCGCCAAATTCTTTTATTAGGCTATCCACTGTTTTGCCAAGCACGTTTACCATTAAAACAAAGTCTGCATCAAAACGAGCAGCTGCATCTTCTTTTACAATGTCATCGTTCTTCTCGATGATATTGTCGTCAAACTTCAAGCGCTTCAGCGTGCCGTCTTCAACTAAAACAAATTTAAGGTTGTCTTCCCACTCAAGCGCGAGTTTTGATATTGAGCCATTTTTCGCAAGCTCGATAATGTCCTCGTCTTCAACATCTTTTTGCTTGCAGTGAATAACGCCAAGATCTTCTTTTTCGCGGATTTCCACTTCCTTACGCAAGATTAGCCAATCGGGCGCAGTATCTGTAACCCATTTTGTCATCACTTCACATGGTGCACTATTAAACGCCAACGGTACTACTGGCAAGCTACCGAGCGATTTACGCAAAAGTGCAAGTGCATCTTCGGCTGTTTTACTTGATGCTGCATCAACAAAGATAAGTTGTTTCAATGTGTCGATATAAAGTGCGGTCGTTTTGATACGAGAAAACGCTTGCGGAAGTAGGGTAGCTATCACATCATCTTTTATGGATAATCGTTCTACTTTCTTTAATTTTCGCTGTTCTTTTTCTTCAAGTGCAGTGATTCGTTTATTGAGTTCACGATTCACAACTTCTATTGGTAAAATCTTTTCTTCACGCTTTGCCACAAGTAAGATTTTTCCGTCCGCTTGATGTGCTAAATTTTCTCTGGTGACGAGCGGAGCAGACCAACCGAAATGGCTAACATCTGCCGAACCACACGGAGTAAATTCACATTCTTTGAGTTGTTTCTCGATATTCTCAAAGTCTATTTGTTTTGTTAATTGGTAAATAATTGCATTTTTGAACCAGTACATTTTTATTATTCCTCATAAATAAAAGCCGCTAATTAATAGCGGCAGATTTTAAGCATCATCTTCGTAGTAGTGTTATTCAACTACGAACCCATCTTTAACCTCAACAAACTCACCTATATCATCTAACGTGTACCAAGTATCAGCTTTGATGTTATTTTCACCGACCTTTGATGCTTTAATATGAATTAGCTCTCCATCATCATTGCGATACACACAAACAATCGCACCATCGATACTCGCCTTAGCTTTAGATTGCCAACCAAGCGCAACAGCTATAGATTGCTCGCCAGATACTTCCGCTGCCGACCGATAGCCTGTATTAGTCGCTGCCGACCAATTGCCTGTATTGGTCGCTGCCGACAGATCGCCTGTATTGGTTGCTGCCGACCAATTGCCTGTATTGGACACCTTGGCAGCATCCCAATCAACTTTACCTTTTATCCACTCAACGGCTTTTTTTACCATTTCCGGTAAGTTAATTTCGGTTTCGATCGTGATTTTTGCAGATGCAATTTTTGTATCATCACTATCTTTTGATGTTCCGCCGCTCATTTTAACTACAGCAAATTTACTTACCGCTGGACTGTAATAGCTAAGCACATCAAGAGGGTATTCGCAGGCGTGAAATCCACTCTCACAAGCCTTAACATCACCTTTATGCACATACGTTTTGCCTACCTCATACTGATAACCTCGACAAGTCCAGTCTTGATTAAACCCTTTATAAGCTATAATTTCTTTGTTTTCTTCGGCCATTTTTTTTATCTCTCAAATTTGTATAATAAAAAAGCCACTATTGGTTAGTGGCTTGTGGTGTAACTCAAAACGGAATATCATCATTAAACCCATCTTGTTCTGCTGCTGCGCTTAATGGATCGGGTTTTTCTTTGTCTTTGATTGGCTGTTGTGTATCACTGCTTGCCTTGCTGTCTAGCATTTCAAAGGATTGTGTTGCTACTTTAAGTGCGGTGCGGTTATTGCCGTTTTGGTCTTGCCAACTTTCTTGTACCAGCTTTCCTGTTACGCAGATTTTTGAGCCTTTTTGCAGATATTGTCTTGCTACATCAGCGGAGTTGCCGTGTACAACAATCGGTATCCAATGGGTACGTTTAACTGTATTGCCTTGTTTATCTCGGTAATCATCACCGATAGCAAGATTAAATGTGGCAATTTGCCCGCCATTTTGCAATTGGCGGATTTCTGGGGCACTGCCTAAATGACCGACTAATATCACGGTGTTGGTGTTACGAGCCATAGTTTTTCCTTACATTAAATTAAGTAAATAATCGTTATACATTAGATTATATTCATCAACGAGATCGGGGTGTTTTTCCTCTAACCAAACGATAGACTTATCGTAAATTTTACCGCACTCCTCTTTGTTTTTTCCTTTCAGCCTATCTTTAAGTTGCTCTATAACCGATTTGCTAGTTACGTTAGCTTGAGTAGAGCTCATAGCCTGCTGGGTCGATTTGTTGGAGTTGTTTGACCGTTCGGACTTTGGGGACGATGACTGCTCACGCTTTCCCACGCTTGCCGCATCATCATCTTCTTGCGCCATAAACAACATTGCGGTTAAGGCGTAACGACGTGCATAGGTAATGGCTGCACCAACTTGTTGAGCATCGTTAGCTTGCTTAACTCCAGCCTTAACCAATGGATAACAACTCCGTAAAAACTGCCCGCTTTTGTGAAAGAGTGTCGTTACAAGTGTTGGCTCGTCATTTAGGACGGTAACAAGTTGCGTGATAACTAAATTATGCTCCGCAAGGATTGGGCGACAGGTATCAAGCACTTTGCTTAGTTCTGCGTATTTATAACCATAACCTTGTTTATCTTTGCTTAGATTCCCAAGCTGGCTAATCGCTTGAATAAGTTCAGGCATAAGCTCACTTAAATTTGCACTTTGCAGTTCCATTTCTCTTTCCTTATCTAATCGTCAGAATTTGACTATCAACCAATTTCGCACCAGGAATTTCTTCCCCTGCTTTTAATCGTGCTTTAATTTCGGTTTTATTTGCTGTGATTTTCACATTAACAAGGGTTTCATCGCAGTTGTTGGCGAGGAATAAATCTTCGTCTAATTGCACTGCACTTTGCTTACTTTCACGGTAAGAAATGGTAAACAAAGGACAGTTAATTTTTGCTGTGCCAGTTACTCCCATATTGTGTTTGAGATAATTTTTAATCTGCTCAATACCGTTTTGGCGTTGTTTTTTCATTGCCTGCAAGCGTTTAATTTCAGCGTCAATCACTTCAATATCGCCCTCTGTATTTTTAATGACATAGACGACATTTTCCGCTTTTTTGTCAAAATCTTGTTGCACCGCATCTAATGCTTTGGCAATGTCAGCGTTATCTGCAAATTCAGGGTTTTCTAGCAATTCTTTGATGTTTTCGAGTTGTTCGGTGATTTCGTAAAGTTTCATAGTAACTCCTTAAAATGGTAGTGGGTTGTGTTGGATATATTCAATTTCAGCTTGTAATTCTTCTGGCGTAATTCGTTCTTGCCATAACCAATCCCGAATGGCATTTAACAAATCCGCCTTGCTTTCTAGGCGTTCACGCGGTGTTTCTTCCATTTTTAAGCTCTCCCATAACAATTGGATTGCCAATATTCACAATCAGCATCTTCAGGTTCACGCCAATCTTCTTCTGGCTCATAATCTTCTTCAGGGTTTTGCTCAAGTTGACTGTAATAGTCATCTGGCGTATCACACATTTCTGGAGGCAGGTGTCTTTTCATTTATTTCCCCCATTGATTTCAATCTAAAGTGATGTCTTTCGCAAAAATCGATACGGTGTTGGCAATACTCGATATTCTTTTGTACTGCGGTATGGCGTTTAGCGTCAGCCCAATTCTTTGCAGCCTCAAGGTAATGACCTTTCTTTTCTGCTTTTACTGCCGATTCTGCGTAGGTTTTGTAAGTCGGTCTCATTATTTACTCCAAGTGCGGTTAATTTCTGCTTGTTTTTGCTCGACATAACGATACATATCAGCATTGACCTGTGGCGTTAAATTCGCTTGATAGATGCCGTTTTCTTCACGCCATTGTGCTTTGGCTTTCGCACGTGCCTCTTGTTGGATTTGTTCGCTTAGCGTATTGTTGTGCCAGTCGGTAGGTTCATCGGCAAAACAGTAGGCGATACCGCCAATTAAAAAAGCGAGGGCAAAGGCGATGGCTGTTTTACAAAGAAATGGGATGGTTTCAGCGAATACATCAGTAAATTTTTGCATTTTTGTTTTCCTTTTTTAGATACGTCTGATTACGTGGTATATTGGCTTTTCCATCCATTCAATGGAGAAGAATAAAATGGAAAAGCAATTTGAGTTTATTGATGCTTGGAATATGGCGGCGAGCCTTTTGGTTCATCAGTCGTTTGAATCGAATCAGGCTCGGGTCGATGCGTTGGCTGATTTAGCGGTGCGCCTTTACATTCGGTATGATGATTTTCATCAGCAGTTTCTTGAGATTGAAGCTGAGTACGAAGAGAATCAATCTTCAAGCGATGCAAATCGTCTGAATTGTCTTTCTGCGCTACGTGACTTTTTAAACGATATAAAATCAAAGATGTGATGATGGCTGTAATGCATGCGAAAAATGCGCTGATAAATAAGCTCATTTTGTTTCCTTTTTAGTCGATTTGTTGAATTTAAGGTGTAGCAATCCGCCGCAGGCTTAAAAAAGTGCGGTCGGATTTTGTGGTGTTTTAGAAGTCGATTTTGACTGCTTTTGGATTAAAGCCTCGCAAGTGTTTTAATACACGCCAGTTTGTCATTTGGTCGATGTTAAAATCGCTTGTGATGCGGTTTAAGATTTGGTTTGTTGAGCGTAGCACGCTTAAATATTCGTAAGCCTGTCCATAGATTTGTCCGCTCATGTTCGAGCCTAAAACGTTAAAGGCTCTCTCAATATGTTGGAAAGTGCCGACGCCACGTTTGAAAGCGAACCACAACCAAGCAAGCTCTTGAAGTTCATATTCGGTAAATTCAAACGTAAATGTTGTCGGTTCCTGCGTGGCAATATTGGGGGATTGATTTTCTTCCATATCTTTCTCTTTTTTACGTTGATTTATGCCTTCTTTGAGTTTTACAAAGGCGGAAAAGGTGGGTTTAATTTCATCATTGAGTTGGTGATACTGTAATTTCTTTCGCCAAGCCATTTCAACACGTGAAATTAATTCGAGATTTTCAAGGGTGCAATTTCTTGAATTGCCGTCTTTGTAATCAATAATATGTCCACGCGGGATTTTTCTACCGGCTTTGCGCCAGAGATAATGCGATTTCCGTTCATAACGTTTAATGCTTGCTTTTATTAACCAACATTTTGCATTTTCACAATATCGCTCAAAGCCAATCGGTTTTAAATTTTCACCTTTCTCAAATCGACCGCTTCGTCCAGTTAGCCATTGTCTCTTCACGCGCAAAACCTTTAACGCGTGTGGATTAAATGGTTTATTGAAATAAACTTCCATTTTTTGAGCCAAGATTCTTTCATTTAACGTGCAATTCGCTTTAATGAACGCAAGTTCTTCTTTGCTGTAACGATTAGCATGCTTAAGGCTGGGAATATTGTGTTTCTTTTTTAATTTATAGAAAACATTACGATTTATTAATAAATCAAACTGTTGCTGAAACAATTTAATTAGATCAGATGGCTTTTTATCCCAATGTAAGCGAATAAACGCAATATGCTCATCGGTGAATTTAAATCGTTCCGCATTAGATGTCATCGCCTTGCGCCTTAGATATTCTTAGAAAATCAGGGGATTCTCTTTCAATTTGACGATTTTCAAACAATGTCATTGCTTTAAGAGAAATCGCATTGCTTGCGATAATATTTGCCGCAATGCCTGATACGGCATTGGCACGTTTAATTTCTCGATTAAGTTCTTCATCGGTTAAGTCTTCATCAAGCAGTTTTTCTAACTGGGAAAATAAATGATTATTTAAGTCTGTGATTTTATTTTTCATTTTAAATACCCTTAAAAAAACCACCCTTTCGAGCGGTAACTGGAGTAGTGAAATCAGTCTATGTTGATTTTGTCTAGATAGGGTTGCTTAGTGATTACACTTTAATTTCTAATTTTTCCATTGTTGCATTCCTCGTTTGTTTGCCATTTAAAAACACACTTCATCTATCATTCGCAACGGTTTCACATGCCGTTGTGTCTCTGTATTAGCAAATGTGTTTTGAAATATCCACATTAGGATATTCGCCTGCTTGAGCTCCACTTTCGGCAACTACACCGTTTTTCACTGGCTTTGCATGGGCAGACTTTAAACCACAGTGTTATTAAGTAGGTTAGGGCTTTTAATCTAACGACCGCTTAATACCGTTATGCACTGTGATTCTGTAAGATAAATTATTAAAGAGCATCGAGATTGTGTATCTCGTTTCGATGGCCTAATAATACTAAAACTAATATTAATAGTAAATATCAAAACTAATATATTTTGCAAAATATACTATTTAAACTATTAAATTACTGTTTTTACTAATATTTTATTTTTGAAAAACTTTGACTATTTGCTGAACTTGTGATCTAGATCACAAAAAAAGAGAGTAGATGAGAGTGTGATTTTAAAAAGTGCGGTCGGTGTTTAGCACAAAATTGAGAAGAAATGGCAAAATTGAACAAATGAACTTGTTCAGTGAACAAAATAAAGTGCGGTAGGAATTTCGGGCAAAAGAAAACCACCGTTATGGTGGTTTCTAACTTAGTTTGTTTGACAGATCTTCCATTGTATGAATGGAAATGCCAATCTGGGATTGTATATTAATATGCTCGCTTAATTTTTTTTTCAATTTATTTAAATCTTCTTCCTGAAGAAAATCTCTGTTATTTTGAATTTGTTTCTTTAAATTTTTTATACTCTTCTTTATATTTTTATTCATTCTAAGTATATCTGGGCTTGTGCCAAATTGTCCGATAAATAGAGCTACAGAAAAACTAAGAATCGGTGTTACTAAGGGTACTGCTAAGTTAGCCATTTCCACCAAATCGGGGTGATAGGGGACAATGTAAAACTTTATGATAATCGAAAGCAAAAGCCCTATTCCTGCGGTGTAAGAACCGTATTCAAACATTGAGAAAGGTTTTGCGACTGTATTTTGTTCAGCCATTGCTTTCCTCACTACGTTTAATTGCTCTTAATTGTTCAATGATAGAATCTTTTGTCGATATTCTTATTGATTTGGAACCAACCAAATCCCCATTATGATAATGATTGATGATGATTTTATGATATGGATTTAAAACACTGCTAAGATAAAACGATAAGATTTTTAGTAAACGAGAGAATACGGGGGTACACAAAAGTACCCCTATAAATAAAGCTAATTCGTTGATGTGCTCAACAAGTAAACTAATTAATCTTTCCATTATCAGAGATAATACGCCGCTCTTCTGGAGCTAAATGATGTTTAACTTTTGTTATAGTATAGTGTTCTTTTGTTTCATAACCTAGCATTTTTATTGTTTTGTTCATTGTTACAGTAAACAAATCACCTTTCTTGAAACTGGCAATGTTCTCATTTATTCGCTTAATAAAATCTTCGTCAGTAATTTCAACCGGGTAAGAGTGATTGCCGTAAGTCATTTCCCACCCTTTGCTACCTTTAAAGCTTACGGTAAGTAGTGCGATTGTTGTTTCTAATGTTTCAACCCTTTCTTTGGGATCGTTGATTTTCATCTTTTGAATCGTTTTTATTTCTTCTGGCTCCAACTTAACTAATACCTCTCTGGAATCTTCAAATGAATAAGGTGTTTTGGTAGTATTTCCGGCCAATATTTTAAATGCGGGTTTTATGTTTCCTTCCAGAGGTGAGGAAACCAGTGTTTTTATATTCTCACGAACATCCTTATTGGCTAATAACTTAGCTATGTTTTTATCTGATTTGATTTCTTTTCCATCAACACTTAAAGTTGCAACATCACTGTTATCATCGGTATGAATACCAATTACAGTTTCTCCTTTGGTATCATTAATTGCATCAAATATGGTCTTTCCTAAGTTGGATACGCTTTTTCTTGATTTTACACCTGCATAACCTAATCCAATATATGGCAACACATCTATAACTTGCGTAGCCATATTATAAATATCAATTCCAAAAACAACCTCAAGAGAGCCTTCTTGTGCAGGTGTTTCTACAAAAACACCAAGACTCTTGCGTCTGCCTGGATTTAACAAATTATCTGATTTTTCAATCAGATCATGCATTGCTATTATAGCCTTTCCAAGCTCTCTCGCATTCATGCGGTGATTTTCTAAATCTCGACTATTTGAATCATATGATAGAGTAATAAACTCAGTTCTAACAACCTTGCGTTGCTTAGGTTGTTTTTTATTGTCTGGCAAACTCTTAATTTTATTTGTCATATTTCTTCCTTAGGTCAGTTGTTACTACAGATCAACAATATCCAGTGTTAGTTTCTTGATTAGTTTTCCGACAAAGTGAATCTGTTCTACTTGGTATTTTTCTAAGATTTCGGGCTCATAACTTGGATTGTCAGAAATTACTTTTAGTCTATATCCGCTTAGATACTGCAAGCGCTTAATTCTTGCTTTTCCTTCATATACAAACGCATAAATTCCGTCATCTTTGAAGTCATTAATTGTTCTATCAATCGCCACGATGTCACCATGCTTTAGGCTCATTTCGGCATTATTTGGGTTGTACATGCTGTTTCCGTCGATAATCGCAATCGAGAGATTATGAGCCGTTCTGCGTTGGAAAATCTCCATGAACTTGTCGCGCGAAAATTCAATAGAGCGGATTGTGTCCGGGTAATCAAGGTTGATGACGCCATCACCGGCGGCAAGATGGTTATCAAGTAGTGTGAGCTTGATTGAATCGGAGGCTGTCGGTTCCGAAAACTCTTTTGCTTTTGCTACAAGAGTAGTGAAGTCCTCGGAAATATCAGGATCTATATCAGATGGTTCAACATCAAGAATCGAAGCAAATTTAATGATTGTTTCTTTGCTTATAGGCTGCTTACTATTTGGGTTCATATAGTGGCTTACACCGCCCTGTGTCTTAATATCCAACAGATTAGCGATTTTAGCTTGAGTTAATCCAAAATCTTTTTTCTTTGTTTCATAAATACTTTTTAGGCGAGTTTTAATCTCAAAAAGTCTTTGTTCCACTTCGCTCATTGTATCCCTCTCGTATCTTTTGCCGGAATTATATTAGCCCCGCTAATAAGATCAAGAATAGTGAAAATATTAAAGCTATTGAATAAGTTAAATAGTTTTGCTAATATTTAACTATTCAGGAGGCTATATGAAACTAACCGATTATTTAGCCGAGAAAAAACTCACTCAAGAACAGTTTGCTCGGCTTGTACAAAAAACCCAAGGATTTGTTAGCCATTATCTGACGGGACGTTGTGAATTAAGCGCGAAAACGACATTAGTTTGGTCTGCAGTAACTGATTATTTAGTTACTCCGCATGAATTAAGTCCGCACTTATATCCAAACCCAGATGATGGATTACCAAAACACCTTAGAGCGTAATTTACCAACCTTTACCTAAAAGAAAACCATAAAAATAAGGCAAAAATTATGGAAATGAAGAAAGTTATTATCGAAATGATTGATCGGATTCCTGGGGGGAGAAGTGCGGTAGCAGGGTTCCTAGGTTTTACCGAAAGTGAATTAAAGAATCGCCTTTATCAAATAAAAGGCCAACGATTCAAAAATGAAGAATTGATTGCACTGCAACTTGAGTATGGATGCACTGATTTTATCGATGAGCTTTGCCGAAATGCTGGTGGACGTTTTGTACCTGATGTGGCAGAGGATGAATTAGACAAGGTTGAGCTTGCCAATTTACAACTGCACGAGCTTTCGGCTCGAGGCTTGTTATTTGCTGCATTAGAAACAGCGTTAGAAGACGGTGAAATCACCTCGAAAGAAGAAGACAAAATCCGTCAAGCATTGAGTAAGCATTTAGCAGCAACACAACATTCGATTGAATGTGCGATTGTGTTACACAAGAAATAAAAAAGCCACGAGGAGATTTCGTGGCTTTAAGGAGACGTTTTATATGAATAAAACGAACATAAAAGACAGTAGTGATTGTACTTCTTCATCTCCGCTTTGGCAAGCCCTTGAATATCGAAAGCGATTAAAAAAACTTATCGAGCAAGGGGCATCAATTAACGAATTAGATAAACAAGCAAAATTGCTATTTAAGGAGATGAATGATGGGAAATCTCGTCAGAATTGAAGATTGGCGCGAATTACGCGAAAAAAAAGAAGAGTCTAAACCCGAAAAGCAAGGTGTGAAGAAAGTGAGTGTGGATGATGGATTTACGGCTATTCCGAATGAACTTTTAAAAGCAATTTTGCGATCTAAAGTTTTAGGTTGGAAAGGATCTTATTTGTTGGCAACCATACTTAAAACGCTTTCTTGGCGAAAAGAAAGCGATTGGTTCACGCATTCACAGGTTTGTGAAATGATGGAAATAGCACCAACCAAATATCACATTAACCAACTTTCGGCAGTAAGAAAAGAATTAATTAAAGAGCGTATTTTGTTTGAAGATGGCAAAAAAACAGGCGTGAATTTGTCTGTTTTTAGCTGGGAAATGCTTAATCCCGAAAAAGTAGGGAGTTCCCGAAATAATAGGGAATTAGTTCCCGAAAAAGTAGGGAGTGACTATCCCGAAAAAGTAGGGAACACAAAAGAAACTATTACAAAAGAAAAAATAAAAGATAACCCCCTCCCCCCTAAAGGGGAATCGACTGACACCGATGTGACACAAGGGCATGGAGATACACACCCTGATGGAAATACACACTCTGATGAAAAACAAAAAATTGATCGAACCGATTATATCGGGATAGCTCAAGCCTACAACGATGCACTGGACTTAACAGGCGTTGCTTTGCCAAGAATTGCCGATCCGTCAAATTTGAGTGACAAACGTAAACTAGCCGTGAAGAAACTTTCTGAGGTGTTTAAAAAACGATTTGGCGATGGTAGTGCGTCGGCATTGGGCGAATATTTTACGGATTTTATGCGCTCTGCTCGTGAGTTTTATTTCGGTGAGAATAACCGTGGCTGGAAAGCTGATTTTGATTTTTTACTACGAGAAAACACGTTGGATAAAGTTTTGGAGGGGAATTTGTAATGCGTAACGGAATCTACGATTTGGAATATTCTTTGGTCGGTGCGTTTTTAAACGGTGGATTATCCCCACAAGCTCGCGAAGTGATGAGTTGGCTTGAACCAGAAATGTTTGCCACATTCCAACTTGGCGCACTTTACGGAAATATTCGCAAACAGGCTCGCAAAGATGATTTGATTGATATTTTGTTACTTGCGCAAGATTACGGTGAAAACTTTGCCAATCTAGCGGAATTAGCAAGCGGATATGCCTACAGCGGAAACATTTTAGGGTATGCAAAGAAAGTCCATTCTGCTTGGGTGAATCGTACTGCTCAACAGGCATTGTTGAAAATGGCAGGGGAGTTAGCCAACGCGAAAGAGGAGCAAGTAAACCAAATCACTCAAAATGCACTTAATCAAATTCAAAAACTGCTTGTCAGCAAAACGGAAATCAAGCCGATTGCGATGGGTGAATTGGTCGATTCTTATGTGGATGTTTTAGAAAAACGTTCAAAAAGCGATTTTAAAGAACGTTTACTTTACACAGGCATTGAGGCGGTCGATAACATTCTTGGCGGCATAAATTCAACGGATATTGTCATTGTGGCTGGTCGCCCAGGAACAGGGAAAACAGAATTTAGCCTGACAGTGACTCGCAATATCGCCAAAAATCATGGCTCAGTTTTATTTTTCAGCCTTGAGATGGGTAACTTCCAATTAGTCGATCGTTTGTTGAGTGCTACTGGTGGCGTGAGCGTGAAGAAATTGCGCAATCCAACCGAGCTTGATGAGGGCGACTATCACCGCTTAACAAGCGCATTGCAAGACGTGCGGTCGCAAGATGTTTATTTTGTCGATCGTGGTGGTTTATCTGCCGATGAAATTTGCGCCATTACAGAAAACTATATTAGCGAGAAAGGCGCACCATCTGTGGTTGTAATTGATTATTTAGGCTTGATGAATCACAAGCAAGAGCGCGGTGTAAATCTAACCCAAGCTATCGCTAATTCTATGAGCAAGCTAAAAGCCTTTACCAAAAACTTCAATATTCCAATCATTTTACTTTGCCAGCTTAACCGTGATGTAGATAGCCGTGCAGTAAAACGCCCTGCTAATTCAGATTTACGTGATTCAGGCTCAATCGAGCAAGATGCAAGCCAAATCATCATGCTTTACCGTGAGGGGGCATACAAGGCAGATTGTGATAATCCTTACTCCGAAGCTATTGTGACTAAAAATCGGTTTGGTGGATTAGGCACAGCTTATATGAAATTTGATAGAGGTCACTTCCTCGATTGCGATCAGGCGCAAGCGTATCAATTCATCAATGAGAAACCACAGCAACAAGCTAAAACCTATGCGGCTAAAAGTTATGGGAAAGGGGCATTGCAATGACAGAACAAAAATTTGATAAAGATACATGGCAAACACCACACTATGTTTTTGAATGGCTATCTCAACGTTTCGGGTGGTTCGATCTTGATGGTTGTGCAACAGCAAACAACGCCTTGACATGGCGCTATATCGGCGAACCTAACTCAGATAATGATGAGAATCAATCAATTGCAGATGACTTTCTAATGCCGCTTGAGCAAATGTTAGATGTGTTGTTGGATGAAGTAGCGGAACGTTGTTCGGCTCCGTTAAGAATCTATGTGAACCCGCCTTATTCCAACGTTACACCATACCTACAACGCGCGAAAGAACTACGAGATGCAGGATATCTAGTGGTGATGTTGCTTAATAACGATAAATCTACTCAATGGTATCAAAACCACATTCAAGGCGTGGCGAATGAAGTGATTGATATCACAGGTGGTCGAATTGCATTTATCAACCCTGTAACAGGAAAAGAAATCAAGGGGAATAGCAAAGGGCAAATGGTCGTAGTCTTTAATCCAACAATGGAAGACTTTGTCACACGTTCAATTAGCCTTGATTTTATTAAAAAGGTTGGTGGGTATATCGGCATGGAGAAATAGGTTAATGGCTTGTAGTGTTGACGATATTAAAAAAGCGCATGGGAAACGAACTGAAGGACGGTTAAAAATTCAGATGATTAAGTTACAAGGCGGTGTTCTTGCACCACTTGATGAGCTGGAATCAGAAGAATTGAAATCATTAAAAAATGGTGAGCAGTATGAAATTGAAATCATCCGTACACGCAATCCCGCTTTCCATCGTAAGGTGTTCGCCTTTTTTAAGTTCTGTTTTAACCATTGGGCTGCAGATAAAACAGAATGGGAACACTTTGATGAACGAAAGCAATTTGACACCTTTCGCAAGCATCTAACGGTATTGGCGGGGTTTTACGAATCCACATACAACATTAAAGGTGATTTGCGGATTGAGGCGCAATCTTTGAGTTATGGAAATATGGAGCAAGCAGAGTTTGAAAGCTGTTACAAGGCGTTAATTAGTGCAGCAATCAAGCATATTTTTAACGATTCAACCGATGAAAATACGTTAAATCAGTTATATGAGTTCTTTTGGTAGGAGTTAGATATGGACTGGATTATTTACTTTGCGCTGATGTTGATAGTGATGAGCTTACCTTTATTAGCACTTCTTTTGGGGCTAATTTCCCCATTCATTGCTAGATTTTTTAACTGGATATTGGTCGTAAGCACATTGGCATATTTTATCTTGATTGCAGTCGGCATTGGTTACGGCGTGATGAGCTTGGTGGATTAAATGAAATTAAACGATGACGATATTCTAGAGTTAAAAATTGTACTTTGGATTGCCGCGGTTTGGGTGATTTTTAATATGGTGTTTGGCTAATGGCTAAAGAGTATAAATGCAAAGTCTGCGGCAAAGCGTTTATAAAAACCTTTAGCTCGACACAGAAAGTTTGCTCACCTGAATGTGCAATTAAATTAGCCCGAGATAATGCGCAAAAAGCGCAAGAGCGAGCAGAAAAGAAAAAGCAAAGGGAACGTAAGGCTAAATTAAAAAGCCGTTCAGAATGGCTGAAAGAGGCGCAATCGGTATTTAATAAATTTATCCGTTTAAGGGATAAAGACAAGCCTTGTATCAGTTGTGGTCGGTATCATCAAGGGCAATACCACGCAGGGCATTATCGGAGTGTGGGGGCGTGTCCTGAATTAAGATTTTGTGAGCTCAACGTACATAAACAATGTGCACCCTGTAATGACCATAAGAGCGGAAACATCATCGAATATCGAATAAATCTCGTCAATAAAATCGGTGCAGATAAGGTAGCTTGGCTAGAACGCCAAGACCACGATCCAAAGAAATACACCATTGAAGATTGCAAGGCGATTATTAAGTATTACAAGGCAAAAATTAAGGAGCTTACATGAATATTGATGTGATTTCAGTTGAATTTGGTTATTGGGCTACACCTCGTTATGAGACTGAATTTCCACGTGTAGCCGCAGGGTTTGCAGAAATGAAATGTGATGCTCGTTATGCTGAAAAATATCGTACGCGTCCTATAAGCGATGAATTAGGTATGGAAATTGATGGCTACCTTGGTGTAATTAGAAAAGTCACACCAGAACTTTATGATGTATTCGTTCTGACTTATATCAAGAGATGGGAAAAACAAGAAATTTGGCGATATTTACATATTTCACGGCGTGAATATTTCAATCGATTGAAAACGGTAAAGACATCACTTTTATTGCTATTATCAACAGAAGGTAAGCAATGTTTATTTATTGCCTGAATAAGTGCGGTCGATTTTGACCGCATTTTCATTATTAATACCTACAATAACCACAAAAATAATTGACATTAATTAATTTATAGGTATAATAACCACATAAACAAACAATATAGGAGCAAATCAATGTGGATAGCCGAAAAATAATTAAGATGATTGAAGCAGATGGTTGGGTTTTCCATCACGCCACAGGAAGTCACCACCACTTCACTCATCCAACAAAGAAAGGGATTGTGACCATCCCACACCCTAAAAAGGATTTAAAGAAAGGGACGGAAAATTCAATATTAAAACAAGCGGGGCTAAAATAGCCCTGCTATTAAAGCAAAGAGGAAAGATTATGTTATATCCAATCGCAATTGAGCCGGGCGACGAAACTCACGCATTTGGTGTTATAGTGCCAGATATTCCTGGTTGTTTTTCTGCCGGTGATACGCTTGAAGAAGCCTATATTAATGCGAAAGAAGCTATTGCGGGGCATTTGGAATTATTGGTTGAAATGGGCGAAGAAGTACCATTGCCAACATCAATGGAAAATCACCGTAACAACCCTGATTTTACAAATTATGGAATGTTCTTTGGTGTGGTAGATGTGGATATTACCCATTTATTAGGTAAATCTGAAAAAATCAACATTACAATGCCTGCTTATTTAATTAAGCGCATTGATGATTTTGTCTCAACACATCGTGAATATAAAAACCGTAGCAGTTTTTTAGCTAAAATCGCAGCAGATAAGATCTTATCTGCGTAATCTTATCTCCCCTTGATAAGCTCCTATTTCAAGGGGAGTTATTTTATTATACATCGAAAAAAATGATAAAACCGTTTGACAGTGCACACTAAAAGTGTATTATATGTACTATATTGCGGTTTTAGCGCATAGCAAACGCAAGAAAGAATTTTACAGCCCTGATCGGAAACGGTCGGGGCTTTTTGTTTACAGTAATAGCTCCTTACCTTGTTAGACTTTATTGGGCGAGAAATCGCACGGGGTAAGGCCATCTATCACAAGCTCACGTTAATGCGTGGGCTTTTTTATTGCCTAAAAAATTAGGGGGAAATATGCCAATTAAAGAGCCTGATGTATGGGCGTTAATATGGTCTTGGTTACAAATTAATTTGAGTTCTAGCTCTATTCAAAGCGCCCTTTGGGCATTATTTATTTCTGTTTTAAGACTTGGATTTATGCGTAAAAAACCAAGTTTCCGATATGTGTTCATTGATGCAGCTATGTGTGCATCTATTGCTGGCGTAGCAGTGCCTATCTGCACTCATATTTTTGGGCATAGCGAATATTCCTCATTTCTTGGCACGATGATTGGTTTTGTTGGTACTGAGAAAATTCGCGAATTCTTATTTAAATTCATTAATCGGAGAATTGAAAAAGATGACAATGATGATTTCCGAAGTGACATTCAATAAAATTTTCCCTCATGCAGTTAAGGGCGTTTATCAAGCCATTTCAGAACAAATAGAAAAAGCAGGTTGTGTGACTAAGATGCAACAAGCTATGTTCTTAGCTCAATGCGGGCATGAAAGTGGAGGATTTACAAGATTTAAAGAAAACTTAAATTATTCTTGGTCTGGGCTTTCTCAAACTTTCCGTAAATATTTCCCCGATCCACTTACAGCCAAGAAATATGAGCGCAAACCTGAGCTAATAGCTAATCGTGTTTATGCTAATCGTTTGGGTAATGGAGATGAGAAAAGTGGAGATGGTTGGAAGTATCGTGGTCGTGGACTGATTCAGATCACAGGTAAGGATAATTATGCCGCGTTTAGAAAATGGTTAGGTAGAGATATTGAGCCAGAAGATATAGCAAGTAATTTAGACTTATCAGTTAAAGCTGCTGTTTGGTATTGGAAACTCTGTGAATTAGCCGATCTTAATTCGGTAGAGAAAGTGACTCGAAGAATTAATGGTGGGCTAAATGGCATTGATGAGCGTTGCAAGCTATATCGAGCATTAATGGTAACTGATAATGACTAAGTACATTTACATAGCGTTAGGGGTTGTTGTAGTGGTTTTGTTTGGCGCATTGCGTTACCAATCAAGTGTTATAGATGAGTTGCATATAACCACAAAACAACAAGCCCAAACTATTCAGCAACAAGAAGATGCTAATAAAGCATTGAACATTGCACTGCAACAAGAGCGTGATGCAGTCATTGAGCAACAGCAACGTAATGATGAAATAGAAAGGATGGCAACAGAAAATGCTGAATCAGTTAAAACAATCATTAAGACACAACCTTGTGCTCACACTCGTTTGCCTCAGTCTGCTCTTGACCGCCTGTACAAATAAAGTCACGACCAAGGCAGAATATATTTACCCACCTCAAGCCTATACTGCACCTTGTGTTAAAACAGCATTTACCGGTGAGACATACGGTGATGTAGTCATACAGCTTGTTAAGGTAACCGCAGAGCGAGATAAGTGCGCAAGCCAAGTAGATAATCTCAATAAGTGGATTAATCAAGCAAAAGGCAGTAAATAATCACGACTAATGTCTAACATCTTTAAATTGGTAGAAACCAAGCCTTCTCGGTAGTTTTGTTAGGACTAAATAACCCGATCAGAAATGGTCGGGTTTTTTATTATCTAAAATTCAGCAGAAGGAAAAAATATGCAATTAGCTAATCCAGAAAACTTTAAGCAATTTGTACAAAATAAAGATGCAAAAACGATTACCACATCAGAAATGGTAGCAAAGGTTTTTGGTAAATATCATCATCACGTTATGCGTGATATTCGTGAAATTTTAGAGGCAGGAGATGATGAATTTAACCGAACCAATTTTGGTTTGGTTGAATATATCGACAAAAAAGGCGAAAAACGTCCAATGTTCGAGATGACAAAAGACGGTTTTATGTTGCTGGTTATGGGTTATAAAACTAAGAAAGCAATGGCAATCAAGATTGCTTACATCAAAGCCTTTAATTTTATGCAAGAGCAGTTAGTTCAAAGCGGAATGACACTCCTTGAGCAATATTACCAAGTGCTTGGCGAATATCAGTCAGATAAACGTTTTGCGAGTTTATGCGGTGCTGGCTTAAGTCAATGGAAAGGTAAAAAGCCATTGCTTGAAGGAACGCTAAGCGTTTTTGAAGATAAACTGCAGATTGAACTGCCGATTAAGTAAGGATTTTCTATGTCAGACGTGAAAGGAAAATCCACGTCTGATGGCGTGGGGAAGTTAACTGATAAACAAAAGCAATTTGTTGAAGAATATCTTGTTGATTTAAATGCAACGCAAGCAGCAATAAGAGCAGGGTATAGTGAGCAAACAGGCTATTCAATCGGTCAGCGATTGTTGAAAAAAGTTGAAGTGCAAGAGGCAATTCAACAAGCCCAAAACAAGCGGTCGGAGCGCACACAAATCACCCAAGACGAAGTGATTCGTCGCTTAATTGAAAATGTGGATATTTCAATGGGTAAGAAAGCGACGGTGATTACCATTCCAAGCAAAAGCGAAAATGGCGAAGTGATGGGCAATGATGTGGCACAGTTTGTGTATGAACCTTCTGCGGCAAATAAAGCTTTGGAGTTACTTGGTAAACATTTGGGTATCTTCAAAGACGGTGTCGATATTACTTCAGGAGGCAAACCATTACAGCCAACTATTATCGAACTTGTCGGGGTAAGCAGTGAGTAAGGTTCAACTTTCTATTCCTGCCAAATTGGTTGATGTGTTCAAAGGTGAGTGTCGATATCGAGGCGCTTATGGTGGGCGAGGCTCTGCAAAAACACGTACATTTGCTTTAATGACGGCTGTTTGGGCATATAAAAGGGATATGGCTGGCGATAGCGGTGTGATTTTATGCGCCCGTGAGTTTATGAACTCATTAGAGGAATCTTCGCTTGAAGAGGTAAAACAGGCGATTCTTTCAACAGAATGGTTGTTGCCACATTTTATTATTGGTGAGAAATTTATTAAAACCAGAAGCGGTCGGATTTCTTACGTTTTTGCAGGATTAAGGCATAACCTTGATAGCATTAAATCCAAAGCCCGTATTTTGCTGGCGTGGGTAGAAGAAGCGGAAACCGTCAGCGAAATCGCGTGGCAGAAATTAGAGCCAACGGTGCGTGAGCATCAATCTGAAATTTGGGTAACGTGGAACCCTGAAAAACGAGGTTCGGCAACTGATGAACGATTTCGACAGCATAAGCCTGAAAACAGTAAGATTGTAGAAATGAACTACCACGACAATCCGTGGTTTCCTGCTGAGCTTGAGCAAACACGTCTGGCAGACAAGCAGCGTCTCGATGATGCTACTTATCGTTGGATTTGGCAAGGTGATTATCTCGAACAATCTGAAGCACAGATATTCCGTGATAAGTTCAAAGAACTGATGTTTACGCCGCAATCTGATTTCAACGGTCCATATTACGGATTAGACTTTGGTTTTGCGAACGACCCGACTGCTGCGGTGAAATGCTGGGTGTTCAACAATGATTTATATATTGAATATGAAGCGGGCAAAGTGCGGTTAGAGTTGGACGAAACGGCAGAATTTATCACACAACGTATTCCTGAATTTGCTCAACATAAAGTGCGGGCTGATTCGGCTCGACCTGAGTCGATTAGTTACCTTAGACGACACGGTGTGCCGCAAATGGAAGGTGTGAAAAAATGGCAAGGCTCGGTTGAAGATGGTATTGAGCATATCAAGTCTTACAACAAGGTGTACATTCACCCACGTTGCAAAGAGACGCTCAATGAATTTCGCTTATACAGCTACAAAACAGACCGTTTGTCAGGTGATGTGTTACCACAGATTATCGATGCAAATAACCATTACATTGATGCATTGCGGTATGCCTTAACGCCTTTGATTAAGAAACGAGGCGATTTTAAACAAACCAGCCTCAAACTCTATTAAGGATTCACTATGTCAGTTCATCTTCCCACCGCTGAAATGGTGGAATTAACCAAGAAAACCAAAATCATTGATGATTTACTCGGTGGCACAGCAACAATGCGGAAAGCCGCACAAACCTATCTTTTCCAAATGGAAATGGAAGAATCCGATAGTTACCGCAAACGCCTTGAGCGTTCGACCCTTTATCCTGCATTGTCGGAAACCCTTTCGCAAATGACAGGTCGAGTGTTCTTCAACCCGATTGACGTTGCCGATGTAACAGAAACGGTGCAAGCCCTTTTTGATGATGTGGATTTAGCAGGCAATAACCTTGATGTATTCGCCTCCCGTTGGTTTTATTCCGCCTTGGCGTATGGTTGCTCGTTCGCTCTGATTGATTTTACCCGCGTAGAAGTCGTGAAAAGTCGCGCAGAAGAGAAAGCCTTAAATGCCCGTCCATATTGGGTACATATTAAACCGCATCAAGTACTGGGTATTAAAACCGCACGAGTAAATGGTAAACAAGCGATTACTCAATTCCGCTATGTTGTAAATGAACAGGTTGAGGATGGCGAATTTGGCGTAAAAACCGTGAAACACGTTTATGTGTACGAAATCGGTAAAGTGCGGAAATTTAGCGAAGCGGAAGGCGAGTTTCGTCTTGAATCGGAATTGCTCCTCACTGCCCAAAATCGACCTCTTGATTTTGTGCCTGTCGTGCCATTTATCACAAAGCGTAACGAACTCACCAATGCCATTGAGCCGCCTTTAATGGAGTTGGCGTATTTGAATGTAAAACACTGGCAGTCTCAATCGGATCAGGACAATATCACTAACATTGCTCGCGTACCGTTGTTAGCGATTTATTCTAATGATGAAGTGAAACAGCTTGCTATTGGTGGTAGCGCGATTCATTTACCTGTTGATAGCTCAATGCAATTTGTCGAACATTCAGGACACGCAATTGCTTCAGGTGTTGAAAGCCTGAAAGATTTGGAAGAGCAAATGAAAACCGCAGGGGCGAAGTTGCTTACCAAAACCGCCTTAGCAATGACTGACAGTCAAGCCCGTGATGAAGCAGGCAAAGAAATTTCCCAGCTACGTTTACTGGCAAACCGATTTGAAGATGCTATTGATTTAGCCTTGGAATATACAGGGCATTGGCTTGGCATTGCCAAAGAGCAGGTGGGTAACGTGCAGATTTCTGGCAACATTGAAAACGATCTCGACCCGTCCGCTTCAATGGCAAGTGTGATTCAGTTACGTAATGCTGGCGTGATTTCGAATCAATCCACCTTTGACGAAGCCAAACGTCGTGGTTTATTAGCCGACGGCTTAGAATGGAACGCAGAGCAAGAACGCCTGCAATCGGAGGGAATGAGTTTTGGAAACGAAGAAACATCAGAAACCAACGCTTAGACAACGCATTGCCCACGCCTTAACCGACCGCAAAATCTTGCATTTTCGCTATGATGCTCACTTGCGACAACAGGTGTACAAGCGGTTAAATACATTGCAAAAATCGCTGATTAACCGCATCAGTGCTATCGGTGTAGAAGGCTTGTCCGCAAAGAAACTAGATAAACTGCTTACAGAACTGCAAACGGAAATTGCAAAAACTTACCAAGAAACAACCGCTTACACGCAAGACGAGTTAAGCGGTTTTTTATCGTTTGAAGCCAGCAAAATCAGCCAGCTTTATAACGATGAAATCGGCTTTGATTTGTTTAATGATGTGCCAAAAGAACGTATTAAAGCGATTAAAAACGTTGCTGTGATTGAAGGGCAACCGTTAGAAGCATGGTGGAATAAACAGCGTGCCGATTTAGCCTTTAAGTTTGAAGGAATTATCCGCTCTGGTGTAGCAGAAGGAAAGCAAAACGGACAGCTGACAACAGAAGTGCGAGAATTGATGAACATTAGCCGTCGCAATGCGGAAACATTAGTGATTACGGCGGTGGCAAAAGTGGCGGACACTGCTCACGAAGAAC
Source organism: Haemophilus sp. CCUG 66565 (assembly GCF_001679495.1). Taxonomy (NCBI): domain Bacteria; kingdom Pseudomonadati; phylum Pseudomonadota; class Gammaproteobacteria; order Pasteurellales; family Pasteurellaceae; genus Haemophilus; species Haemophilus sp. CCUG 66565. The sequence continues at coordinate 210,988 of NZ_LZOX01000013.1, read as the reverse complement.
TTCGCGATGCAAATTTAGATATTCTCTCAGGTGAAGAGCACCTTTCTACGTTGGATATGCGGACTTCCGCAGTTTGCCAAGTACGAGATGGCAAACGATGGGATTTGGACAAAAAGCCAATCGGGCATAACATTCCCTACAAGCGCCCACCGCTGCACCCACGTTGTCGCAGCATTCTTCAGCTTGTCACCAAAAGCTGGGAGGAATTAGGCGTGCAAGGAATGGACGAAATGCCAACTAGCACCCGTGCTTCAATGAATGGACAGGTCGATGAGCGAATCAATTATGAATCGTGGTTACACAGCAAAACCCACGAAGAAAGAGAGCAAGTTCTCGGCAAAGGCAAGGCGGATTTATGGGAACGTGGTGTAATTACTTTCTCGGATATGTTAGATCAATCTGGCAGGGCGTTGACGTTGAGGGATTTACAAAAATCCTATACGCAATCTTGGATAGCGGAAGATATTTATCAACGTATTTCAGAAGAAGTAAAAAACAGCCTTAAAATTCAGGCATTTAAAGCCGCTTATAACATTACTCATCACGAGCTTGTTGCAATGAAAGCCTACACGAGTGAGCTTTATTGGGATTTAAATTACAATATGCGTAATGATAATCTTACACTGACCGATAAGCGGTTTATTGCTGTGGTAAATCAAGGGTTGGACAAAGTGCCTGCTTATAACGGTATGACTTATCGCGATACGACTTTGCCAGATGAGGTATTAGAAAAATATCAGATAGGTAAAATAGTCACAGAAAAAGCTTTTATGAGTTCAAGCATTGATAATAGTTTATCAACTTTTAAAGGTAATGTTCGATTTATTATTCAAAGTAAGAATGGTAAAATAATCGAAGATATTAGTGATTATCCTGATGAACGAGAAGTTTTATTTAAAGATAGAACTAAGTTCTTTATAAAAGATCGCTATATGAATGGTAATGTTACCGTAATTGAAGCGAGGGAATTATAAATGTCAGTGCTTGATTTACCTTTAGAGGAGCAAAAACGGATTGCGAAAGAGGTTTTTCAAATGCCTTTTGAAGAATGGATGGAAGATATGAAAACTTCTTTGAAAGAGGCAAAAGAGTTTCAAAAGAAACTTGAAAATTACAAACCGACCGAAGAAGAAAAGGCTCGTAAAATAAAAGCACTTCGAGAAAATCCCAATGCTATTCATTTCTACCGTAGAGTAACTGATAATTACAATTTAACGGTGGAAGAAGCGATTGAAGCCATTAGACGTAGTTAATAAAACATTATATTGAACCGCTTACAGCAATGTAGGCGGTTTTTTTTACGCCTTGGAAAAGGCACAACCTTAACTAACTGGAAGGAAATCCAATATGAAATTAAAACTTGATGAAAATGGGTGTAGCCGTCCGCGAATTTTGGGAAACGTAACCACTAAAAGTGAGAAATTTGAAAAATTGAACGTTTCCCATTTTAAGCGGTTATTGTTCACTAAAAGTAAGAAACAAAAACGCCCTTTAAATCATCATTAAAGGGCGTTTAAAATTTATACTTTAGAACTTGTAAATATATTATCCTCATACTTACCTGAATAGCTTGCTGAGGTATTGACTACAATTTATCAGAGTCTGTATCTTTAAAAGAATTAAATTGTTTTAATTATTTAACTGCTGATGGTGGTTGAGGTTTAGGTGGTTGAGAATCTCCTTTATCTATTCTACTAGTGTAATCATCTCTATTTTGAGGTAATACTCTAACTTTAAAGTTTAGTCCTTCATTGAGGGGGCGTAGTGTCATCCCTTCCATGGAAACTACATTATTTTTTATTGGGTTAGTATTTTTTTTATCTGCCATTTAATTCCTACCATTTAGCTTGAAGGTGGTCTATTGGGTGATTGCAAGATCAGGTCTTTATAACTACAAGCTAAGCAGACATGATCCATTTCAGATATTGGTTTTAAATTACCACTATCTTCAATCCTATATAGTGTTACATTTCTTAAAATCAACTCATATTCATTTTCTTTTTCATTGATAGAATCAATAATTCCGCGGTACATCAGATTTTTGCTATAAAATAGAGCATCTATGTAATTACCTTCGTATTTTTTTGACATTAGGACGAAAACACTATAGCTTCCATACTTATCAGTAATACCACATTTTTGCAAAAATCTGGATAAAACCTCTGTTTTCTCTAATCGACATAAAAGCATGGCATTAATCAATGCAACAACTCCAGCCCACATAATTTCCGAATAAGGGATTTCATTCTTTTGCGAAACATTGTACACAAATTGCCAAGAATTAAGGAAAACCACCTTATATTCTTTCCAATTATCTATGCCGACATGTAGAAATTGGGAAAAAAGTTGTATTAGTTGCAAGGTAAAATAAGCCAAGATTCCATAAAAAATGATCAATAATGAGTAGATATAGTTCCCCCAAGGTTTATGTTCTGTAAATTTATCAAGAAATATCGTTGTAATAATACCAGGAAATAGTAGCATCACGATTTTTATGCTTAATTCATCCATATAAAGACTCCTTTATGCCTATTTTCTGTATTCTACATTAAATGCTTTTCAAAAAGCAGCTATTTCACAAATCTTCCTGAATTATCCAAATACTTCAAAATCTTGCAATTTTCGATTGCTACCATCAAACAAAGCCCATCCAATAACTTTTGTTTTCTTGGCGAAATTGTCTGATTTTCGTTTGTTGTTTCAACCATTAAATTTTTCCTTACTTAAACATCGCTGCCAACTGATTCGGGCTAAATCGCCAGCCATTTTCCCCACCGCAAATCGCATTAAAACACCATTCGCTACAAAAATATTTGCTTCGTTTTTGCTTAATCCCAAGAACAATACCTAACGCGCCCCACCAGTCGTATTTACAACCCAAAGTGCGGTCAAAATAGGCTTTGATTTGTTCTTCAGCCACACCATCAAGCGGAATTAAATCCCATTTTGTGCTATCGCTTACATCAATTTGCTTGCAACGCACCCCGCCATCTTGTACTGACGAGGAGTAGCAGTCATATACTGTCGCATGCTCATAATGATGCCCATTGCCAAACTCAATACGCTCAATGGCAATCTCGCAGTGCGAGTATTTGCCCTTTGTGCAAAATCGAGTAATGCGGTCGGCTATCGCTTTGACTGGCTCTTTGCGCCAGTCGCGTTTGTGTTTGTACATCGCCAAATACACCTTAGCCATTTTTATATGCCTCCATCAAGTTATCCATTTGCTTGATAATGTCATCATGGATTGATTGCAGTTGCTCAAGCGTGAGATTAGGGGCTTTGAGCTCATACTTACGCATGCGTTGGTTAGCCAACTCAACTTGCAATTTTTCCAAGCCTGCTGCCTGTGTCAAAATCAAGTTTGCAGCGGTCTTATTATCCAGTCTCGCACGTTGTGCAAAGTCTGAGATATATCGACTGCATTCGCCTTCATAATTGGCAGATTTAAATGCTTCTGCAGCCGCTTGGCGCTCACGGTACTCGCTTTCAAAGCGTGTCCATGTACTGTAGATTTTTGCCGCGTGCTCGTCGATGTTGGCGATAAGGTGAGTTTGGGTTGTTGTAAAATTATCAGCAATTTTTTCTTCATCTTTTACCCATGCTGTACCGTTCCATTTACATGGTTCAGTAAGTGGTACAAGTGCGGTTAAATTATCAGGCAATTCACCTAGTGCGGTATGTTCTACTTTTTCGCCTGTTTCCTTGCTGTAATAGGTGCCCCGATGGTCAGCTTGATATTGCCAACTGTTATCTGCTCGCACAATGACAAATCCTTGTTTCGGTTGTGGCGGGGCATCTAAATAACTGCCTGCGGAAAGGCTTCCGCCTTCGCTTACATATTCGATAGTACTGTGGCTGTAAATATCTTGGCTGTCTGTGCAATACACGATGATTTCACCACTGGTTTCGGCAAAGCCGTCTTGATTAAATGTTACGGTCATGTTGTACTCCTTATTCGGCTAAGCAGATGTAGTGATAGGCGATATTGCGGGGACGGTTTTCGTTGGCGGTAGGGACTGTGCGACTTGCATCGAAATCCCAAAAAATCCAGTTTAAATTCCCGTTAGGGTGATTTTCTGTTCCATTAATTAGGGCTTTTGCTCCATTAGAATTTATTCTGATAGCACCATTAGTATCTCCCTGTCTAGCATCCCCATTGGCTAGCCATCCTTTGTATGAGCCGACTGGTGAACCAGCCTTGATATTTCGAATAGCATCACCTTGGCTTGAAAGTACTGTTCGAGCATTATCAATTCCTCGCCCATTATCCCAACCACGAATAAACTCCCCTCGCAAATCAGGTAATACACCTGACGGATATTTCTGTGCCAATTTTGGATAACGGCGAGTGTCAAACCGCTGTCCGTTCATGGCTAAGCAACCTGTTGGGACAGTAGAAAGCGGATAAGGAATAGGGATACCAACAAATAAATCATGTAAGGCATTAAAATCAGTGGCATTGGCTTTTTTCCCAATTTCCGCAAGCAAAGTTGCTTTTAAGTTTGCATCACCAGCTAATGCACGTGCCAATTCTTCCAGCGTGTCTAATGCAGCAGGTGCCGAACCTACCAATGCGGCGATTGCGGTTTTCACAAATTCTGTCGTCGCAATTTGGGTGTTGTTGGTGTTTGGGTTGGCAGTAGGGGCGGATGGGACGCCAGTGAACGCTGGGCTTGCTTTTGGGGCGTAACCTGTGCGGTCTTGGTTGATTTCATCCACTTGGTCTTTTAGATAATTGGTTCTCGCCCCTAGCTCTTTGGCTTGGCGATTATCAATACCGTCTGGCCCGCCCATTACCGGGTCGGATGTTTCCAATTGATAGATGTTTTCCACCCATTGTCGGGTTAAGGTTAAATTTGCCATTTTGTTTCCTTTTTGAATTAAGCTGTGCCACGATTAAATCTGCCGTTACGCATTGCCATACCGTTGTGCCGAAGTGCTGCTTGACGGTAGTCTAAACTTGCCAACACACAGCGTGCTGGTGCAAATACACGCAAGGTTTTTCGCAGTAAATCGGCTTGGTCGTTAGTAATGGTTTGTTGCAGAATCACGCGGTAATGCGCCCATTTGGAACGGTCGCCGTGAAAATATGTACCGTCTCGGGTAAATGAACCGTCGTGACGTTTATCGAATAAACCTTCAATAATCTCCACTTCCCCAAACCCAAGCTGGCGGATAATTTCCCGCATTGCCCACGGTGTGCCTTTGTAGCGGTGCAGTTCAACGGCTCGTTTAATCAGCTTGCGTTTGGCATCAATACTTTCTGCAAGTAACCAGCCGTCATAGCCGGTGACACTCCATTTTTCGGCAAGCAGTTCTAAAAACTCGGTCGGAACTAAATCCACAAAACTGGTCATAATTTGCGATTTATCCAGCAAATTTAACCGCTTGCTAAGGTCAGCAAGTGCGGTCAGTTTTGGCGATATTTCAATGATTGACGGATATTGCAACTTAGCCATCTTTGCGCTCCGCGTTGATGTTTATCGTGATGCTTTCGCATTCTGCCCATTGTTCAGGTGTGAGCTCAGTAAGTTGTGGGCTTGCCAAATGCACGTTATACACGCCAGCGACTTTCAATACGCTTTGAATATCAAGCGGTACAATGTCCAGCCCCAATTTTTGCGTACGTGATGAAAGATAGGTTCGCAAAGCGGTTTCGGCTTTGGCTTTCACTTCATTTTCGGCGACGGTAGCGAGCAAATCTAAGTTAGCAACCACACGATAGCTTTTGCGTTCAGGCGCAGCCACAATCACGGTGTCGCACAGTGGTCGGCGTTTTTCGCCACTGATGTAATGGCGAATTTTCTCCTGTAAAATTGCTGATGGTAGTCCGTGCTTGGTAAGCACCGTGACTTTGACCGTGCCACCTTGAGGGGTGGAAATCGCCACATCAGAAATCACTTGCGACACGCTACGAGTGTGATATTCATAAGCGGCAACCGAACCACAAGTAGTGAACGCTTCAGGGGCGAGCAAAATCCGCTTGCGGTAGTCGTCATCGCTTTCAGTGTCGATACCATTTGCAGACACATCAATATTGGAGACGGTTACATCGGTTGGCAGTTCGCTTTTGAGTGTCTTTACTTGCCCGATTTGCCAGCCATTGCCACTTTCGCCTGTAGTTTGGCAAATCGCCGTTACATCCACATATTGCTCAGTCGGGTTAATTCGCACTTCGGTTTGCGTAGCGAATAATAGACTGTCGGTTGCACCAACCAGCGTGCCTTGTGGAATAACAATGGCGGAATGCGAACCACTCACGCTAAAACGCAAAGTGACTTCGGCAGCTTGGTCTGATAAGCGATAACAGCCCATCGGTTCGCCGCATAAATCTAAAGCAAGCCCTGTGGCAAATTGCGGAAAGGTTTGCAAAAAGGCGTGGTTAATGCCTTGTCGCACTAACATTTCGCGGTAGGCGTAAGATTGAATAATCGACCGTTCAATATGGGCAGGTTGCAATGTTTTACCTGTGCGCTGCTCGTAGTCGGCAATGGCTTCCGCTAAAATTTGCTTAATATCATCGGAGACAATTTTCACGTCTTCTTTTCTCATTGCACCACCTGTGTCTGATAAAGTTCCCGATATACATCGTCCACTAAAGTCCAGAAAATCAACAATTCAAAATGAGGAGCTTGTCCGCTGATTTGCACACTTTCGACTTCTATGCGGTTTTCCCATCGTTGTAGGGCAAGCGTGATTTCACGCACCATATTCGGCAGGGCGACATCTTCGGGCTGGTCAATATATTGAAAATGATCCGAGCCAAATTCAGGGCGAAGCACATCGGTGCCTTTGAGCGTATTGAGAATGTTGGCAATGCACTGATGAATATCATCAATGCCTTGCACCGCCTGCTCGTTAAGGTTCGGTGCAAGTTGCCAGTGGGTTGAGTGTATCGGATTTATATTCATAGCCTTGATGATACAAGGCTATTTGGGGTGGGGCTTTTAAACTGATTTAAAGAATTAGGCTTTAGATGGGCTGGTTGGCTTGCCGTCACCTTGTTCGATGTGGTGATGATTTTTAAGGGAAATGCCGTCAGCAATCACATCGCCACTATTTACGTTCACATTACCGTTGTTCACTTCCACTTCGCAATCATTGACGATAATTTTACCGCTGGTATGAATGGTTAAATCGCCTGATTTACGGTCGTGGGCAATAGTTGTACCGTTTTTAAATTTTTTGAACCAAATGTCGCCATCTTGCACTGGCGTTTTGTCTTGCTCGTTATAAATCGTGCCCAACACACAACCACCTTCACCTCGCGCATCGAGGAGTAGCGCGACCAATTCCCCCTCATCAGGCAAGCAGTAAAACTGGTTACCGCCTGCATTGGGTGTTAAGAATGAAAGCCACGCGGTTTCTAAATCTTCCAATGCAGGAATTTTACACCGCACTTTGTGGCTTTTCGGGTCGATTGCCGACACAATGCCTTCTTGATAGGTCGCACCAAAATTATGAGTTTGCATTCGTCATCTCCATGCCTAAAGTCATCAAATCATCGGGGATAAATTCCAACATTCTCACCTCGATGCTGGTGGTGTAGCCCTGTTTGTTAAAGGTATGGCGTGATTGTTTGATTAAGTATTTGCCCGAAAATATGCCCAAATTTTTAAGCATAATGGTTGAACCTGCCACCAGTTTTGGGTTGCCAATCAGGGTAATATCGCCTGCACTTTGGTCTTCGTTTTGCTCACTTAATGCTGCATCGCCTCTGGCATCAATCTGTTCTTGGCTTTCGCCACGTGTCGTGATTTTGAGCGTATCGCCACTTGCTGCCTGTGCCTGTTTAATTTTCGGGCGAAGAGCGGTGGCTTTTTTGCTTTTTTTCACCACTTTTTTACCGCTTGTATCAAATCCTTTGATTTCCACTTGCTTTGCTGTATCTTTAATCCGATCTCGAAGTCGCAAGCTAATACATTCGCTTTCATCGAGTACGACTACGGGTTCGCTTTGCCCGAGTTCATCTTTATTGGTAAACACCAGCTGATTGCCCACAATCTTGAAACTGTGATGATATTCACGGGCAAGGCGGGCAAGAAATTCCACATCGCGCTCTTGATATTGGGTGATGCGTTGAATGGGAATGTGGCGAATTTTGCCCACCACTTTGAGTTTCAAGCGATTTGCCACCGCTGCCACCACTTGGGCGAGCGTGGTGTTCTCGTAGGCTTTTGGCTTAAGTGTGCGGTTAGCTTTGCTAATGCCAGTGGATAAGGCTCGCAAGGTAATGCTGGACGGACGATAGCCATATTCTACCTCATCAATCTCAAACTTCCCAATTTGCACCAGAGACTCGCCCTGATAGCCAATCGCCGCCTTGAGTTTGTCGCCCTGAGTGGGGAACCATTGGCGAATCCACTTACCGCTGATGTCTTCAAAGGAAACAGAAAGCTCGTCCGATTGTCCTTCCAAATAGTCGGTGTAAGTTAATTCCAGCAAAGACGGCTCAATCTCTGCCGTGATATTGGTTTTCTCATAAAAAAGCGAAAAATCGGGCGTTTGGACTTTACTCATTATTTCCTCTTAACCACGGCGGCAGGTTTTCGTTTTGGGTCGGCTTTACATTGAGAACAGGGATAAACACGGTTGCCCCTGTCGGCAACACTTCGCAAAAGCTGATATGCGGATTGGCTCTAATAATCCGAGCATATTCCAGTGCGTCGCCATAGTAATAATAGGCGAGATGATCCCAGCGTTCGCCTTGTTTGACGGTATGTTTAAGTACGGTTTGGGTCATTCAAAATCTCCACGTTTTCATCTTCACGCAACACAATCCAAGCGGTCATTTTTGCCACTGAATTTGCAGAATTATCCAGCCGCTCATTGATTTCAGTTAAAGCATTATCGGCAGGCGTGAACCAGTTATTCCATTCGCTATCGGCAGATGCCCGACTGAAACTCTGTTTCATTATTTGCAAATCGTCATACACCGCTGCCACATCACGACTAAATTCACTCACAGCAGGCAAGTATTGGCGAACGCTGTCAAAGGCGGATTGCATCCCGACCAACTCACCAAAACCGCCCAAGGCGTTGTCTAAATTAGCAAGCATACTCGGCAAATACGCCAATGCGGTCGCAGGGTCGTGTACCAACTGGCGAACTACTGCAACGGTGTTTCGGACTTCGTCCACCGCACGTTTGCCTTGCTGATACAATTCCACGCCACGGCTAACCGCACTTTTCACCGTTGAAAGTGTGTTGGTTAATCCTTTCGGCAAAATCGAACCGAGCAAAGATTTTCCGCCTACATTCAATGCCGCACCAAGCAAACCCTGTTGCGAATTGCCAACAAACTCTTTCAAGCTGATGTTCATCTCGCGTGCCAACGCATTGCCTTTGCCGTCGGTAAATAGTGTGGTCGATGAAATATCGGTGATCACAAAATTGCCTTTGTATTTTGAAGCCCACATCAAGGCAAGGGCGTCTTGCTTGGCTTTAGCCGTAAGCAACGACTGATAGCGACTTTCTACGCCACCGATTTTGTGGTGCAGGCGAATGGCAAAGGATAAATCTGTCAGTTTTTCGCCCATGGCTTGCAGTTTTGGCTTGCCTTTGAGCACCGCGTGTTCAGCGAAATCCGCAGAATGGGTTTCATTGAAGTCGGTCAAATTGACAGGCTCAAAGGCGATATTGCCTAGCATAAAATACATATTAGTACGCTCTCCGTTGTCGTTGGTCTAGCACGCGATTAAGCAGGCGTTCAAATTCCACAAGGCTCATATTCAACCCTTGCTGCACCTGTTCCATTACGCCCTGATTTTGGCTACCGTTCACGTTAATGGTCGGGTTAAAATTGACCACGATGCCGTTGTGCTGATTGGTTTCATTATTGGTAACCGCATTTCTATTTAGCGGTTGATAATCGTGAAAAATTGACGCTTCTGTCTCTCTCTTTTGTAAAGAGGGGTCAGGGGAGATTTGGGCATCAGGGTTAAAATCAGGCGTACGAAAATCAGTCGATTGATTAAGTCCAAGCAGATTACCAACAAAATTCGCCCCGAATTTCACATCGTCCCACAGTGTGCCGAAAAAGCCTTTTTTCTCGTTTAACAGCGGTTTAAAGGCGGTTTCAACGCTATTTAAAACAGGCTCGAATTTGACCGCACTTGAGAGATTTTTGCTGGCTTCCGTGGCGAGTGGTTGAGCGTTATCCATCCCGATTGCTAATCCTTCCACCACGTTTACACCGTAACCCTTAAACACGCGGCTTGGCGAGTGAATACCGAGTTTTTCAGCAAACCAACCTTTAATGCCATCGCCTAAATCGGAGACGATTTGTTTTGCTCCTTCCCACGCATTGCGAATACCATTGACTAAACCGCTGATAAGGTTCGAACCAAATTCGGTAAACTTCGCTGGCATATCAATACCAAACCACGACAACACGGTAGAAAATACTTGCTGGAATAAACCGAGTGGCGACCAGTTCAGAATGGTGGCGGTGATGTTACCAATGCCTGATGTGAAGAAGTTACTGATATTTGTCCATGCTTCAGAACAAAAACCGGTAATCGCTGACCACGCTGAAGAAAATGCACCGGAAACGGTTTGCCATAATGCTGTGAACCATGGACCGATTTTTTCCCAGTTATCCCATAAGAGATAAGCAAGTCCCGCGATAACGGCGATAGTGATGCCGATTGGATTGGTGAGCAAGGCTCGACTCATCATCAAAATGCTTTTACCAAACGTGATTGCCATATCTAAGACTTTTACGCTCAATACTGAAAACAACATAATGAGCTGTCGCCCCCAGCCTAAAAATGAGCGAATAAAGCCAATCGTTTTAAGAATTGGTTTACCCATTACCACCCAGCTCATACTTACACCACCAATCACTGCAGTTAAAGCTGAAAAGCCAGTGAAAACACCTGCTATTGCACCACCCAAATAGAGTAGCGTATCGGCAAGCCAACTGTTTTGAGCCATTAAATCGGTTACCCAATGCATGAGGTCGGCTAATTTACCGGCAACACTATTAATCACTGGAAGGAGTTTTGCTCCTAATGCAGTCCAAAATTCAGTGACGCTATTCTTCAATAACTGTAAGCCGTTTTCCGTGGTTGCAGCGCGTGCCGCAAACTCTTTTTCCATTGAGCCAAGATATTTCGGCTTGCCGTTTTCGTCGGTTTCTTGTAGTGTTTTTAGACTTTTATCCAGCACATCAACGTTACCGGCTAGCAATGCCACATCATCGGCATATTCCAAGCCAAACATATCCACCAATGCGCCCATTTGTTTTTCTTTTGGGAGTTTATTGACCCGTTTTAGGAAATCCTTTAATGCCCCTTCAGCATCTTTACCGATGGCATTTTTCAGCCCTTTGGCATTCATCCCCATTGACTTCAGTGCCGCTTGGAATTTCTTCCCACCTTTTTCCGCAGTCATTAATTTAGTCAGCATACCGTTAATGGCTGTCCCCGCCACTTCTGGTGTTTTACCAAGGGAAATAAAACTATTAGAGAGTGCAGCAGCTGCATTCTCGGTTAAACCAAATTGCTTTGACACACCTCCAACACGCCCCAACGTATTCACAATGTCTGCCGCTTTTGCAGGTGAGCTATTTGACAGTTCATTAATGGCATCACCTAAATTGCCAATGTTGCTAATGGGGATTTTGTACACGTTGGCTAGCTTTGCCATGGCATCACCGCTTTGCTCGGCAGACATATCAAATGCAACCGACATTTTGGCAATCTTTTCAGTAAAGGATTTTAGATCTTGTTCTGCCACACCTAATTGACCACCAGCTGCGGTAATCGCTGCCAGATCTTCTCCGGTCATTGGTAAAGTGCGGGTAAGATTTAAAATATCTTTGGATAAATTTGCAAAGCCTTCAGGTGATTTGAAGTCCACAACCTTTTTCACATCTGCCATGGCGCTTTCAAATTTAATGGCAGGTTCAGCGATATTCATCACCATACCGCTTGTGGCTTTAATGCCTGAAATCGTACCGGTTAAACCCAATGCGGTTGTGCCAGCTAAACTTTTTAATTTAGCAGTGGTACTGAGCGTGCTATCTCTTAAAGTATGAAGGGTATTTTGTAGGCGTTTAATGCCCGCCATTGCGCCGCCTACGCTTGCACCAATCATCAAGGCTATTGAAAGATTACTTGCCATCGTTTATAGTGTCCTTAATTATTTTTTAGGGGTAGAGTTATGCAAAAACAAGAAAAAGTGGGTGTGCTTGAATCCTTATTCTGGTTCTGTTACGGGCTGTTGATGCTGGGGCTTTTCGGTGTTTTAACTTATGCCTTTTGGCAAAACGGCTTAATGACTTCTTGGTTAAGCGGTTTGGGTTATGTAACACTGGCATTTTTCATTACCGTCATCATCAACACCTTGCTCATAATGGCTTATTTTGCTTTTGCCTTTATCTCCCGCTTATTCGATGTCGCATTCGAGTTTGCTTTCCCATCAAAAAACAAAGCCGCTTAAATAGCGGCTTTTGTGTAATTAGCTTTTATCTGCCGTTTGGCTTGATTGAGCCACCGTTCAATATCATCAAGCGTCATTTCTTCCAATTCACTTGGCTGAAAGCCGAACCAAAAGGCTAAATCTGCCAACACTGCATTCAGACTTTCTTCGCTTACTTTCCCTTTTGCATTTTCTCAATGATTTTTGCCGCGCGTTGGAAGTCGGCAATATCCAGCTCATCAATATCTTCCGGCACTAAACCTGTTACGATAGAGAGCAAGCTCACACTTTGCTCTGCCTCCGTTGCACCGGTCATTTTGCGAACATCACGAACTTTGGGGCGGCGGATTTTTAATTCAGTGATGGTATTGCCTTGCCCGTCTTGAATCGGGAAGTCGAGAGCGAGAATAGTTTCAGACATAAAAAAACTCCTTTGTGAGTGTATTGTTTAACGTTCACAAAGGAGAATATCGCATTAGAGGTTGTGTTGATTTTAAAGGCGTTTAAAGGTTTTCACGCCATTATTGACCGATATTAGTGCGGTATTTTTGCAATACATCCTGACCGTTTACACGGTAGATGTTTGCAAGCACATCCACAAACAGAATTTCTTTTCCTGCGAGTGTTTGTTTTACCGAATAAATCTTGAAGCTATCAGAATGTTCCGTCGCTTCCTTATTCTTCAAACTTCCACCTGTGGTTTTGTTAAACGCCACGTTCATAATAGTGACAAGCGGTTCTTCAGCCGCTAAGCCACGAGAATCAAACACCTGTAAATTAGAACGCGCCATCAACTGCACGTTTTTGTATGGATTGTAGGCTCTTGCGCGCACTTCAGGGTAAAAGCTATCCCAAATCACTTCACCTTCCATTGCATTTAAGCCAGCCGGAAGTTCTACTGTGCCGTGTAGCCCCAAGCCTTTGTGTTCAATGAACTCAAACTCAAGATCAGGCAATTTAAATTCTTTGGCTTTACCCAAAAGCGAGTTGCCGTCCATATAGACATTGGCGTTCACAATCTGATGAATTGCGGTACTCATAATTTTCTCCTTCTAGCGTTGTGACACCAAGTTCACTAAGTATTTACGGGTCATTACCGATTTATTGCTGATAAGTTCGGCTGGCAATTTCGGCGTGTATTCATACATCAACGGCACGTGGCCTTTGCTAAATTCATCGACTAAGTCGGTATCGTAGTCAAGGCTGACGTGATAACCTACAATACTTGGTAAGGCTCGCAAATAGGTGTCTACCGTTTCCAATAAACTGTCAATCAACGCATCATCAATTGGGCGGTCAATAAATTGCAACTCGGTGCGACGGATGCTTTCGTCGATTAAGTCACCTGTGCGCAATGCCGTTTCAAAATTGATGATATGGGTTACCGTTGGATAGTTTGATGAACGGTTACCCCATAAGCGGAAACCTGTACCAAAGCTATTGAAAATCGTGGTAATGCCGACTGCGTTAAGTAGGTTGGTTTCCGATTGCTCATCGTCTACGCGAGCAGTTAAAGGCACTTCCATACCTATTACGCCTTGTAATTGACGGTTAGAAGTGGAGAACCAGTAGCCGTTGTCGGTATCGGTTTTCATCCGCAAGCCTGCCGCGTGTACCGCTAAACTTTCTAATGTATTACTTGAGCCAAGCGCATAGGGATAGAAATGACGAACACGTTCAGAACTTGCGGAGGCATTCAATACACCAATCGGGCCGCGAGCTTGAATCGCTTTAGAAAGCGATGTGCCTTTTGGTAGTTGCACGTAAGCTACTGCTTTGAGCTGTTCCGCAAGAGTTGAAAGTGCAGCAGCACAACTTGCTGTTTTATCAAACTCAGGGCAGATTAGAATTTTTGCGTCCGCACCGTAAAGGTTGAAGCCATCACGCAATAACTCAAAACCTTTGCGTTTGCCAGTCGCTGAATCAATGCCGCCTTTGATGTCTTCTTCCGTCACTTTGGTTGGGTCAGCGTAATCGTAGGTAGCTTTTAATTCACTGTGTTTTGCTTTTAGGATAATTTCACCTGTTTGCAAATCTACGGTGTAATCGTCACCTTCCGTTAAAGTGCGGTCGGAAACTAAGGTTAAATTTAATAAGCCTGCGTGAGCGGTTTGCGTACGTAATGTGTTGCTATCTTGTGTTAGCACTTCGTCGCTGACGTTAGTTTTGTGTTTTGCAGTATCTAATACATTGACCACATATACTTTCCCTGCTGCATAACGCGATAGTACGTCAAAGGCATCAGGCAAGGTAAAGCCTTTATTTAAGATGACACCAAATTTTGAAAAGTCTTTGGTGGTTTGGCACACGGTGAGTTCATTCACCGCCCCAATTGGGGCTGTACCGACGATACCGATAATCGCACCGTCCACAGTTTCCACCGCAACAGAGCCACCTGTCACGCGTATCGTTTTCGTCCCATGATGAAATGCCATAGTTATCTCCTAGGGTTGATTAGGTTTAAGGTTGTCCGCACGGCGATAAAGTGCGGTGGTAAATTTAGGTAAATCTTTGGATTCGCAAAGCTCCACTTGCCACGTTTCCGTTTGCACCATCAGCTGATATTGCCAAAGTCCGTCCGCTTCACCGGCGAACTCCTCACTGATCAGACTACAGGCGGTACAGTTGGTCGGCTTAAAGCCTACTACGGCCAGGCGAATTTTATCCAACATATCCACCGCACCGTGGTCGTCATGCTGACTACGGGCGATTACCGTAAGAGCAATCATTACTATGCGGCGTTGTTGGATAATGTCCACGCTGTCAATGCTTTCAAACTTCGAGCCGGCATATTGCACCAATACCGCACCGAATTCGTCGGTGAGGTTGTAGTGTTCTAAATCATCAGGAAATAATTCAATGCTGAACTGTTCCGTTTTGTCTTCAATCCGCTTGCGGATGCTGTCTAAAATCGGGAGAGTGGCACTCATCTTAATATCCTGATAAATCCAGTTTCTGCGGAGCCTTTGTTTTGAATTTAAGAGCGGACGGCAGGTTGTCATCTTGGGCTGAGCCTAGTTCGGTTAAACCAAGGTGTAACTTGCCGTTTTGAATCCGTTCCAAATCCTTCAAGGCTTGTGTGTGGGTTTCCTTCACATTATCCGGAAAGCCTTTGCCTTCCGGACGGCGTGAATACAACCAAAAACGCGCCAGTTGCAAACAGATATTGCGCACAAGGGTCGGCACTTGGTTTAACGGCAACACATAACGCGAGCGTAAATAACCGTCCACGATTTCCATGGCGTAAGCGCAGGCGTTGTTAAGTACAGCTTGGTCTACTTCGGTAGCACGTGATGTATCGTTAGATAACGCAATCAGCGTGCTTTCGCTCATCACTTCCGTTAAATCTTGTGCCGAGATGTACATTATTGCTCGTCCTTATCTTTGTTATCTTGGACGTCTTTGTCAGCTTGTCCGCTTTTTTTAGCTGCTTCCTGCGCTTTTTTCTCCGCTTCGGCTTTTGCCTTCGCTTCCTTTTCAGCCGCTTCTTGCGCCGCCTTTTCAGCAGCTTCTTCTGCCGCTAAACGTTGTTTTTCGGCTTCTGCTTCAGCTTGTTGGCGTTCTGCTTCGGTGTCGTCTAATACAATGTAAAGCGAATTTTTTTCCGCTTCTTCATCGGTCAGTTCGATTTTGTCTCCTTGCTCGTAGCGTTTACCGTTGTGCAAAATTGCTATCGCGGCGGCTACCAAATAGGCTTTTTTTTGTGTTTCGGACATGGTTATCTCCTAAAAAATAAGGTCAAAATCAACCGCACTTAAAACGGGTTTAAATGCGGTTTGAATCGGGTTTAAATACAGCCTTTGATTAAGTAACCGGCGGCTTTACCCACAATGTACGGTTTGTTGATATCGGTAGTGCGAACAATTTCAACTTTACCGCCCACTTCTTTGTAGGTATCCACATACAAGCCGTTTTTACGGCGTACGGTATAACCAAATGATGGCTCGTAGATATTTTGTTTTTGTTCTTTTGATGCCGGCGCAACATAAGCCAATACAATCGCTTTCGACCAAATATCTTTTAATTCACCCGCTTGTTCATGCACTGCTTCACCCACAACAACACGATCTACTTTGATTAATTTTGCAAAGTCTTCCGGAGTTAATACAGCAGTAGCCACGTATTTGATTTTTTCTAATACTTTTGGGTGTTCGCTTAACACTTCCCACACGTCGCCAGAAATTGCACAAACGTTTGGTTTGCGGCCAGTGGTGCGTTTAATTGCACGAATACCGGTTTTAATCACACCAATAGGGTCTGAATTAGGGTCGGTAAATTGAGACGTGCCGCTTAAGGTCACTTTGTTTGTGGTTTCGTAATTGGCTTCGTCTAAAGCTAAGTCCGCACAAGCTTTTTCACGGCCAAGGGCAATAACATCCTGAGTAACACCGGTGGCGTATTGACGCAACGGATATACACCTTCAGTTTCATTCACTTCACGGATATCAATCGGGTATTCGATGTCGTTTTCTTCTAAAACAACAGTCAATGATCCAATATCTTCTGGTGTTAAACGGTTTGATTTTGCGCGGAGTTCACGTTTAGTGGTTTGTAAACGGAACGCCAAACGGCCGAATGTCGGGATTTTACCGCCTTCTTTTTGCGTTTCGGCAACCGGGAATAACACTTCGGAAATCATATTGCCGTTGTAATAGCCTTGCGCGAGTTCGGTTAATACCGGGTCAACGACGCGTTGTTTTGATAAATCAGTCATTGATTTGCTCCTTTATTGAGTGATTGCGTTAAATGCGGCTGTGTAGTCCACATTGTGTTCTTTCATATAAGCACGGACTTTTTTGTCCATGTCGATGGCGTCAGCTGACGTACCTTCGGCATATTGCACCGTACCGTCTTCTGCGCCTGCGGCTTTGTCTTTAGTCGCGACTTCGCCAAATTCCACAATTTGCGGCTGAGCTTCTAAAAACGCTTTGATTTTGCCATGTAGGCTTTCACCTTCACCAAACTCAACCACGCTACCGGCGGCAGTTGTCGAGCCGTAATTCAATAAATCGATGGCTTGTTGTTTCGCCACTGGGGCTAATTTGCCCGCTTTGACTAAACCTTCGGCAAAGTCGGCATTGTCGGCTTTGGCTTGATTCAGTAATGCTTCAGCTTTTTCGGCTTTCAACTGTTGGTTTTCTGCCTTGAGCTGTTCAATTTCTTCAGGGGTCATTTCAGGTTCTCCTTGTGGTTCTGAAGGTTGATTAGGTTCATTAAAACTAGGCATTGGAATACCTATTTCGTCTTGTTGATACCGTTTTAAATCATTGCGAATGGATTCTTCTTGCACACTTGCCACCAAATAATCTGGCACAGCTTTGTCTGCTTCTTCCTGTCCGTGCGTGCCGATAATCCAATCCCGCAAGCGACGCCAAAGACTGGCTTCTGCCCAATCGGAAAAGTCCACCACACCTTGTTCGTTTTCCGCAAATTCTGGGTTGCGTAAGCCTTTTACAGCCGGTGGCATCGCTCCTAAAAAGCCGACATGGCGTAAATACAAGTTACCGGGGCAAGGGTTATTCGGGCTATCGGGCAAATAAAAAGAGGAAGAGATTTTCTTGAATCGCCCTTTTTCCACCATTTCCGCGAACTCGGGATCAATTTGGTCGAACTCGGCTTTCAATACATCACCGTCTAACTCAAGACGTTTTACCCAGCCATAAGCAGGGGCGTTGTGTTTGGGGTGACCGATCACCGCAGGGGATTCGTGAAAATTGATGTTGTAAGCGTCAACGGCTTGTTGCAAATCGGCTGTAGTGATTTCCACTTCCACGCCATTTGCGTCGGTGCGTTTGCCTGCTTTGAAAATTTCGATTAGTTGCATAAGGTATCCTCGTTTGAATACCGCTAGCATAGGCGAAAATGATAAGTTTGGATTTTAAAGTGATTGAAAGAATAAAAGAGGGATAAATTCCGTTTGAAGTGAAATACACATAACCTACAAATCTAAAACGGTTTAAGAGGCGTTTAAATGCGTTTAAGTGCGTTTAAATTTTTTAAGACGATAAATTACATTATTTTTAAATTAAAACGCCACCGCGCGATTTTGTGGCGTTATTTTGATTTTTAGTAGTTATCTTAAATTTTGGTCGATTTGGCGTTGCAAAAGTGCGGTGGCTTTTTTCAGAAATTTTTGTTCGTCCTGAGCATTCACTCCCAACCATGGACGCGCAGGAATTTTAGACTGTTTAGCATAAACGGTATTACTCCCTTTTCCAAATTTTAACCGCTTGCCTTTCTTCGGTCTAATTACGCCACCGAACTGGTGCAGTTTGGCATATTTTGCATCGGAACCAAACTCAAGACGATTATCATCATAATTGTATGCTGTCTTTTGTGATAAATAACCTCCCTGTTTTAGTATCTGATCATTTCCTTTTATTTCCCGTGTAATAGGGGAAAGGGGTTGCCATTTTTTACCATCGGGCGCAACTTCAGCTTTAAATCGGTCGGCATGAATTTTCTTCAAGGTTTCGCCCAATAAGCCGTAGAGTTTGCGCGGGTGTTGCAATTGGCTTACGATTTTTGTGAGCTTTCGAATCGCCTGGTTGTCGTCTAAGGTGATTTTTAACATGGGTTTCTCTTGATTAAAAAATAACTTGGGCGTATATTGGTGGTGCGGTGGGGGTTTCCTACTGGAAAGGTTGCTTGGCATAAGCCCGCATTATCCTGTTCGAATCAGGCAAACCACCGCAATAATCACAATTCTCCATATAACACTTTAAAACGTCCTAACGCGCTTAAATCTTCTAAACGACTTGCTGTTCTGACCATGTTCAATTTATGTGGTAGTTTCTTACCGCTCAACACGTCTTTTAGCTTGATTTCATAGTCCATTTTAACCGCCACTTTACCTTGTTCGGTTTCATAGACGAATAACAGGGTCGGTTGTTTTTGTTGGTCGTCCAATAAAATCACCTTCGGATGGCGTAGCTTTTCTGGCAACTGTTCCCAAAATTCTACAGGCAAGCTGATTCCCTTGGCTTGTTTGCTGTCGCGTAGTGCATGCAATACGTCATCATCACGCACCGCAATCACCGCACTTTGTGGGGCTTTATCCAAATTGTCTAATTTGGTGATCACGTTTTCCGGAATCACGCCCACGTATTTCATATTGCCGCGCGCTATTTTTTGCGTGTTGACGGTATCCACCATGTCTTTCATCGCGCCGTTTAACAACACCATGGCTTTCGGATTTTTCAGCACGTCATCAATCAGCAGACTGGCTAAGTGCGGTTCTGCCATAGTTATTTTTTGCAGTAACAGCTTGTCCACGTCCACATCTCGGGATTGGGTGAGGCGTTCAAAGTTGTAGGGCGCAAAACCTACATCATAACCTTTCGGCACACGCACCGTGCGCGGATTGCCGGAACGCACGCCCACCAGTTTTTCTTCCCACTCAATTTCAGGCGATGAGCTCACGGTTTTACCCATTTCGGCTAAGTCGTCTTCATCATGCGCTGATACAGTGCAGTGGCAACCGTACGCTTTGATTGGGTAATAATAGCGCCAAAACGGATCAGTCGCCGGTAAAATCGTGCCGTCTAGGTCGATATGTTTTTGGCGTGGGTGCGCATTGTCGTGATGGTGATATTCCCAATAAGGCAATACATCCGCCAAGTCTAAATGTTGTTTTAAACGCCCACGGTTATATGCACCATAAACGTTGGTGTCGTAAATAATCCGTGTGCGCCAGTTGCGACCTCCGTTATATTGCCAGCCGGTATTTGCCACAATCTCGTCAAAGCGCTTACGGAAACCTTCAAGGGTTTCACCGTTAGAAATCGCGTCATCCACCGCTTCGCGAAACGCTGTAAGCACTTCGTTACGATTCGCCCCGGCGACCATGAAGAAATAATCATGTTCTTCGCCCAGCACGTCTAAATAACTGTTGGTCGGTAAATTGAGTTTCTTCTCAAAATATTTGACCTGCTCTTCAAAAGTGAACTTCATGCCAAATCTCCCCTAACCCCTCTTTGCTAAAGAGGGGGACTTGGTGCGCTCATCTTCTACGGATTGACGACCGGCAAAATGCGCGGTAGTTGATGCCCACGCCATCACCTTGCCATATTCGGCGAAACTCAATTCAGGAATTAAACTGTCAAGCTGATGACGGAAGTCTTCCAGGCTTTCAGCCTGTGAAAGTTGGTCTTTGATGGTTTGTAGCCATTCCTCCACGAACGGTTCGCCTTCGACTTCCAACTGCTCACCAATGCTATCCACGATAGATTTTGGAATTGGCTCGGCAAAATCCACCTTATCCGTTCCCTTCTTTTGTAAAGATAGGTTAGGGGAGATTTCTTGCACCACAATGTCGCCCTCTTCAAAGCCATAGGTGCGCATTAAGTATTGTTCGGTAAATTGCACGCCCAAGCCAACCAGTAAGCCATCACGTTCCGCTTGGAGTTTGTCAATGCTTTCCTGTTCGTACAAATCAAAGGTCGGCAAGGTTTCTACACTGAAATTCAGCTCGCAAATCCACGCCAATAATTGATTGAATACGCCTTCCACAAGGCTTGCGTCGTCATCGCGAATGTCGAGCGTCACTTCCAAGCCCGCCGTTGCGCTGGCACGGTTGGCTTCCGCTTCGGTTGTTTGGTTTTGCCCCAATAACGCAATGGCGATTTCAGACTTGCAGTAACGCAGGAAATCATCAAACACTTGTGATGACCCGCTTTTGCTTGCGCTTTCTAACATAGAAATAGAGCTATCTTCGGGGATTGCTGCCACCGCCGTACCGAGCATTTCTTCCATACTGGCCAATAGCTCATTAATTTCATGCACCTGCGCTTGACGAGGATGTTTGCCGACTAGCCAAGGCGAACCGTATTTTTCCATGAATTCGAGCCAGAATTTAAAGCCACCTTTCTTGAAGGTCGCCGCCCAAAAACACATCGCAAGGTCGGCACGTCCGTAAGGATTCATATAGTCCGCTTGTTGTGTCGCAAGTAAGAATTTCTTTTCCGGAACAAGATCGCCGTTGCGGTTATCTTTGGTGCGGAGCATTAAACGGTTTTCTTCATCGAACACAAACCATTCCTGCGGTTTACCCACTACAGCAACGGGTAATAATAAGCCGTTTTGGTTTTCCCACATGACTTCCAAGGCTTGGTAGCCAAACAGGGTAGCATCTAAAATTTGGTTGATGATTTGGCTCACTGGCAAGCGGTCGAAAAGTGCGGTCAAAATCTCGTCCGTTTTTTCGTTACCAGTTGGGGTAAGGCGCCATTCAAGCCCTTTGATTGCTGCCTTACGTCTTCGTACACAGCCACCCACGTGGCTATCGGATAGGATTTCGCGATAAGCCGAAATGTCCTTGCCCATTTTTTTCAAAACAGGATCAGGGTTGGGTAAATAGTGCATAAACGACCAAAAGTCGATAGCTTTGGCGCGGGTCGCGATAACGCCGATTAAATCTTGTTTCTTCGCTGTCATAGTTAATATCCTTGGGTCATTTTGCGACTGGCACGCGGTTTACGGCTGTGTGCCATTACAGGTTGCATTACTGCTTCAGTAGCGGCAGTTAAGGCTAAAAAGCACGCCCACGTGCGGTCGGCGTGTCCGTTGCTGTCGCTTTCTGCGGTAAAGCGTGGCTGTCCGTTTGAGCCTGTAACCTTTTTCAATTTGTGCAAATCTTCTCGCAAATCGCTGTTGCCTTGCGGAATACGAATCTTGCGGTCTTCAAAGGCGGTTTTACCAATGGTGGCCATTTTGAGTTTAGTGGAAACATTAAAGAGCGTGCCTTGAATACGTTTGCCGTGTTCGTACTGAGCGTCTTCTACCATTTTTTCGCCCATCCCAGTTTGGTCGAGGTTTCCGCCTACTACGTGATATTGTTTCATAACACGGTTGAGTTCTTCCAACTGCTCGCGCAATGGCACGCGTTTGAGTGTAATGAGCTCACGCGTCCAATAAATATCGCCGACCAACTCCAATACCCAAATGACGGTTAAGTCACCACGCGCGGCAATATCCATGCCCACAAAACAAGCGCCACCTTGATAAAGCTCGGGCTTGCCGGCATCAGAATGTTCTACGGCATCAATCAAATCGTAAGATAACCATGCACTTGCTTCGTCTAACCATTTGAGTTCGAACTCTTGTGCCCATGCATCTTCATCATTCAAGCCACGACGGAGTTGGTCAATGTCACGTGGTAAGCCGTCCGCTACCGCTTGATAAATATCAACGGTATGGCGAGACCATTCAGTGTTGTCTAGGTCAGTCATCAATTCATAAAATTTATTGCCTTTACCATTCGGCGTAGAAACTACGCGCAATTTCCAACCGGCAGATATGACGGGGAACAGAGCTTTCCAAATTTCACGGCTATCTGCATGGAAGGCAAATTCATCCAGAAATACATTGGCAGAAAACCCCCGTGCGGTGTCAGGATTAGCAGGCAGTGCGGTGATTTTTGAACCGTTAGGGAAGACAACTTCAAGGGCGTTAATAGTGGTATCGTCTTTGAAAGGCACTTCAAGTACCTCGCAGACCATACCCAAGGCTTCAAGATGGCGTTTTACGCCTTCATTCATGGCTTCTTTAGCTTGGCGCTCACCGCGCGATAAAATCACCCAGCGAGTGCGTTCGCCTTTAGCTTCTGCGTCTAAACAATCCAGTACAATTTCAAACGTGGTCGTAAATGTTTTCCCTGTTTGTCGGGCAAACATCGCCACTTTGAATCGGCTTTTATCATTCAGCCAACGCTTTTGATAGTCATAAAGAACGGTATTATTCGATGCCATAAACTGCTTTTACCATTTGTTGAACATCTGCCAAACTAACACCCTGTTGCTTACCTGCTTCTTCCACGGCTTCTGCAGCACGTTTAATGGTTTCTTGACGAATGGCTTGCTCGCGTTTAAAACTTAAACTTTCAGCCTGTTCCAACCGTTGAATGGCTGACGATAGCAATGCCAAATCCTTCGGCTCTGCCTTGCCGTTTTCGCTCATGCCGATAGAGGTTTCAAAGGCAAGATTCTTCACGATTTCCATGAGCAGTTTGCCAATATCGCTTTGTGGTGCCTCGCCGAATTGTTTCGTCCAAATCTCAGCGACTTCACGTGCATTGCGAATTTTGCTTGCCATTTGTTCCATACGGCTTGCATAACGATTAAGACCTGTGCGGCTTAATTGATAGCTGTCATCTAACCCGCAATCGCGGATCAGGTCGTTGATTTCTTCAAGGATTTGCGCTTGTGAAAGGTGCTTGTCTCGCAACATCATTGCAAGTTGGGTTTTGATATTAGGTGGAAGTAAGTCCACTTTGCTTGCACGGCCACGTGTATTTTTATCGCTCATTTAAACCTCCTTTAAATTGGGTTTAAATCTTTGGACTTGGCTTTTTTACGCCGTCCACGAAAACGCGACCTTGTGCCACATCCAACCCACGCTGTGTAATAGTAGCTACGAAGAAATCTTTGCCGTTGTTGTTTAAACGAGCCAGCGTAATCAAGCCTTGCTCCTCAAGCCATAACAGGTGGTTTCGCACTAAGTCTCGGCTAATATCGTGGCCATACATATCTAAGCAATCATTTAAAATGCTTTCATTGGCATCATAACCACATTCTTCAAGCGAGCGCAGAATAACCAAACGTTGGTCTTTGGTGAAAATATCTTGACGCATCATTCTTTGTTTACCTCTTTTTCAATTAACAACTTCACTTGATGGTTAAGACTGTTGATGTTGGTATTTAATACGTCGGTTGTGCCTTTCATTTCCGTCATTAATAAACGCAAATCGGACACTTCTTTTGAAGTTGGCAAATGTCTTAATTCACCTTTGACTTCCGATAGGCTTTTTTCGTTGTTCTCAATTGCCCTGCGTAAGTCAGCAACATCAGTTTTGCGAGCATATTTACTGTCCATCGTCAGCCAAAAATATGTCCATACAGCACCGCCAATCGCCACTACAATTGCCCAATGACGTTGCACAAAATCCAGTACTTCTATCATTATTTAGGTTCCTTTTTTTGGCAGATTTTTTCATAAGTTAAATTATGATTAAGCACCTGCCGTTTGGTTTCTTCTGTATCTTTACGGCTTGGGTAAATAAGACCAAATGCTGAACATCCGCTAGTCTTCACGGAAATAACCTTTTGACTGCAGCTGCTCATCAACAGACTTGCCAGACAAAGTACGGTTAGTTTCAGTAATGTTTTTTGCCGTGTTTGCATTTTCTAACTCCTGGGCGACTGCGGCCGCTTCACGTTTTACGAATTCGATCTCTTCTTGTTGCTTGCGAATTTTTGCCGCTTGCACGCGACCATGAATAAAAACGCCAGCCAAAACGGCGAAAGCCGCCCCTACAATATAAAGATTAATCACTGTTACCCCCTTGGCCATTGCGGTTTTGCATCGCATTGGCAAAGCCTTTCGTTGCCGCGCCACCGCCACAAAAAATAGCAAATGTCGTGAATAATTCCGGTACATAGGAGCGATTTAACCATACGCAAAATACCAAAATCCCCGCCATGAGAAGTGCGCCAAAGAACTGGATAAATGCAGTAGTTGACAGGCGACCATCGGCGTTAGTGATAAGCTGTGAAAACATTAGTAACTCCAATACAAGTAAAAACCTTGTGCGGCAGTCGTTCCGCCATTGATTACGCGATTACGCTTTGCGTTGTTGCTTGGCTTAAAACGTGAGGCTTTGTAGTTTCCCCAACCTTTCGGGACGGTGGTGTTTTTTACGCGTTTGCTCATTTGTCCTCCTGAATTTGTTGGCATTGGTAGATGGTGCTACCAACACTAAATTTGCCGTATGTTTGGCAAGTATCTTCAACAGCCAGCATCGTAAACACAACGACAAGGCAACATATCACCCCGACCAGAAAAGCACCGGCAAGCAAGGGATCTAAGTCCTGTATGAGAACTGCGGCAAAACACAGGCTCAAAATAAGCGCAAGAAATAATGCAATTCCCATAGCTACCCCCTGAACAAATGGTCGAAATTAATCACTTGCTCGGAATCCAACCACGTCCACACATCAAAACACGGGCAATCTTTAATCCATTCGTTCGGTGTAATCGTGCCGTCACCATTCAGATCAGGGCTTAAATCACGATGTCCACAAATGCGTGCACTGGGATATTCGCTTTCCAGTTTTTGCAATAATGTATGCAGGGCAATCCATTGCTTTTCGGTGTATTCGCCGTAGTTTTTACCGCTTTCGTCAATACCACCTACAAGACAAATGCCGACCGAATATTGATTATGACCTTTCACGTGCGCGCCGATTTCGCCAATCATTCGACCGGTTTCAACGGTGCCGTCCGTGTCGATTACATAGTGATAGCCGAGGTGTTGCAGGTGTGGGTTGAATTGTTTGACTAACACGGAGCTACGCTTAAAATCGCGCTGTTTATGCCATTCATCAATACGTTGCGCGGCGGTTTGTGTCGCCGTGCGTAATGATTTGCCATTTTTTGTGGCAGAACAGTGGATCACAATTTTGGTAATGGGGAGGGATAAAGACATAAAAAAACTCCTTCTAAGTGAACTTAAAAGGAGTTTAAAACGGATGGGGTTTTATTGATTTTAAATTGATTTAAAGAAGTTAATCGGCAAAATTAGCGGAGGATATGATGCCTGTATATTTACTCGCAGATACACCATATTTTTTACCGTTCCAAATAATTGTTTTAGATACATCTTGATGTTTTTCACTGTATTCAGTCATCACAGACATGGTAAGCTCCATGATTTTCTTGCCTAATGTTTTGATCTCGTTGTCGCCTTCAAAAGCAGATAACACAGCTGAGTTAGATAATACCATCAAAATATTTTCATCGGTATTCGTTGGTGATGGTGTCACCACTGTCATCATGCTTTTTACTTTATGGGTTTTCTTATCTAGAGTAATGATAAGACCAAATCTTTCGGTGAACATATAGTTCACCACATCATTGACTTCACCATCGGTTATTTTTGGATTTTTCGTCATCTTGTATGGGGATTGTGCATTTTTTAATGCTCTTCCGATTCGGGATGAGAATTTCTTCACATCAAGATCAAGTGTTTGCTCTGGTTTTTCGGCTTCTGTTTTAGGCTCTTCTTTGACTTCCTCTGTCACCTCAAGCTGTTCAACCGTTTTTTCTGTTACCTGTGATTCGGTTTGTGCTGATTCAGCTTTTTCAACCTGTTCAGATTGAGGCGTTACGACTTCTTCTTTTGTCGGTGTGCTTTCTACTGCTTGCTGTGTAGTTTCTGTCTTAGTTGGTGTTTCCGCCTTATTTGGGGCAACCATTACAGCGGCAATAACTAATCCCACAAAACCCACAACAAAACCGGCTAAGTGACGAACGATTTTGCCACGCCCTTTATTCTTAAAGTATTTTGCAACAAAATACCATACTAAGACTAATACAATGAGAGGTAAAAATTCCATAGGTTATAGCTCCTTAAAATTATTGTGAATAGAACGGTGAAATAATAACCTAAAAAATCATTTTTAACCCATAAAAAAACGCCCTTTCGGGCGTTTTTATTAATTATCTACCACAATTGCATTGTGGAATTGGCATCGGGCGACGTTTAGCTCTAATAGTTTCTCCAGTTCTTGGGTCTTTATGAGACCAACGGAAGATTAGAGGACAAACGCACCCACATTTTGAGCAAATTGTTGTTGCCATGGTGGTTCACCGTTAAATTTCAAATTACCATCACTTAGCCTATGGACAACACTATGCAACTTGTTTTAGAATACTTCACCGTTTTCGAAGGTGTTCTTCTTTTGCAGGCATTGTGTACAGCGGATGGAGAACTATACATAGTAATTAATACGCCAATATTACTTACTATCCTAAAACCCAGTCTTTATGATTGGGTTTTTACATTTCTAGCCGACCGAAATCTAGTGAGATTTGTGTAATTGAGTAACCCATTGCTTCTAAAATAATTTCTGCAAAGGTGTCTGCCTGCCATTCGGGATCTTCATTGATTGTAGGTGGCTCGTCTGCTTTGTGTAAGTAGGCTTGGTGCATTAGAAAAACGTGTCCGAGTTCATGCAACACAATTTCGAGTGAATCTTTATCGCCTTTACAGGCAAGAATATAGGTATTTTCAGGAATACGAATGGTAAACTCGCTTGGGCTGAAATGCCCTTTGGTGAAGTTATGGGTGAGTTCCTGCCATTCGGTCTCTGACAGGATCTCAAGATTGACAATCGTTGCCACATTTTCCAATACATCATCAAAACGTTGTCGTGCTTTATTCCATTTGGTAAATTTCAAATGCTTAGCAAGAGGCAACGCCATTTTTTCAATTTCATTTCTGGTCATTGGTTTTACTCGTAAGCCGTTCATTTCGTATAATAAACTTTGTAAACTCATCCATTACTCTCCTTTTTCTGAATGGATTTCTTTTAATAATTCGGCAAATTTGGTGAGTTGCTCTGCGGTCATCGCAGATTTGGCAAAACCTGCTACCATCATTTGCTGTTGTAATGGCAAACCTTCTACAGGAATAGCGTCATTAGAAATATGAGCCAATTCTTTCAAGTTTTCAGTTTGTACGTTTCTGTCTTTAAAGTAGTCAGCAATTTTTTTTACCCATTTAGTCGTGACTTTTTTACGACCAGTTTCCATTCCGCTTAAAAATGCAGGAGTGGTTCCGATAGTCTCTGCCATACTAAGTAGTGTTTCACCGGCATCAATCCGAGCTTTGCGGACTGCTTTGCCGAATTCTGTAAGTGCCATAGTTTTATCTCCTTGTCTCTCTTATTTCCCAATTTTAAGCAATTAAACAAGAAAGTCAATAAATTATTTTTTGATTTTTGATTTTTTATTTACCTATTTGGTAAATACTGGATTGTTAAAAAACGCCCTTTCGGACGTTTTTTCTCATTTTTAGCGGTTATGCGTTGCCAAACATATCAAACTGACGGCGTTGGATTTCTTCTTTTGTGATTTTTTTCACTATCTGATAAATCCACTGCATAGATACGTTATATTTTCTGGCAAGTTCGCGGTGATTTGTACCGTTAAATTCGTTGAAAATCTTACGGTCACGCTCGTTTAGCAATAAAACAAGGTTGCGCGGGATATAAATCACCTCACCGCCCCAGCATTGTGCAATGTGATTTGCCACTTCAATGCTGATTTGTTGTGCGAGCATAGGTTCAATATCAGCGATTTTCTCTTTTATTTTTACTTCTGTATGCTTTGCTAAATCCGCCAAAATCTCAGGCGCTTTTTCATTAAACGTTTCAATTTGTTCCGTTGTTGCATTCAACATAGCCACCTCTACTGTTTGGACGATCATTATTGCGCAAAATTATAGCGATATTGTTCCACATTGTGCGGATTATTTTCAGGAAGGAATAAGGGGGGAGTGAATAATTAATTGATTTATAAAAGAAAAACCGCCCTTTCGGGCGGTTAAAAAAGTTTATTTGGATTGGTTTTCTTTCCATTTTTTCCAGACTTCATAGCCTGGTAAATGTTCCACTGGTTGCCCCAGTTGGTAAAAGCGTTCGATATAAAGAATGGTGTTTTCCATTTCATTATTTTCCGCCACACGTTGGGCTTGTTTGCGTTCTTCGTTGTTGATTGCAGCAGACCCTACGCCTGAAAATAGTGGTTTGTTGGTTTCCATCACTTGCATTAAGTAACGATGATTGTTAAGCGGGGCGAGATTTCGGCTTTCTCGTCGCTTTTTCTGCACTGAATTGACCGTCTCACTCAAACAGTGGGCTAATAATTGAGAAGGCGGGAATAAATCTAGCACTTCTCGCATTAATTTAACCGCTCTTAAGTTACTCAAGGCTGATTTATCAGGGCGGAACAATGCAATATAGCTGACCAAAGGACGCGCCACACCATATTTTAACTCGGTAATCAGCCCTAATAATTCACGTCCTGCATCATCTTCCAACAGTTGGTCGAGGTGAATATCAGAATGGCACACCGGACAACGGCACAATTTCATACATTCCCCCTTGCTTGCCATTTTTTCAGGCGTTCAAGCACTAAACCAGCCATTTGGTCGTTTAATGCGCCCACATTCAGCGCAAGCGGTTTGTTTTGAGCCGTTAATATCGGGTTCACCACACCGCGCACCCATTTGTTTAATGCGGTTTCCGACCCATCGCGCACCAATCCTTTCTTGCTCATTTCAATCCAAATTGCACGAATTTTGTGCGCAATTCGGCTTTTTACAACCGCACTTTTTCTGCTTGGCAAATGATTTCGGCGGCTGGTTTTCTTAAATCCTTTGGCTTCCATCTCCGCTTCCACTTTCATTAACTCCGCCACACTCATTTCTTTGCATGATGTTTTCCCGGTCACTCGCTCCAGCATAGCGCGATAGCTATACTCATCCATTGCCAGTTTTTGCTTGGCAATATGAATTAGCTGGATCAGCTTTGGTTTAGTTTTATGCATTGTTTATTCCTTTTTAAAACACATTATTCAGCCCACTTAAATCCCCCTCTTTCGTAAAGAGGGGGTAGGGGAGATTTAATAGGCTGTAAATGGGTTTTATTTTGCATTCTGAAGAATTTCGTCAATAACTGGATCCTTCAAAAGAATTTTCTCAATAATGCCAATCAACGTACGACCAATTTCATTTGGATTATCAACTTTCGCACTAACATCCCATTCATCACCATCTTGGGTGCAAAAATCTAATTTTATTTTGTGCTCGAAACCATTTTTAACGTTAGCGTCCATACCCTCAAAAGCAAGCCAACCAGCTCTAACAATTTCAGGTAACTTAAACATTAAACAAGTCATCGCATCCTTCACATATAAAACTGTCACTTGATGGTATTCTGTATTGACATTAAAAGTTAAATCGTCATCACTGACTCCCACTTTAAACTCAAACGTTACTGCATACTTTTTTTCTTCCATTTCATTTATCTCCCTAATCTCATTCTCAACCCTGGCAATAAATTCTGCACATTCCCCACATATACCGCTGCGTGTTGCGCTTGCCCTGTGCGCAAGGCTCTTAATGCACGCACCAGTTGTTTTGCTGCTTGCTCTAACTGCTCATCCAACCGCACTTTTTCTTGCTCAGTCATACTTCTTCCCCTTCAATCACTGAATCAATTTCCACACCATTCCAGTTAAGGGAGGAGCAGTGTTCAAATCACACAACTCAATGGCTTGTTCTAGTGTTTCTGCTGTCATTTTCACTTCAATCACGCCATATAAGCGCACGATATAATCAGCCATAATCTCCCCCTTAAAACGGTTTTCTTAATACTCGTTCACAAAACGCAGCGCGGTGTTTGCACCATTCTCGGTTACGAGCGTCAGGTGCGTTAAGTTCCGCAATCGCCCATTGCTCTTTGGCATCTTGCAATTCGCCTCTACGTTCACTGTTTGCCGCTTGTTCACTGTAATATTTAAAGCGATCAAACTTGTTGATGTTTTTGTTCATAAGGTTCTCCTGTTGGTTTAAAGCCTATTATGAACGCCCTTCATTCCATCCCCCTCTTTTGTAAAGAGGGGTTAGGGGAGATTTAAAGAGCGTTTAAATAGGTTTTAATATTTAATAAATGTAGTAACTATCCAAGCAATACAGATACAAAATACACAAATGGTTATCGCACCGCTCCAATCCATCACGCTACCTCCTGCTCAAACGGTGTAATCACAAAGTCTTCTACGCCTGTTTTAATGGTCACGCCTGCTACGGTTGCCGCTAATTCTGGCTCGTTTAACATGGCTTCTTTGTTCACTTCTTCTTTCGTCCGGATGAAATGTTCAAAGCCTAGCTTGTGCAAACTTTCCAACACGCTGTCCGCCCCGCGAATGCTGACGGAAGGCGGGCGTTGACGCCATTGCACCTCACCTGTGTTGAATGAGCCGGTTTTGGTTTTGCCGTTTTGCGTGAGTTCATCACGTCGGCTTTCACACCACGCTTGCACCGCATCTTGTTTGGGGGAGAGCTTTTCTTTCACTGCGTTCATCAAAGGCGCGTATTCTTCGGTGATTGAAGCCAGCTTGTCGTTTTGTTCAATCGCTAGTCGTTCTAATTCACGGTTTAAATCGCCGATCTCTTTAATTGCCGTTTCCACTTCGTCGCGGGTTTGATAACGCACTGCAAAGGTGTCGGTTTTAATGCTGGTTGCTTTTTTAGCCATTTCTTTTCTCCTGTTGGTTAATGTAAATAGGAACGCCAAATTACTTTGATGCCTTCCACCATCATTTGATATTCCGCCCAATGTGCGCCATCGTTGCCTTGAATGTAGGCGAGGGCTTGTCCGGTTTTCTCAAATTTCTTGGTGATGGCGTTTTGCTCAATGCGAACGCGCGGTTTAATTTTGTCGAACTCAATATTCACCACATGCAAGCCCATTTTGTTAAGTTCGTTTACGCATTTCTGCGCTTGTGATAAATACCCCAGTGCGATTTTGTTGCATCCACCAAACACAGGGTGCGGTTTGGCTTGTTCGCGTAAAGTGCGGTTGATTTTTGCTGAGTTTTCCATTAGTTCGCTCCTTTCATTTGTGCTTGGGCGGTTAAAATGAGATCTAGTGTGATGACAGTGCCTTGTCCTTTCGCCGTCATGCCGGCTAGGCGTAAATATTGCGTTAAAGCGCGTAAGCCGCCCGCCTTGCCGCCGATGTCATAAAGGACGGTCATTAAATCTTTGTCGGCAATATCCAAGCCCCATGCTTGTGCAATCGCTTTAATGTCGCCTTTTGTACTGGCTTTTAAGCCACAGTTGTTACCAATGCGTGACCATAAACGGGCATACTCATGCGCCTGATTCACACCGCCTTGGATTCGTGTGTACACTTTGTCGTTACCAATGAGCGCAAAGCCCACTTCTGCTTCTTCTTGAATAATGCGGATTTCTTCGAGTGCGTCATAAGGCAGGTGGTCGCTTTCGTCGATAATCACTAAGCCTTGTGTGCCTTTGAGCTTTTTAGTAATTAGGCGTGATAAGCGGTCTTTACGGCGTGGCGCATCGTTAATACCTAACTCAAGGGCTAACTCATACAAAATACTGCTTAATGTGGCACGCGCTGGACTTGCGGTTATCATCCACACGTTTTGGTTCGTTTTTTTGTATTCTTGGCATGCTTTAGTTTTGCCCACACCGCTTGCGCCATACACCGTCACCATAGTCGGTAGGATTTTTGCCATATCCAATGCAGAAAACACTTTCTTCGCTGTCGGAATTTCAATAAAGTGCGGTGCTTCCACAAACACTTTTTCTTTCTTTTCACGGGTGTCGAGCCAGTTATTTAATGCTTGTTCCACTTTTTCCACATTGCCGGCATAAGTGCCTTTTAAATACGCGCTTAATGCCCCTGGATTCACGCCTGATTGCGCAGCAATCTCGCGCTGGGTGTAGGTTTGGTTGTCTAAGAGTTGTTTGATTTGGTTAATTAGTGTCATAATAATCACCCTGTTTGTTTGCTAGGAGTATCTATGTTTAATCTTTGTCAATTGCCCATGGATGTTGAATACAAAGAGCTAGACTACTGCGCCGAATATGCCGCTCAGGTTATTTTTTCCGATTGGGATTCCAAGGATTTTGATGCGCTCTTTGTCTCGTTAAAGCACTATCCAAGCCTTGAAAAATATATTGAATTTGAAGAGGAACACCTTCGCCCTTATCTGCTTTCATTAATTGGTCTTCCCACCAAAGCGCGCAAGCAGCAAGAAAAGACGTCTTCTGAACGTTTTCGTCTTGAATCGACTTATGCCCATTGGCGGATGGCAACGATTGCACTAATGATTCAAAACAAGCTGTTAGAGTTAAAAATCGTTCGGACTTCA
Source organism: Haemophilus sp. CCUG 66565 (assembly GCF_001679495.1). Taxonomy (NCBI): domain Bacteria; kingdom Pseudomonadati; phylum Pseudomonadota; class Gammaproteobacteria; order Pasteurellales; family Pasteurellaceae; genus Haemophilus; species Haemophilus sp. CCUG 66565. Next base: position 177,811 of record NZ_LZOX01000013.1, on the reverse strand, counting down.
TCAGCTCGGAAAACTGTTGAAACGTCGCTGAACTTTCTGTCAGACCTTGATCTGTTTTACGAATTTTCACCCGTCTGGCTTTCGCAATTTGGCGACACTTCACCTTTTCTGAACGAAGCTGGTGAAGAAATGTGGTATCCTGATGATAAGAATTAGTAGTCATTTTTTCTCCTTAAATCGGCTTTAAACTCGCTTTAAAGCCCTTTTGCTTTCTTAGCCATTGCTAAGTAATCTTCTAAACCTTGTTGGAAGGTGCTGACTTCCTCATCTTCCAACACATCCTGCTTACGCACCGTATTACCTTCTCGGCGGTACAATTCGATAATTTTCGGTTCAGGCGGTTCTTCCTCCTCGAATTGAGGTTGCAAGCGCGCTGCTTCTTGTGCATTCATCGTGAGTGTGGCTTTCGCTTGAGCTTTTACCGCTTTCACCATTTGCTTGCGTGCTTTATCGTGCTCACGACCTTTCGCTTTATCACCAAATGCCACCGCTTCAGTACATTTCGCTTCGGCTAAGAACACGCCATCCAAACCATAAACCCACACTTTGTTGTGCAAGTCTTGCGGGTCGAATTTCACCACCACCTTGCGGTGTGCGGTGGCAATCAGTTCGCTCGCTAAATAGCGGTTTTTGCGATTATTGACCTTACCACCAGCATCTAACTCAAATGTGCCGTCTTTTCTCAATGTAACGGCTTCGCTCATCAACATTAAAAAACGCATTTGTTCTGCGCTTGCCTTGCGAATTTGCGCCTTGGCGTAATCGCGCTCAAATACTTGGCTGAAACTGTAAATGCCTTGGCAAATTTCCGTTTGTCTGCCTTCGCGTTCATTGAAAGTGCGGATGCCATCTTCTATGGCTAAAATAAATGTGTCGTAATCTACGCCGTCTTTCCCGCTGTTGTAGTTATCGGGCTTGTTATAAACGTTCTCGCCTGCGTAAAAGCCTGCAAGGCTTGGGTGTTTATCGACTAATTCGCCTAAACCACCGTGTGAAAACGCACGTTCGATTGGTTTTGCTTGCCCGTGACCTTTGCCAAATTGCACCGATGTCCACAACAATTCGATGCCAAGCATCGGGATAATCCCAATCACATCATCTTCTTTTACTTTAAAGCGATAGCGGTTCTTCACGCCCCCAGTCATCCATTTATTTGCCGCCGCGCGGGTGTTATCAATGGTGCATTTTTTCGGGATGCCGTATTTCCAAATCAAATCCATCAAACTTAGGCGAATGGTGTCGCTGTTTTCGCTCAAATCCACACGGTAAGCCAAGATTTTGCGGGTGCGAATGTCTTGCCAAATCCAGGTTTTAGGGCGGACAATCTCACCGTTATGCCAGCGGACGAACACGTTGTGTTGGTAGCCATCGCCGTTGATCCATTCAAGAGCTTCAATTTCCGCCACGGTGCGGCGCATGGATGGGTAATACTGCATCACAGCATGATCACCTTCGCGTAATTGCACTTGCACCAATTTCGGCACTTCACGCTCAATTTTGCGTTTTATGCTACTTGCCGATGGGATGTTCCAGCCTTTTTCCCTTGCAGCACGTTTTAAACGCTCGTAGCAACTGCCGAATTGCGGTTGTTCGTTACGGAAATAATCTGCTTTAAAGGCTTCCCAGGCTTCTTCCGTAAATGTCGCTTCCTTACCAGATTTCTTGTTATTGTGTTTAGCAATCAATAACGGTAACCAATCTGGGCGTTCAAACGACCGCACTTGGTAATACCAACGTTTGAGCGATCCTTTCGCAATGTCGCATTCTTCCGCGACAGCATCCAAAGCGGTCATTAATTCCACGCCATTTCGCACTAAATCGTCTAATTTATGCAGTGGTACGAGCTTGGCTTTGGCATTTTCCTTCTGTTTATCAGTCGCCTTTTCGTAAGGTTTCCAAATCACTTCGGGGAGATAGTTGAGTTCTTTTCTAGTGCGGGGTGTTTCTGAAACGTTGTCGATTTCCACCGCACTTTGTTTTAATAAAAGCTCTGCTTGGGTTTCTTGTGGGAGAGAGGAAAAAGCGTATTCGTAACCGACACCGCGAATGCCTTGAACCTGTCTTTTTTCCCAGTTTCCTGCTCTTGCTTTCTTGTTTACCCCTTGTGGGGAACTAGGCATAGTTTCTAAAACTGCGAGCTGTTGAGCTGAAATCCACATTTCCATACATCCTCCTACTCGTAACGAGCGGGCCATATTTCCTCAGGTTTCATACCGATAAAATCTGCAATAATTCGTTCACCTTTTGGATATTTGCGATCAAGCGCATTGCCTAAAGTTCTAGGGTGTAAGCCAGCTTCAATGGATAGTTGAGACAAGGTTTTCCCTTTCTCTTGTATCATTGCGATGATGTATGCGCGGTGCATATTTTTTTTACTCTTTTTCATAATGTGCTATCCTTACTCTTTAGATTAAATCTTAGGTGTTACTCTTTAGAAACTATGGAAACTATACATCTAAGTTTTCAGAAACTCAAGTGGTTTCTGAAAAATAATTGATATTTTTTAGAGTCGCTTTTAAAGTGCTTTAATAATCAATAGGTTATATTTTAGAAACTAGGCAGAAACTAAAGTTTCTGAAAGGTAGGTTTATGAGAAACTCCAAAGAGTGGTTTTCAGCAAATGAACTAAAGGACTTGGAAGGACTACCAAATTCGCCTCAGGGAATAAACAAGAGGGCTAGAACACAGAACTGGATAAAAAGAGAAAAGGACGGTGTACAAGGTGGCGCGGTTGAATATCACTATTCATCGTTACCCAAGGAAGTTCAAAAATCACTAGGTTTTATACCTTCCGTTGCTTCATCAATTGGAGCCGCAGTAGGGGCTACGTTTGCGGGAGTGCCAGGTGCTGTTATTGGTGGGATAATTGGTAGCATGACTAGTAGTGGCTCTAGCAATGAAACTAAGGTAGATATATCTAATGAAAACGTGATCATGATTGATAGCTATTCTTCTATCAACGTTTCAGCAGGCTTCGGCAGTTTTAATGAGGGCGTAACAAAGCCTGACGAGCAAACGCCTTATTCTGCGGCATTACTGCGAAAACTGGGCGTAAACCCGAAATACGCGGCTGTGTTTTGGGCAGACGGCATTTCAATGCGCCCAACCATTGATGACGGCGATCAGATGTTGGTGGATTTAAAAAGAAAGGAAATCAAAGGCGATAAAATCTATTTAGTGCAAAACGGAGCAAGCGTGTGGGTGAAACGCGTGAAAATTCGTTGGGACGGTGTAGAGCTGATTTCAGACAATAGAGAAGAATACCCCCCAATCATACTTTCAAAGGATGAAGCCGAAAATCTTCAAGTTATAGGACAACTCGTCCACCTCGGCAAAAATATGATTTAAACACCATTTAAACCCGCTTTAACGTTTCCCAAATTTAGCGGTTAAAGCGGTGAGTTTTGGAAAATTTTTCCCATTTCATTATTTCTGTTTTTCTTCCAATAAAAAAGGGGCTGGCACACCGTCAAGCCCCGTTTTATCTACATCCATCCCACTTATTCCCGAAAAATTCCGCCAAATCCCTATTTGTTTCTTTGTTTCTCATATTAAGTGGTTGGATACAATGGGCACGTGGTTGTTGAAAACGGGATGCCTGTGTATGTTCACGAAGACGGGAAGGAAATTCCGTTTGATGCCACAAAAGCCACAGCCAAAATTGCAGAGCTTAACAGTGAGGCGAAAAAACACCGTGAAGCCAAAGAGCAGGCGGAAGCAAAACTCTCGGCATTTTCGGGGATTGACGATCCGAAAGCAGCAATCAAAGCCTTGGAAACGGTGAAAAATCTCGATGATAAGAAGTTGATTGATGCGGGCGAAGTGGAAAAGGTGAAAGCAGAAATGCGTAAAACCTTTGATGAACAACTGGCAGAATCCAAATCTCAAGCTGAAAAACTACAATCGCAATTGCACGCAGAACTAATTGGTGGTTCGTTTGCTCGCTCTAAATATGCCGCAGAACATTTAAATTTACCTTCTGATGTGGTGCAAGCCTTCTTTGGTAAGCATTTCAGTATTTCAGATGAAGGTAAAGTGGTGGCGAAGTTCGCCGATGGCAATGAAATTTACAGCCGTTCACGCCCAGGTGAAAAAGCCGATTTTGAGGAAGCATTAGAGGCGTTAGTCGGTGCGTATCCAAATAAAGATGCGATTTTAAAACCATCAGGTACATCAGGTTCAGGTATTGGCGCGGGAACAGGCGGTAGCAATGCCCCTAAATCCTTAGCCGAATGTAAAACCGACGCAGAAAAAATTGCGTATATGCAACAACATTCATAATCGGGTGCAAGAGATTGCACCTTTTTTATTTACGGTGCAATCGCACCATAACATAGGAGCTTATTATGGCTTTTGACTTACAAGTCTTTAACAAACAAACACATTTAGCGTTAACTGAAACTGTCGATCAGGATATTGAAAAATTCAATCAAGCTTCAGGCGGAGTGATTACATTGCAAAATGCTCCAACACAAGGTGATTTTGATATTCGTGCGAGCTTTAAAGCGATTCAAGGCTTAGTGCGTCGTCGTAATGCTTATGGCAGTGGTACAGTGCAAGCGAAACGCCTAGAACAATTACTCAATGTAGCAGTAAAAGTGGCTGCAGGTACGCACCCGATTGAGTATGAACCGCAACAATATCGTTGGGTATTACAAAACCCAGAATTGGCAGCCATTGAAATTGGTCAGCAATTAGCAAAAGCGCGCTTGGCAGATATGTTAAACACCGCAATTTTAGGGGCGGTTGCCGCGATTGGTGGGCAAACTACAGCTGTGCTAGACGACAAGAAAAATGCCCCAACTTTCCGTACGCTTAACAAAGCAGCGGCATTATTTGGCGACCGCTCCAGCGCATTAAAAGCGTGGATTGTTCATTCAACCACCTTACATACCTTGTACGACAATGCCTTAACTAACGCAGAACGTTTGTTTACTTACGATAACGTGAGTGTGATGCGCGATCCGTTTGGTCGCTTGTTTGTGGTCACGGATAGCCCTGCGTTAGTTGATAGCACCGCTTCAGCCTATAACACTCTAGGCTTGCAAGAAGGGGCGATCGTGGTAAGCGGTAACAACGATTTCAATAGCGAAATGCAACCGAAATTAGGCGGTGAAAATATCGCAGCAGTTTATCAAGCAGAATGGACTTATAACTTAGGTATTCTCGGTTATGAATGGGATATGACTGCAGGCGGTAAATCTCCTGATGATACTAAATTAGGTGCATCAGCCAACTGGCGTAAAACCGCAACTTCATTGAAAGACACTGCAGGTGTGTTGGTGAAAACCAAATAGCCATATCGCTAAAAAAGCGAGCCCCCAAGTAACGAATTACTCGGGGGTTCTTATTTCCATTGCCCATTAATTGCAAAAGGAAATAACTGTGTGAAATTGTACCAAAACAAAATTGAAGATTCTTCTAAGTAAGGAGAAAAAATGAGCGCTTATGTTTCTGTAGAAGAAGCTGATGCATATCATAATCTCAGAATGAGTGCAGAAATATGGGGGGCACTAAGTGCAACAGAAAAGGCTCGCCGATTAGTCAATGCATCGGATTATATTGATAGTGGCTATATCTATTTAGGAAAGCCATCCGATAAACATCAATTACGAGCGTTCCCACGTAATGGGGATACAGACGTGCCAGTAAAAGTAAAAAATGCAGTCTGCGAATTAGCTTTGGAAGAAAATTTAACTCAAAATCCAACCGCACTTAAAAGTGCAGTGAAAGTTGGTGAACTTTCTGTAACGTATTCTTATCCTTCAGCTGCAAACGGTGTAGAGAATCAGCGATTTAGTTATGTGGCTCAGTTATTGAGAGAGTTTGTTCGAGAGAAAGGCGCTATGCGTAGAGTATTGCTTGAACGGGGGTAAGAATGGGATTTTATGATGAGTTGGCTGATACTGCAAAGACCTTGTTAACCGAATTTGGGGTGCCATGTAGTATTGAACAAAACATTACCAGTGATTACAACGTTGAAACAGGTGAGGCAACTCGACGCAAGCGTCGCTTATTGGGTGTTTGTATATTTAACCAATTGGCCTATGACTTTCCTCAATTCCAAAGTTCTGGTGTTTTAAAAGGTGAGGCAAGCTTAGTTCAACAAGGCGATGTGTCTATTACGTTAAGCCTATCATCTCCTCTTTCGAGAGAGGAGCTGCTTTTAAGTGTACTCCTTGTTAATGGAGAGCGTTGGCAAATTGTGAATTGTCAGCCATTAAAACCATCTGGTATGACGATTTATTACAAGCTTCAGGCAAGGTTAGTAAATGGGTAAATTTGTAGCTGAAATTGATGCTTTTAGAGAACGAACGATGCAACGTGCAGATATGTTTGTACGGAAAATCGCATTGGATACATTTAAAAAAGTGCAATCTAAAACGCCTGTCGATAGCGGGCAGTTACGTCGGAGTTGGACAGTCTCGGTGGGAGAGGCACCATCTGTATTTAATGGTTCTAATGAAGTGATTAACAATGCAAAATTTGGTAATACGCTTTACATTGCGACGGATAAGCCTTATGCCTTGACGCTGGAATATGGTTTATACCCTAAACCAGGAGGGCGTAAAACAAACAATGGCTTTTCGATTCAGGCCCCAAAAGGCATGGTGAGGATTACTGTGCAAGAAATGGAAGCGTTATTAAAGAAAAGTAGGTGGTGATTTTAGATGAAACAAATTATTCGGTCTGTATTGCAAACACACTTAAACCAATTAGGACAATTTAATACCGCATGGGAAGGCGTTTTAAATACGCCCAAACTACCATATCAAACGCTCCACTTAACTATTTCATCTAGCGATACAGGTGCAATCTCTGATCGGCCACATGCTGAAGAATTAGGTTTTTTGCAATTAACGTTATTTTATGAGGCAGGATTAGGCACGAAAGCCATTGAGGAGCGTGCAACAGATATTCGACGGCATTTTTACGGTCAGTCCTTTATTAAGGATAACATTCAAATCATCATCCATAAACCGCCACTTATTGGCGGTATTTTTTTAAACGATAATAAACTGGCGTTGCCAGTTACAATCAATTTTACCGCTTATGAACTCTAGGAGGTTATATGGCAAATGCACAAGGTGTAAAACGTAAGGTTACGTTTGCAAAAGAAACAACATTTGGAGTACGTGCTGCAAAAGGTATTGGTAAAGTGATGCCTCGCACAGAAAGCTCACTGAACTCAACATTTGATTCATTCTCAAGTGAGGAAATTCGAGAAAATATGCAACGCTCTCCATCCATTGTTGGATTTGAAAAAGTGGAGGGCGATTTGAAAGGTGAATTGTCTGCAGGTCAATGGTCTGATTTTTTTGCGGCCGCATTGCGGGGAACATGGACAGAAGCGAAATCACCTGTATTAAAGAAAACTAGCACTGGGGCAGGTGAAAAACAAGGTAAATTACTCGTAATTCCTGAAACTGGCCATACAACTGATTCCTTTACGCTTGAAGACACCTTCGCAGATATTGGATTAAGTCGCATTTATACAGGTTGTCGAGTATCTAAAATTAGCCTAGATATTCAACCGAATGGTATAGCATCGATTGCGGTCACCTTTTTAGGACAAAAAGGCGAGGAGAGTCAAACTGCATATTTTACTGGTGCGCAGGAAGTGACTCAATCAGCTAAGGTTGCAGGTGTAAATGGGCAGCTGATGGTTAACAAAACCAAAGCAGCGTTAGTTACTGGTTTGAAGATGGACATTGATTTGAATGCGTCGAGTGAGGCGGTACTGGGCGCGAAATACGCACCTGACGTGTTTATTGGCACAGTGGCAATTAGCGGATCGTTTACGATGTATTTCCAAGATAAAACCATGATTGACGCTGTGCGTAGCGGCGCGAATCTTTCTCTTGCTTTAAGAATGGATGCCGAATCAGTCGACAACGGAGATTATTTAACGTTCATCTTGCCAGGCGTGAAAGCAACTTCTATTGAAATTGATGACGGTGCAAAAAACCTTATTCAAACCCTAAACTTTGATGCTTTCCCCGCGATTTATGATGCGGAAAGTACAATTGATGATGTATTAAAGAAACCAACAACACTCATCGTTCAAGATTCATTGGCCTAAAGCCGGTGAAAATTAGTCATACTTTATAGAAAACAACCCCCGAAAGTTCATCACTTTCGGTTTTTTTATTTCAATCCAATTTTATAAGGAAAACACAATGGACTTTTCTAAATTAAATACTGTTAAAGCCTCTGAAAATACTTATCGCTTTGAAGTCACTCACCCGATTACTGGGGAAGGAACTGGAGCAATGATTGATGTTTATGCCTCGCAAAGTGATGTTGTACAGCGTTTTCAATCTAACGTCTTACGCAAATTACAAAAGCAAGAATTTGAAAACCAGCGCACCCGCAAACCACAATTTAAAGAACTCTCTGAATTGAAATCGGAAGCTCTTGAAAACGCCATTGTACGCGTAGCTAGCTGGGAGAATTTAGAATGGGAAGGAACTCCTCTTGAGTTTACCCCCGCCAATGTGAAAATGCTGCTTACCCAGTGTCCTTGGTTAGCTGAACAAATTATTGAACAGTCAGAAGACTTGGGAAATTTCTTGAAGGCCTGATCGAACATCTCTACGAGTTTGCTCAGGCAGAATTTCGTCTTGATAAACGACCAGACAATTCCAAAGCGACACAACGCGAGCATCTTCAAGTTATTGAGCAACAATTAGGTATAACGCCCGAAGAGCTAAATAACTCTCCGCCCAATATCGCGGTGGGTTATTTGCTTGAGTATTTTTATGCCGTATCCTCCTCCCGTCAGTGCGGAATGTCCGCTAATCCTATTACTTTTAGTGAAATATTGGCATGGTCTCAATTGGCTAATACTTCATTGGCAAGATGGGAGGTTGAGGTAATTAAACGACTTGATATATTGTGGTTGAATATTCAAGCTGAATAGCTCAAGGTTCGGCTTGAATCCTTAACTAAGGAATGAATATGAAAGAATTTACTTGGCAAGCCGATTGGAATATGAAGCGGAAAAAAAAGCCGAATGTAAATACAATTCGATTTGGTGACGGTTATGAACAGCGACAATCAGATGGCATTAATAATAACCTAAGAACCTACGATGTAGTCTTTAGTGGTTCAGAAGAAAAGATCAAGGCAATAGATATGTTCCTTGATGAATGTCGTGGGGTGACAGCCTTTTCGTGGCAACCTTACGGAGATAAAAAAGGATTGTTTACCTGTGGTGAATGGGATGAAACTAAAAAAACAGGATATAGCACGCTAACAGCAACCTTTAAGGAAGTTGTTGCATAGAGGTAAATTATGGCAGATTTCGCACAATTAGGCATAGAGTTACGTTCTATAGGGGTTGATAAAGTTAATCGTGATATTCGTTCGGTGACGGATAACGCAAAATCTACTGAGCGCTCAGTGCAATCTCTTTTAGGCGTAATGGGTAAATTAAAAGTCTTAATGACAGCTGGATTGGGAATTCAAGGCCTTGGGCAATTTATTCAAATGTCCGACAAAATGAAAACCCTTGCTGCCCAGGTGAAATTTGTCACGAATTCATTTGAAGAATATAAAGCTGTTCAAAGCCAGCTTTTCTCTATTTCGCAACGCACACGCGCTGATTTAGAGGCAACAACCACAATTTACGCTCGCTCTGCTCGAGCATTGAAAGATTACGGTTATAGCCAAGAGCGGATTCTAACTTTTACTGAAACGTTAAATAAAGCGATGGCAGTAGGTGGAGTGGGCGCACAAGAGCAGGCGAGTGCACTTTTCCAGCTTTCACAAGCATTAGGTTCAGGTCGGTTACAAGGTGACGAGTTCCGTACTATTGCTGAAAGCGCCCCCATTATTTTAGATGTTGTTGCGCAATATATGGGGAAAACCCGTTCAGAAGTGAAACAACTTGCTTCTGAAGGTAAAATCACCTCTCAATTGTTATTTGAAGCTATTACAGGCGCAACTGAGAAAATTTCAGCAGATTTTGAAAAAATGCCTTTGACTTTTGGTCAGGCAATGACTCAATTGAAAAACCAAACACTTAAATTTGTTGATGATGTCGGTAATCGCAGTGGTATCTTTGATGGGATGGCTGCATCTGTCTCATTTTTAGCCAAAAATATTGACTATCTTTCGGTGGTGATTGGTTCGGTTCTGCTAGGACAATTAGGTAAAGCCTCTGTCGCAGGGATTAAGTCTGTATTAACTAAACGGCAAGAGGCTGTTGCGGCTTTAGAGGTTGCGCAGGCTACATCTGTTCAAGCTACGGCTGAATTAAGACTAGCACAAATACAAATGCAGTCTTTACGCGCCCAATTAAGTTTAGCTCAATCAGAACAAACAAGAATGGCGCTACGTGGTCAAATGGCCACCCAAGCCTCTCAACTTACAGTATTAATGAACGCAGAGAGAGAGGCTACAGAAAGGGCAGCGCTTGCTAAACAAAAACTATCTTTGGCTGGGCGAGCATCAAGTGGTGTTTTAAGTCTATTAGGTGGACCTATTGGACTGGTCACCACTGCGCTTACTTTGGGGGCGGGGGCATTTTATACCTGGAAACAAAATGCAGAGCAAGCCAAACAGGAAAATCTTGATTATGCGAAAAGTCTTGATGTGACAAGTGATGCGTTACAAAAATTGACTGCAAATCAGCTAGAAGCAATGAGCGCAAAATTGAAGCGTTCTATGGCAGAGCAGAAGAATCAAATCCAATCATTGATTGAAGAAAAATCAAGAATGGAGCGCGCATTATCGATTCAAACTAAAAGTATGGATGAGGGGAACCTTTGGCAAAATCAATATGCACTGAAACGCTATAATCAACTTCTTGAAGATTTAAAAATCAAGAAAGGCGAAATAGATTCAGCTAATCAGCAGTTAGCGAAGTCAGAGCGAGATTTAAAATCTATTGGTGCAGAGGAGTCAGTTCAACGTTTGAAAGAGAGCGTAGAAAAGCTCTACCCTGAATTGCAATTTAATAAAGACAAATTTGTTGAGTTAAAACTTTCAACAGAAGACTTTAAAGATTTGTTACCAGACGCCAATGGTAAAATCTTAGGGATGGCTGATGCATTAGCTCAGGCGGCGCAAAAGGCAAGATTGCTACTTAGCGGTGTAATTGGCGTAAAAGAAGAAACTGCAGGTATTGGCGCAGATGCTCAAAAGGTTATTGACGATCTTCGCCTTGATCGAAAAATTGCTAATGCAAAAACGCCGCAAGAAAGAGCAGCGGGAGAAACAGAAAAATATATTAAACGGCTTTCTGAGCAAGGTAAATATAGTAAGCCTGAACTTGATGCAATCGAAAAAGAATATCAAGCCAATGCGTTAGCTAGAGAGAATAAGGGGAGTGGGAATAAAGTTGATTATGTCAAACAGTACACTGATCAAGTGACCCAACTCCAACAACGCCTAGCGGACATAAAAGCCAATCTGCAAGATGGTGGAATTAGCCAATATCAAGAGTTAAAAAAACTCACAAACGATATTGCTGCCAATGGTGAAAAATATGCGCACTTTGGTGCAGAAGGACTGGCTAATCTAAAACGCCTTGCCAGTGAAATTGACAGTGGGCAGCAACAAGTTGCAATCCGCGATTTAGGTGACAATTACAAAGAGCAGATTGAGGCTCGACAATTTGAATTGACGCTTATTGGTCAAACAAGTGAAGCGGTAGATCAGTTACGTTTTAATCATCAACTAGAGCTTGAGACGGCAAAATTGCGCAAAGGCATGACGCAAGAAAATATTGCCTTACTTGAGCAGATGATTGATAAAATTAAACGCTTAAAAGAAGAACAAGCTAAACAAGCCGAATTACTAAAAGGCGATCCAGTGGCAGGATTTAGAGATGGTTTCCAAAAATTCCGAAACACGGTGGAAGATGTAATGGGCAACGTATCTCAAATCACGTTAAATGCGTTTAATGGAATGTCGGATGCCGTAACTAATTTCGTATTAACTGGTAAAGGAAATTTCCGAGGCTTTGCACAATCAGTGATTAAAGATATCACATCAATGATTGTAAAAATGATGATTTTTGCATCACTCGAGGCTGCGTTCAAAGGAACACCTTTTGGCAAATATTTCGGGTTCTCTGGAGGCGGTTTAGTCCCTGAATCAAAATATACTGGTGGACTCGTTGGATTTGATGAAGGGGGATTTACTGGCCAAGGAGGAAAATATACGCCAGCTGGCATTGTTCACAAAGGCGAATATGTCTTTACCAAAGAAGCAGTAAGCCGTTTGGGTGTGAATTACCTCGATCAGCTCAACTATCAACGCAAGGCTAAACCACAGGGCTACGCAAACGGCGGTTCAGTGGGTGGATACGCACCAAGCACACCAATGAATGCGAATAATCGGGGCGTGAAGGTAAACATCATCAACAACGGTGAGCCAACAAACGCCAACGTGGAAACCAAAGAGACCAGTGGCGGCTTAGAAATTACTGTGGAATTAGTGCAAGCCATTGCTCGAAAAGAGGCAGGAACAATAATGCAACAAAATATGCGACCGGGTGGAATGTTCGCCTAATTTTAGGCGAATTTTCCATTTTGTGATCTTGTTCAACGTTTTTTTGATGTTTTCAAAATAAAATGCAACCGACCATATTTTCAGAGGAGGTTGCATGAAAAAATTATTATTAACTGGGTTAGCTTGCGCATTATTGGTAGGGTGTGCTCAAGAACCGTTAAAAAAACAAACAGCGTCAGGAAAAGCAGAGGGTGAATATCCCCAATATACACCTGAACAAGTTGCTGACGCGATTGTTCAACATTGCAATGACAAAGGATATGTTATTGAAGAACAGGCTAAAAATTATGTTATTTGTTCAAAAGAAATGGAGGGAGGCGGAGCTATCATGATGCAAATGATGATCGGTAATTCGTACTCCACTACACCACAGTTAAAAGTTAGATATTCCATTAGTAAGTTTAGAAACGGAACAAAGGTTTGGGCTAATGCTTGGTCTGAATCTCAGATGGCTTTTGGGCAAATTAATAAAATGCAATTGGATAGCAATAACGCAAGAAATGAGCTCCAAGAAGTTCTTGATAAGAAATTACCCGCTTTACTTAAGAAATAATATTCGGTTACCTACAAACTCAAACACGAAGAAGCAGAGAAATTTAGAAATTTTATGAAAGAACACAGTGGTGTTTACCCATTTTATTTTAGGGATTCTGCACTTAATGGCGAGTTAGTGAAAGTGATATGTCCTAAGTTTCCTCGTCAAGTTGGCAAGGTTGACACGATATTTACTTGTGAGTTTGAGGAAGTTGTTTAATCGCAATGATTTCCCCTTGACTACAAAGGGGCTTTTTCATGCGGTAAGATTTTATTCTTTTTTAGTCATTGCAAGCAATTTCTTGTCAAGATAAAACTTTTCATCTATCATTCGATACAGTTTGAACTATTTCAATCACTGTTATTTAACCTTTAATAGCACATAAATTTACCCGTTCACTTCATTTTGGGTGAGTGTTTTTATGTTGATTAGAGAAATATGTTAGATAAAAAGAAGGCTTATAATGTCTAATAAAAAGTGTAATGTATTCACCTCAAATTTCGGCATAACCATTGAGGATACGCTCATGTCAGTGAAGAAACGCTTGGATAGAATCAGTCCGCCTTATGTCGTGGAAGTGATGTATGATGTAGAAGATAATATCCCCGCGTGGATTGGCACGTGCGATAAGTTGCATCTTGTCACTGAAGGTCGCACCTATGAAGAATTGCAACAACGCGTATGGGAAATTGCACCTGAAATGCATGAATTACAAGGTTACGGCAGTGAAAGTGATAATATCCGCCTTGCCTTTATCCAAACTGAAAGTCACGCGGATTTCCAACGTTTGGAGATGTAACGATGGGCAGTGGGTATTACGATCAGCTTATAAAAATACTCAAGCAATATGGTTGCACATTCTTGCGTCAGGGAAAGGGCAGCCATGAAATTTGGAACAGCCCAATTACTCAAAAACCTTTCCCTGTTGCTTATACTATTACCAACCGCCACACAGCAAATAACCTTGGTTTTGTGGGCTTTTGTTTTTGTGCTGAAGGAGGGATTTTTAACTTTTTTAAGGAAACGGATATGAAAAAACCTAAACACACCCATTGCATTAGCAATTTCTTGTTGGGGTTTGGTTCCATATTAAATATTGCCCCCGTTGTTTCCGTATCTTCTACAATTGAAATAGAGCCGAATGAGTATAAATATTTTAACAATGCTTGGGAAGAAACAGGGCGGCATTTACGTGATGCATTAAATAAAAGAGTATGGGGAAAATATGGAAATTAAAGATATTAATGCAATAAAACTAGCATTAAATGCTTGTACAGGGATCATTAATTTAGCAATGACAACAAAAAATGATTCTCAATCCAAACAAAATTTATTATCAGCTCTTGAAGCCGTAAAAGAGGTGTTGGATATATTAGAAAATGGAAAACGTGATAAAAATGCAGATATGGCGTATTCAATTCTTTACGATTGTTATCATAGGGCATTTGATATTGTAAACGGCAATCTTACCCCAGAAACAAAAAACTAATATTAGTTGACAGAGCAAAATTTAAAGCTTAGTATCCTCCCCAAGCTAGATAATCTAGCTTTAAGGTGTCGAAACCTTAACCAAAAAGCTTCCCAATGGAAGCTGTTTTTTTTATGGGGTAAGATATGGGTCGAAAAGATAATATCAAAGCAAATTTAGCTAAGTTAAAAGAACGGTTTCCAAATGTCTTTTTCGATACTAAACCACTAGTTCCTACAATTATCGATGATATGCTTGTCGTACTTGGTGATGATGAGTTATCAAAAGTGGTTCGAAGTGCTATGCGATATTATTTAGATTCACCTAGCTATTTAAAACGTTTTGTTCGTAGAAAATGGATCAGAGATGTTAATGGTTCAAAAGTGAGGTTAATTACTGCGGAAGAAAAGCAACTAGCGAGAGAAAGATTAAATCAAATTAACGAACATAATTCCAAAGCCAATGCTGAATATCGTTTTGCTATTGCACTCGCAAGAGAAACGAAGATTGAATATAAGAAAGTTGAATTGCTTGAGCAGAAAAATCCTGAAAAAAGTAAAGTAGTTGTAATCCATAGACGAACGCCCAAAATTAAAAGTGAATAATTACAAAAAGCCCCTTGACACCCAAGGGGCTTTTTCATTATGATTTTTATCAAGCAGATAGTTATCTGCTCAAGGTGTCGTAGCCTTAAATCCAAAGCGGTTAGTCCGCTCCCGATAGCATAGCGGTTTTTTTATGCGTGAAATTTAGTAACCTTGTTTGTTTATTGCCATTAAACATTCATTGCGCATAACCACATCTTATCTATGCCGAGAGGGCGAGGAATAAAAGACCTTCGGGGAATAACTCCAGCCGACTTTGGACGGTTTACGAACCTCTTGGCACCCTATTTAGGGTAAATCTTAATTTCGTAAAAAAAATCCAAAGGAGACATTCTATGTCTAATCAAATCTCAACCCAAACAATTTCATTCAACAATCAGTCATTAATTACCGTTGAACAAAATGGCAATCACTATGTTGCTATGAAGCCTATTTGTGAAAATATCGGCATTGACTGGCGCGCGCAACGCCAAAGAATAGTGAGAGATGAAGTATTATGTTCAACCGTGGTTATCATAACCACAGTTGCAGAAGATGAGAAAAATCGTGAAATGCTATGTCTTCCTATTCAATACCTAAACGGTTGGTTATTTGGAATTGATATTAATCGTTGTAACCCAGAAATCCGTGACACATTAATCAAATACAAAAAAGAGTGTTACCAAGCGTTACATGATTATTGGTTTAATGGTAAGGCTGAACGTAAAACCACGGTAGATGATCGCACTGGCCTGCGCAATGCCGTGAATATGCTCGTGAGCAAAAAGGGATTAATTTATTCCGATGCTTACCATTTAATCCATCAACGCTTTAATGTGGAAAGCATCGAAGATTTAACATTAGAGCAGTTACCTCAAGCGGTAGAGTATGTTCACAGAATTGTGCTTGAGGGTGAGCTTATCACTGAACAGAAAAAAGATGAGCTATTCATCCGTGAATTTACAGAGCATGACCTACAACAGCTTGTGTGGGCGTGGTTTGCTTTATTGCGTGGCACCGAACTCTGCCAAAATCTTCTCCCTGCATTAAAACAAATTGGTTCGCATTACGCTGCACCAGTTCATGACATGGCTTACGAATATCGCAGCACTCTTCGTCAGGCGCAAAAAGTATTAGAGCGAATCACTGAAAAATTTGAGTACAAACAAGGCAATAACTGGCGTGTCTTAAAATATCTTAGAGCCTACAACCCTAAAGCAACAGGATTTCAGCTAGACATTCTCTAAAACATAACAGAATTTAGACCGCACTTTGGGAAAGAAGAAAAACAAAGGGGAGCCTAATGCTCCCCACTTCACGATTAAACTGGCTTGTTATCGCCTTTGTTTAATCGACCAACTGTTTTTCAAATTGGTTTTGCAAGCCCCTCTCGGGTACGGGTAAGATTTTACCTTAGTTTTAGGGCTATTGCAGTACAATTTTTAATCAACTGGAAATCTTCGTCACACACAACAGGAACGATATAGGTTCTTTTATCAATCTTATATCGATCTAACCTAGATAGTGACACTGTGTAAACCATATCGCACTTTGCCCAACATTGAATATTTGCTTTGTCTGGTAGCGGATTTACAGGTAACGCATAATGATAATTTTCTAGGGGATTAGGTTCGGTTGTACTCAATGGGATAACAGTAACAAGTTCTCTGTTTCTCTTATGTCGAGCTATGACAACAACAGGGCGAACCTTTGTCATTTCTGGTGACTTGAATTGAGAAAAGTCACACATTAAAACCGATTTTTCCTTTGGTTGATATTTTAAAGTCATAAGATTTATTGATGTTTTTATTAGATCTTATATGACGCTATGACGGAGATCAACCATTAGATTTTCCTATAGAGTAGGGGTTACCTGCAACATGGAATAAACACAATAATACTAACAAACAACCGCTCTTATGGGCGGTTTTTTATTGCCTGTAAGATAGCGATGTACACGTGACAAGCGGTGCTTCCTTTCTCCACTCACTGCTTCTTACAGGCCTCTTTTTGTGGAGAAAACAGGAAGAAATATGCAAACATTAACTGCAGAATTTTTAGGTAAAGAAGTTACTTTAGTGGATAACAACGGCGTGGCTTATGTAGCAATGCGTGAGATTGTTGAGGGAATTGGGTTAGACTGGAAAGGTCAGCATAAAAAACTGATGGAACAGAGTGAGAAATTCAACTGTGGACATATCACCACGGTTGCCAAAGATGGCAAAAACCGTGAAATGTTATGTATTCCGATTAAAAAACTCAATGGGTGGTTATTTGGGCTTAATCCAAACAAAGTGCGTGCCGATTTAAAAGAACGCCTGGAAAATTACCAAGAGGAATGTTTCTTGGCGTTGTGGGACTATTGGACGGAAGGTGTCGCCCGCCGTGACGAAGTCAAAAACAAGTTGGCATTGTGGCAACAAAAGAAAGCCGAATACACGCAACGAGCTGGTGAACGGGGAAAATTATTGCAGCAATGCAAATCAGAAAAGCAAGCCCTTGAGCGTGAGCTTTTACAAATTAAACAGTTAGATCTTTTCGTGAACTTATAACCGCACAATCTTTTAGAAAGTGCGGTTTTTTATTGGAGTAAATAATGCCAGCCTTAATTAGCAACGCATTCAAACTCGACCTAGCCAAACTCGAACAAAATGCGCTCATTGAGTTGTTTGAGGTGGATTTGCGAGGATTGAAAGATAATGACGGCATGAATGGCGAGTTATATCGCTTTTATGCTGGCACCAATGAGAAATCACAATCTATCGTATGGCAAGGTAAAACATTTGAGCCATTTGCTGTAAAAGCAGATGGCTTTGAAATGTCAGGTAATGGCCCAAGTAATCGGCCAACTCTTACATTAGGAAATATTAACGGATTTATTACCGCACTTTGTAACCGCTTTGATCAATGTTTGGGTGGGATTGTCAGACGGAGATTAGTCTATATGCACTATCTTGATGCGGCGAATTTTGCAAATGGCAATAAAAAAGCAGATCCAACGCAAGAGGCGTTAAGTTACTTTGTGATTGAGCAATTATCCTCATTAAATCGAGATATTGCTCAATTTACACTAGCTTTGCCATCTGAGACCGACAATGCATTGATTGGTGCAAGAATGATTACATCTACTTGTAGTTGGCTGTATCGTAGCTCTGAGTGTGGCTATACAGGCAGAGCAGTTGCAGATGAAAAAGACCAACCAACAACAGATCCTAAAAAGGATAAGTGCAGTGGATTATTGACTGGATGTAAGTTGCGAAACAATACGCACAACTATGGCGGATTTGTTAGCGTTGATAAGTTGGGGTAACAATGGACGGTAAATTACATAACGAAATCATCAGTTATTCAAAATCAAAAGAACCGCAAGAAAGTTGCGGTTTTATTGTTTTAGTGGGTGGTGAAAAAGTCTTTATCCCTTGCGAAAACGCATCAGAAGATAAAGAAAACCACTTTGAAATATCGCCAGAAGATTACATTGCAGCAAGTGAAAAAGGCGAGGTTTTGGTCTTAGTCCACTCACACCCACAAGGCGAGCCAAAACTATCACAAGCAGATTTGCAAACACAACTTTATAGCCAGTTAGATTTTTGGTTAGTTTGTGATGAGCAAATTCATATTTTCCCCAAAATCCCATTTTTGATTGGTCGTGATTTTAAACACGGTGAAATGGATTGCTACACATTATTTAGAGATTTTTACCGCTTATCTGGTTGTAATTTACCTGATTTTGAGCGTGATGATTACTGGTGGGAAGATGGCTTTAATCTCTACCTAGATAACATGGCTAAACATGGTTTTGAGCAAGTAGAAGAACCACAAATAGGCGATGTTATTTTAATCAATATCGGGGCTGATGTACCCAATCACGCGGCAATTTATGTGGGCAATCAAATGGTACTTCATCATGCGCCAAAACGATTATCTAAGCGTGATTTATATGATGGATATTGGCTTAAACACACTCATAGTATTTGGAGATATAACGCATGGTCAACGTTAGATTTTACGGCAGCCTTAAACACTTTGGATCTGAATTTAGGCTAGATTGCCAAACTACGGCGGAGATAGTCCAAGCCTTAACGAGCCAAATTCCTAAATTGCGTCAATCCATCCAGCAAGGATTGTTTACCGTGCGAGTAGGGCGAGACTACTTTGATAATCGCTATCTCGAGCAAGGATTGAGCCACAAATTAAAAGATGATGCAACAGTCCATTTTACACCTGTTTTAAAAGGCTCAAAACGTGGTGGATTATTTGGCGTGATTGCGGGTGTCGCAATTATTGCTGGTGCAATCGCTTTAGGTCCGCTTGCTGGCATTATCAGTACCAATGCCGCTTGGATAGTTGGCTCTGTTGGGGCATCTCTATTATTGGGCGGTGTTGCTCAGATGCTCACTAAAATGCCAGAAATGAAAATGGGTACTGAAAAAGAAAAGAAACAATCTACGGCATTTTCGAACCTGTCGAATATGACAGCGCAGGGAAAACCTATGCCATTGGCGTATGGGAGAATAAGGGTAGGCTCTCTCATCATATCTCAGGGCGTAGAAACAATGGATACTGAAATTTAAGGAGTTTTCAATGGGTAAAGGTGGCGGTAGTGGCGGTCATACGCCAGTCGAGGCAAAAGAGAGCGGCAGAAGTAAGCAACTTGTCAAAATTGTTGAAGTAATTTCAGAGGGCGAAGTTTACGGTTTAGCCGATGGAATGAAATCCATCTATTTTGACAAAACACCAGTACAAAACAAAGACGGCTCTTATAATTTTAAAAATGTGCAGGTAGAGGGGCGTGTAGGCGGTCAAGTACAAGATTTAATGGCTGGATTTAATACATCTGAGAAGGAAGTAGGTGTTGGCACTCTAGTTAAGAAAAATCTACCGCTTACAAGAACCGTGACCGATAGCAAAGTATCTCGATTGCGCTTGACCATCGGTGTCCAATCGCTTTTTAAGCAAGAGGATAATGGCGATACTAACGGAACATCCGTAAACTTTATCATTACTATTGGCTCAAGAACTTACCCTGTGTCAATTAGTGGCAAGTATAGCTCTCAGTATTTGCAACATCATACTTTTGATAATCTGCCTAGCGTACCATTTATTGTCAAAGTCGAGCGAACTACAGACGATAGCACAACACAGCGCCTACAAAATAATACCATTTGGTCTAGCTACACTGAGATTATTGACACCGAATTTACCTACCCAAACACAGCTTTGATGGGGGTTAAATTTGATTCGGAGTATTTTAGCAACATCCCTACTCGCACTTATGACTTACTAGGATTAAAAGTTAAAGTACCTAGCAATTATGATACTCGTACTCGTCAATATACCGGTATGTGGGATGGCACATTTAAAATTGACTGGACAGATAATCCAGCTTGGGTGCTATATGATGTCGTAACGAATAAACGCTATGGCTTGGGCGGAAGACTTGGTGAGTTTGGCGCGGATAAATGGGCGTTATATCAAGTCGCTCAATATTGTGACCAATTAGTACCAGATGGATTTGGTGGGCAAGAGCCACGATTTACCTGTAATGTTTGGTTGACTGAACAACGCTCTGCTTACCAAGTTATTAATGATATTTGCTCAATTTTCAGAGCAATGCCAGTCTGGAATGGCCAGCAGCTAACCGTGGTAATGGATAGACCAGCAGATCCAGTTTGGACTTATACAAATGCCAACGTGGATGAGAGCGGGTTTAGTTATACATTTTCGGCTCGCAAATCCCGCCATAATGCAATTCAGGTCGAATATGCGGATAAAGAGAATAGTTACGAAAAAACGATTGAATACGTTTCCGATGACGAGTCTATCCGTAAAAATGGATTAAACGTTAAGAAAATCACGGCTTTTGGCTGTACATCAAGAGGACAAGCGCACCGTACAGCCTTATGGTTGCTACAAACAGAAAAACTAGAAACCAAAACCGTTACGTTTACTGTTGGCGCAGAAGGGTTAATGCATATCCCTGGCGACATTATCAAAGTCGCTGATACGCACTATGCTGGTACTAATATTGGTGGTCGAGTTTTAGCAGTCAATGGTATGACTGTAACATTAGATCGTGAAATCACTATTAGCGGTAATAGTTATCTTAGCTATATCAATGCCAATGCTAAACATCAAAATATTAAGATTATCTCAGTCAATGGTGCGGAGGTGACACTCGACCAACCGCCAGTAGGTTTGGAACTCTATGGTGTATGGTCTTTGACTACTCAACAAGTAACAAGCCAATTATTTAAGGCGTTATCTGTAAAAGAGGAGAGCAAAGGCAAGTACACCATTATGGCGTTACAACACGAGCCACAAAAAGAGGCAATCGTTGATAATGGCGCCAAGTTTGAGCCTGTAGGAACGACCGTACTTACTACACCGCAAATTAGTAACATTGGTGTGGCAGTAAATGCAGATGGTAGCGTATCAGTTGACAGTAGCGTGACTGGCGGTAATGGCATCGTCAAATACGATATCCGCATTTATAAAGGCGGTGTGCTATATGACGTGCGATTAGGACAACCTTCTCCCAATCTTAATATAAATAGTCTCGAAAATGGGGATTATAGCGTCCTTATCCAAGTTAAAACTGATAATGGGCAGTTATTGAGCGAAAAAACTCAGACCTTTACCATCAATAAACCTCCAGCGCCAACAGGCGTAAGAACAACTGGCGGTCTCGGTAATATCACGCTTGAGTGGGATTGGGTTGATGATGCTACGGCAACAGAAATTTTTGCCAGTGAAACAGATGACATTAAAACTGCCAAACGTTTGACGAAAGTCACAGCAAGAATGTACACGCACGAGGTTGGTGCAAAACAGGTTAGATATTACTGGTTGCGACATACTCGTGGTGTGAATGTTGGTCCATTTAATCAGCAGTCAGGAATTAAAGGTGAAAGTGCGGTAGATATTGATGCCGAATTAGAGGTGCTGAATAAAAAGCTATCTCATAACATTGTAAATGAGGTAATTGATACTGCGTTGCCAGCTCGCAACCTTGAAATGACTAAAACCGTAACAGGGTTAAACGTCAATAAATTTATAGGCTACAAGCAAGTATACAATACCGCCGATGGAAAACTATACACTTGGAACGGTAGTAAATACATCGAAAATGGGGTTGATGTAAACGGCATACGAATCAATACAACTCAATTAGTAGGCACGTTGCAAGCTAATCAGATTGGTGTAAACACAATTGGAGCTGGGGCGTTACAAGCTGGAGCAGTAAAAGCCAATCATTTAGCGGCTGGTGAAATAACAGGGGATAAGTTAGCAATTGGACTAGGTGGAAACCTGTTGTGTAACCCTATTTTTGCTAATAATGGCAACGGTTGGACGATGTATGTTGATACCAATAATATAGATCATGCTGATTGGGTATTTAATAGAAATACAGGTTATTATAATGGCAATGGCTATTTAGATACGGAAAATCAATTCCGTTGGCAAAGAAATAGAAAAAACACAAATAATGGTGATGTAAGATTAGGTGGATTATATCAAGACATCGCATTAGTAAAGGGCAAATATTACTGCTTTTCTGCTTATGTTGGTGGGCATCGGTCATTTCAAGACTTGAACGTAGAACTTGGCGCAATTGAAGTAATTTATAAATCTTGGACTGGCAGAGGTCGAAAAGGCGGTTTTGAAAGTATTGTAACTGGGCTAGAAGATGAATATCGTATATTTATGATATTTAAAGCAAAATCAGACAATGTCACATATAGATTAATAATTAATCAATGGGCTAGTGGAATTGAAAATAACCCCTTTATGTATATTCGACGCCCAATGCTAGAAGAATGCACTCAATATACGAGACAGCCTAGCGTATGGCAAAATGCTGGTGTAACCTCAATACACGGTGGATCTATCATCACCAGAACAATCACTACCGAGCAATTAGCGGCTAATAGTGTTACCGCTAATGAGATTGCAACTGGAGCAGTAACGGCTAAACACGTTGCGGCTAACAGCATTGGTGCAAACCACGTTGCGACACACTCTCTAACTGCAGATAAATTAAACGTAACTAGCATATCATCGATTAGTGCGGATTTAGGCGCTATCAATGGTGGCTCGCTTAAAATTGGTAGTTTAAATGGTAATTTTGGCACTTTATTTGAGGTGCAGTCTAATGGTGGTTTTAGACTTATTAGCCGAGATGCAAGCGGTGGTATTGAGTTATCTAGCGCTACAAGAGCGTTACACGTTTGGGATGGCGGAACAGAGGTTGTTAAAGTTGGTAAATTATCCTAAGGAGAGTTATGTATTACATCGATGAGCCTGTACCGATTGATAAATCGTTTACAGAAAAACCTATCTGCGCCTGGCATATTGCTGGGCGTTTGACTATTGATTACATCAATAAAAATACCACGATTGAGCTCGTAAGTTGGGCAAATAAACAATCATTTTTAGCACGTGGAGAATCATTAGTAACATTTTTGACAGTCAATGATTGTCCTAGATTTAGTGTTGATCCGAGTTTATTTGCTTTACGAGCATTGACTACCGTTGAGGGGTCGCCTTTTTATAAAAAACAAGTTAAATGCGATTATGATTTAGACCATATTTCGCAAGTGTGGGTAAGTTTAAATGAATAATTATGGATTACGAGTAAATAATAGTATATTAGATAGCTATTATTTAGAATTAGGTACTGCTCATATCACGGGGTATCAACATAAAATAAATATTCCATCTGAATATCAAATTCAATTAAATAAGGATTATATAGACTTAAATGAAAATAAAAGATTGGAGTTTGTTAGAAAGTATGGAAAAAATGCAATTTATTTAAATTATATTCCATTCGTAAGAATAGAGCAGTTTAGGTCAGAAGATTTTATATATCATTGCCCAAAAATTGAATGGGCTAGTTCACAAAATAAATATATTTTAGACCATATTCAATTTTCAGCAGATAGTTATTTTGATATTACTATTGGTTATGGCGTTATTATGGCTGATTTTCGGAGACTTTCTCAATGAATAATTACGGCATGTCAATGAATTATAAACATTTTTCATTACCTAATTTACAGCGTAAAATGGTAGCTTCAGAAATTCCTGTTAAATATTTAAGATATAAAAGGTCGTATAAATGCACATTACATAGTGCAATTTTTAGTAAAAAGCTACCTGTTGATAGAAATTGTTTACTTTTCATAGAACCTCAATCAAAATTTTTCCATAGTAAATCAAATAATGAACAAACAAATAAAGGAGTAAGTAATTTAATAATTTATCCTGATGAAACTTTTGCTAGAAGTAGATATAAATCTGATACAGGCAGATATATACAAATGTCTCCTGATTGGGATTATGCAATAAATACTAAATGTTATAGCAATGATGACCCTTTTTATCATATGGATTTTGGTTTTCATTTATTTGAATTTGTAGATAATACTTTAGATAATGCAAATTATGGCATAAAAGTTTTTAAAGAAGTGCTACTAAATAATAAGGTATATAAACCATTAGAAAGCATAAAATGTGGAAATATGTTTGATAATAATTTTGAAAGACATAGCAATATTTATAAAGATAGACGTGTCGCCTGTCTTATGCCACCTACAATGTATTACTATGACGAAAAAACAAACAGATCTATTATAACGCCTTTAATCATTGATAGTCTTTCTGGAACTAAATTTAGAACAATTTTAGCAAATAATTTGGAAAAAAATAAATTATTCTATATGCCATCTCATAGAAAAATACAAAGTGGAGAAATATATTTAGATGTAATAGATGTTTCACACTTACCGTCTTTTGATGAAATTCCTTACAATTAAAATATGGAGAAACAAAATGCAAGTATTTCTATTTGATCAACAACTAATTTCTGTAATTAATCGTAAAGAGGAAATTACAGATGAAACGTGTCTTATCACAGAGCAGGAGCGCGAAAAAATCCAAGAAACACTCGATACTCAAGGTCACTTTTGGCGTATAGATAAATATACCGTGGGTTGTAGTGGTGTCAAACCAAGCGAAAACCACAGGTGGAATGACGAAAAACACGATTGGGAAATCGATTCGGATTTAATCCAACAAAACCTCGCCAAGAAACGGGCTGAATTATGGGAAACCATTAAGGCACGCCGCTTACAAGCGACGAGAACAGGTGTAGAGGTCACTTTACCAAATGGTCAAGTTAGACATTTCCATACCGACCAAGTGGCACGCCAAGAATATGACGGTATGGGACTAACCATTGTATTAGGCACTTTTGAGCCGAGACAATGGAAAACAATCGAAAATGATTGGGTGCAATTTGATTTAGATACATTTAAAGCATTGGCGCAAGCAATCAAAGGTAAAGTCGATCACGATTACCGAAACGCTGAAGTATTAAAAGCGCAAGTTGATAAATCAGATACGCCTGAAAATATCGACCTTAACCAGGGATGGAGTCAATCTTATGTCTAAAGTGGTAATTGCTTTTTATAAACATAAACGAGAGCGGAATAGTGTTAAAAATACATTATTCCGCTTTTTTGATGATGCTATAAAATTTTTTACGCACGGACCATACAGTCATTGTGAAATAGCAATATCTAACTCTCAACAATCTAAGATGTACACTTGTTTTAGCGCAAGTAATCGAGATGGAGGAGTGCGTAAAAAAATAATGGAGCTACCTCCAGAGCGGTGGGATTTAGTTGAACTAGAAATCTCGCCAAAGGAAGTAAATGTATTTTTTGAAAAAACAAAAGGTTTGAAATATGACCTTATCGGCGCGCTAGGTGTTGTCTTGCGTATTAGAGACAGCAAGACAAAATATTTTTGCTCGGAATGGTGCGCAAAATGCCTTGGAATAGATAAGCCTTACAAGTTTAGTCCAAATTCACTTTACAAACATTTAACCAATAGCCATGGATAACACCATGGTTTTTTTATTAATAAATAGGAGTTCTTATGACGACATTCAACAAAATCTTAAACCCAATGTATTCAGTTATTGCTGCATACTCTAAACAAGAGGACGGCTCAATTAATGCTAAATATGTACTTGGTACTGGTACAGATAATGATGGGGCAGTGACAGACTTTACGCCTATCATCTCGGAATATAAATGGATTGATCCAGCCACAGCAAAAAACATTTTAGGCAAACCATTAACTCAAGATGACATTGGCAAAACAACGGAGGAAATCGATCTAGGACGCATCTATGCTTACTTAAAAGAGCAAGGACAGATTGTTATCTAATCATCTAATTATTAGAGATACCGCCTACGGGCGGTTTTTTATTGGAGGTAAGATATGGACGAAATAACACAAATTGATCTAAATCATTATCAAGGTACTGACAAAGATTTTATCTTTGAAATTGTCAATGATGACGAAGAAGAAACTGCCTACAATGGGTTAAGTAATGCATCTTTTGAAATGTGGATTAAGCCGTCCAGAGGCGAAACAATCAAACTATCTACGAGAACAGGCGAAATTGCAGTAAAAGATAATGTGATTGTTGTTAGTATTAGAAATATGCATACAGCTAACGTTAAATGGGGAATGGCTGATTATGACATATTCACACTGATTGACGACAAAATATCAGCTATTGTAACAGGCACATTTACATTACAGCATTCAATTACGAAAGAAATTCCTAAGCGAGTGAGTACGAATGAAATGTGAAAAATTTAAAGTTCGGTTGAAAACAAAACAACCGAAGATTAAAGTTAAATTGAGCAAGAAAGAACAAAATTGTGAAGATTTAATTTTACCGAATTTATTATTGATTTATAACCTAGCTAAAACATAAGGGGCTAAGATGACAGTTAATGCTAAAGATAATATCGTTGCGTTTGCAAAACAAGTTGGTGCTGACTATAAAGAGTTGCGAGAATTATTGCAACGTTTAGGTAGTCTACCAACTGATGTTGTTACTTCCTCACAACTACAAACACAACTGACACAATTTGAAAACAAATTGAAAGGTGGCGAGTTAGCTGAAAATCTTGACACTTTGTTTGAGATTGCACAGAAAATTAACAGCATTGTGTCTGACAACGAAGTTGCTAGATCTTTAACTGAAACTTTAAATAGTATTAAAGAGCGTTTAACAGCTTTAGAAAACACTGCTACACTGGATCTATTGACAGTATATAACAATGCTAAAAATGGGGTTGCACAATAATTATGGCAGATAACATTAGCGGAAATCTTGTTGAAACGATAAAAGCTATTGGGGAAGATATACGCCTGTTGAGTACGACAATAGTCGGGGTGGGTCGCCCCGATAAACCCGATACAACTAATGGCAAAATCAAAGGCACTGAACCTAACGGATCTGTTTATGATAGTATAGACGGTGCAGGCGTTGGTGCTTGGCAATGGCAAAAACGTGATGATAAATGGGTTGTTACAGTAGGAGACACAGGCTTAATCGCTCTAAAAACTCAAAATTTAAAAGCAGGTGCGCATATTAAATTGCAACGAGTAAATAATATTGTGTTCTGTTTTATGGGCGGTTTAACGTGGGGGCTATTTGGTTATTTAGGCAAAAAAGAAAAAGGTTATATCCCACGACAAGTAGGGCGTATTGATATTGTAGGACAAGGTTATATTCCTGTTGGATTTCGAGCTGTATCTTCTCTTAGTTATTCATTTTATGATGACGATACAGGGCGAGCTGTAGCAAACTTGTATATTGGCGGTCAAAAAGATAGTAATTTTATGAGAATTACGCCATTTCACGAAAACCCTAAAATACGAGGAAATGACGCTATCCCAGATATAGGTGCAAGTAATTTACGGACACCTGCAATTATATGGGTTACGAATGATAAGTGGATTGATTGAGTTTAAGACAAACGGCGGGTAATTCCGCTGTTTCTTATATCTAATTTAAACGCCCTTTAATGATAGTTTAAAGGGCGTTTTGTTTCTCAAATTTTAATTTAAAAATAGCATTATTATAGCCCTGTAACTTTTTTAATTTCGGAAAAATGTGTATAGTTTCGGAAATTACAGGCGTTATAGATTTTTAATAGTATGATTTTATTTATAAAATTTTGGTGTTTTGAAATTGGTTCATATTGACTTCAAACGCGCGTAATTTGTATTAATACGGTTTTACGTAAGTTAAAAAAAGCTCGTCAAATTTGACGAGCTTTTTTGTTTTTATAAATAACTATTTTTCACAATATATTAGGATATAGCATGCAAACGTTTACATATGTAAATGAATGTAAATATATGTAAATTGGGGGCTGAATTGCTTGACTTATATTTTTTCGCTGTTACCATGCGCGGCGTATTTTTCAGGTAATAGGGCGGTTTATGATAAATAAGTCGCTCTTAATTTTTATAACCTTTTAACTTAATTTTTTAATATTTAATAGGAAAGATATTCATGAATCAAATTTTCCGTGTAATCTGGAATCGCGCAACACAATCTTGGATTGCTGTTTCTGAATTAACTAAAGCACATAAGAAAGCAAGTTCAAGTAATACTATTAAGACTCTCTTGGGGGGAACTGCACTTTTATTAAGCCTTAATGGGGCTGAGGCTGCGCTTGCTATAAGTGATGTTACCTCTGATGGGAAGGTTGTTTCTAATGGGGCAACTGCTAGTGGAAATACTGCTATTGCGATAGGTGTTTCAACCGTTTCTGGTTCAGGCTTTGGTGTCGCTATTGGGAAAAATGCAAGGGCTGAAAAAGGTGGCCAAAGTATTGCAATTGGTGGGGGAAATAATTCAGGAGAGGGAGCTGTGGCTAAAGGAAGCCAATCTATTGCAATTGGTGGTAATACGATAGCTGAAGGTGATTCTTCGATTGCAATTGGTGGTGATGATGTTGATGATGCAGTTAAAGCTACTGTTACATATACTAATCCTCAGAATGGAGCTTCTAAGACCGATACAATTAAGCAGGCATTTCAGGATTTAACTGGTGTAGATATTTTGAATCCAAGATGGACTCCGACTAAAGCCTATAATGCTGCAACAGCAATTGGTATGAAAGCAGAAGCAAAAGAGCTTGCTGTAAGTATGGGTACGTTAGCCCGAGCTCAGAAAGTGAATTCTGTGGCTTTAGGTTCCGGGGCTCTTGCTACACTTGATAATGCTATTGCTTTAGGTGCGGGCTCTAAAACAGATAAACAAGGTACTAAGCAAACTCAAACAACAGTTCAAGGGATAACTTATAATTGGGCTGGTGGCGATAAGACTTCTATCGGGGATGTTGTATCTGTAGGTTCTGCTGGCTTTGAGCGTCAAATAAAAAACGTTGCGGCAGGTGAGGTGAGCAATGTATCTACTGATGCAATTAATGGTTCACAACTTTATGGTGTTTTGAGTAATTTAACGACGGGCGCGTTCTTAAATTATGCGGGTGATAATGCAGTCCAACCAAATGTGGATGATACTAAGGTCATCAAACAAAGCATAGCTAACAATCGTTTAGATATTCGTGGTGGTGCAGATAAAGATGCTTTAACCGAAAAGAATATTGGTGTGAACAATGAAAATGGCAAATTGTGGGTTAAATTAGCTAAAGATTTAAAGGGTTTAAATAGCACTAATGTTGGCGGTATTGTAACCAATGCAGACGGCATTGATATGAGCAATAAACCAATCACAAATTTAGCAGCGGGAACAAATTCAACTGATGCGGTTAATAAATCACAGTTAGATAAAGTCGCAAATAATAATATTAAACTCGGTGGTGATTCCGGGAACACTGATGCTCAGCAGTTAGATAAAACTGGTGGTTTACAGTTTAATGTGAAAGGTACAAATGGCTTGACTACAACAGCCAGCGGTACGGATGTAACAGTTAAATTAGATGATGCCACGAAAGCAGCTGTAGATTCAATTGCGAATAAAATTGAAAATAACAAAATCAAACTATCCGCGACAAATGATTCAACTTCAACCTCTGAACAAGATTTAAATAAATCGGGAGGCATTGAGTTTAAGGTCAAAGGTGACAACGGATTAACAGCATCTGCGTCAGGTGATACTGTTACATTAAAATTGGATGATGCAACAAAAGCTAAAGTAGATTCAGTTGATAGTAAAATCGGCGACAATAACATCTCTTTAGGAAGTGATTCAGGAAGTACAGATACCCAGGCATTAACCAATGCAGGAGGGATGAAGTTTAATATCAAAGGTGAAAACGGCTTAACGACAACCGCGAGTGGTAAAGATGTAACCGTTAAATTGGATAATGCCACTAAAGATAAAATTGATAATGCAGCGGATAAGAATTTAAGCAATATTACCGATGCTGGTAAAAAACAAATCAAAGATCAGGTAACTTGGCAAGCGAAGGCTAATAATTCTGGAATCACCTTGACTGAAGATACGGTTGATGACGATAAGACCGCTACAACTATTGGTGCAGACGGCGTGTTAACGTTAGATGCAGGTAAGAACCTACGTTTACAACGTAAAGGTAAAGTATTCACTTATGGATTAGAGTCTAATTTAACAGGCATTAACAGCATTACAGGTTTAGCTAACACCTTGCCAGTAACGAAAAATGATGCAGCTGCACCAACAACCAATCAAGCAGTACCAACCAAAGTAGATGGAACTAAAGCTGCGTCTGTAAATGATATTTTAAATGCCGGTTGGAATTTAAAAGAAAATGATACAAACAAAGATTTTGTTAAAGCTTATGACACAGTGAAATTTGTTGATGGTACCGGTACCACTGCGAATGTAACAGTCACTGAAAATGGTGCAGTAAGTGCGGTTAAATTTGATGTGAAAAAGACAACCCTTACTGCAGATGCTGATAAAGGTACGGTATCAGCCGGTAATGCAGGGGATAGTTTTGCGACAGCAAATGATGTGGCGACAGCTATTAATAGTGCATTCTGGACTGCAACTTCTGAGAATGATGGTGGAGTATTAGAGGGTAATAAGACAGAAGAAAAAGTTAAAGCTGGCGATAAAGTCACATTTAAAGCAGGCGAAAACATCAAGTTAAAACAAGTTGGTAAGGATTTTACTTATTCTTTAAATCCTGTGTTAAGTAACATCACGAGCATTGGTGGTAATGGAACTACAATGACCTTTAAGCCTGAGGGTGTAGATTTGGGTGGTAAAAAAATCACCAATATTGCCCCAGGGACAGATAGTACAGATGCGGTGAATAAATCACAATTAGATACAGCAGTACAAGAAGTGGCGGCGAAACCATTGTCATTTTCTGGTGATAATAAAGAAGCTGGAAAATTTGACCGCACTTTGGGTACTGAGGTTAAAGTTGTTGGCGGTGAAAAGGATGAATCTAAATTATCCGATAACAACATTGGTGTGATTGGGGATAAAACCGATACTTTAACGGTTAAATTAGCGAAGTCGTTAAAAGGCTTGAGTGATGTTGAAGTAAAAGATGATGCTGGCAATACCACGAATATTACTCCGAATGGGATCACTATTTCACAACCAGAGAAAGATGGTAAGAAACCTAACGATGTATCTTTGACAAAAGACGGTTTAAATAACGGTGGTCAAAACATTACTAATGTAGCGGGCAACTTGCCAGGTGCTAAAAAAGATACAAATGCACCAACTACAGCTTCTGAAGGTCCGTCTGCAGCAGATTTGCCAAACATTACAAATAATGCAGCTACTGTAGGGGATGTATTAAATGCAGGTTGGAACTTACAAAACAATGGCACAGCAAAAGATCTTGTAAAACCATATGACACTGTAAACTTTATCGATGGTGAAGGTACGACAGCGGTAGTAACTACTACAGATAATAAAGTATCCACTGTGAAATTCGATGTAAAACTTGGTACAGGTCTTAAAAAAGATGAACAAGGTAATATCGCTATAGATGCAGGTAATATTACTAATGAAAATGGTGCGCCAAAAGTAGCAGATGCAGATAAAGATAAAGTAGCCACTGCAGGTAATGTAGCAGATGCTATTAATAACTCTTACTGGACAGCATCTGCGGAAAAAGATGGCAAAGTAATCGGTCAAGACGATAACATCAAACCTAGCGGTAAAGTTACGTTTGATGCTGGTAAAAACATTGAAATTGATCACAGCACGCCAAATAAATTTACTTTCAAAACAGTAGATAACCCAGAGTTTAAAACTCTTGATTTAAATGATGGCGCTGGAAATAAAGTTAACTTAGCGCCAACAGCAGATGGCTTAAAATTAGGTAAAGGTGATAATAACGAACCTGCTAATATTACGAATGTTACCTCCGGTTTGCAAAAATATGGAGATGCGAAGCCAGATGCTAAAGATTTGGTTAATTTAGATACTCCAAATGTATCTAATAATACAGCTGCTACAGTAGGTGATCTGCGTAACATGGGCTGGGTTGTTGGCACACCAGAAAACAAATATGTTGATACTGTGAAAAATGCTAACAAAGTAGATTTCAAAGCTGGGGCTGGAATTTCTGTAACAGGTAAAACTACAGGCGATATTCGTGAAATCACTATCGCAGTTAAAGAGGGTGAAGTAGTTAAACCAAATGACGATCCTGCTAATGCTGGTACAGGCTATGTAACAGGCAATAAAGTAGCAACAGCTATTCAAAAATCTGGTTTTGTTGTTGGTAAGCAAGCAGAAAAATTATCTGCTGCAGACTTCAAAAATGAAGATGAAAAAGTTAATCCAGATGATCAAGTTCGTTTTGCAGACGGTAATAACACAAAAGTGAAATTGGCGACTAAAGAATCTGTTGATAAGGACGGAACCAAAGTAACAACGACAACAGTAAAAGTGGATGTTACAGGCTTGCCAGTTCAATATACCGATAAGAGTGGCACGCCAGTGACTAAAGTCGGTGACGAATACTTTACGGTTGATAAGGATGGTAATCCAACAGCAACGAAAGTAGATCCTAAGGACTTAACTACTAAGATCGTTAATCCTGCAGCAAAACCGAATGAAAGTGGTACACCAACGACATTGGGTAATGTGAAATCTAATCTTCCATCTGTCAATGATGCAGATAAGAACGCTAAAGATGTTGCTGGTAATCCTATTGCAGGTAAAGATAATAAATCAGCACCAATGACGGCAGATGATGCAGCAGATATTGTAAACAATGCAGGTAATAATGCAGCAACGGTATCAGATGTATTGAATGCAGGTTGGAATTTACAAAATAATGGTGGGGCGAAGGATTTTGTAAAACCTTATGACACCGTAAACTTTGTAGATGGTAAAGGTACTAAAGCTGTCGTTGAAACCATGCCAAACGGCACAATAAGTAACGTGAAGTTTGATGTTGATACAGGCACTGTTACAAGTAATAAAGACGGTTCTGTTTCAGGTCCAGTGACGCTTGAAATGCAGAAAGCCTTAGATGATGCTAAAAAAGCATTAGCAGATGCAACCACGCCTGAAGCGAAGAAGGCTGCTCAAGATAAGGTTGATGTTGCACAGGCTAATATTGATAATGTTGGCAACCCAATTGCCACGGTTCAAAATATTGCGGATGCAATCAATAAGTCAGGCTTTACTTTAACAACTTCAGAAAATGGTGGTAAGAAACTTTCTGGTGATGATGAAATTATCAATCCAGGTAAGAAAGTTGATCTTGCAGCAGGCAAAAATATGACTGTGAAACAAGACCCTGAAGGTAAAGTCACTTATGCAACAGCGGATGAAGTAAACTTTAGTAGCGTTCAATTTGGTGATAATGGTCCGAAGATTAATGCTGCAGGTGACAATATCAATATTGGTGATAAAGACGGCAAGCCAACAAAAATTACTGGGGTTAAAGCAGGTGATATTTCTCCAACAAGTACAGATGCGGTAAATGGTGCTCAAATTTATGCATTAAGTCGTGGTAATGTACCGAATGTGGAAAACATTACAGTGACAAACCCTGATGGTTCAAAAACAACTTATAAAGATATTGTTGTTGATGAGAATGGTACGCCAATCTTAAAAACCTATAATGTACAAGGTCAGAAAGAAATTATTACTAACTCAGTCGTTGAGGCTGTTCATAATATGAATGAACAAGGTATCAAGTTCTTCCACTCTAATGATGGTGTAAATCGTCCTAAAGTGGAAACTGCAAATAGCTTTGACTCAAGCGCAAGTGGTAAATTCGCGACAGCAATTGGTAAAAGCGCTGTTGCCCATGGTGATAACGCTGTTGCAATGGGGAATAGCTCTAAAGCATTGGGTAATGACTCTATTGCAATCGGTACAGGTAATATTGTTGAGGCTAATAACTCAGGTGCCTTTGGTGACCCTAACGTAATTAAAGCTGATGCAACGGGAAGCTATGCATTTGGTAACAATAACGTGATTACGACAAAAAATACATTTGTATTAGGTAATGATGTTAATAATGCAGGCAACTCCACTTCGAGAGAAGGCACCGTTGAAAACTCTGTATATTTAGGTAATAAATCAACAGCAACAGCTGGAGATGGAAGCCGTACAGCAAGTTTATATAACATTAAACAAGATGGCACTAAAGGCACAAGTACTACTGCAGGTTCTGTAGGTACGGTAACCACCGCAACGGTAGGTAATATGACTTATGGTGGTTTCCAAGGTGCAAAAGCAAATGGTGTTGTTTCAGTTGGTGCATCAGGAGATGAACGTCGTATCCAAAACGTAGCAGCGGGTGAGATTTCATCAACTTCTACTGATGCAATCAACGGTAGCCAGTTATATAGTGTGGCAAAAGGTGTAGGTAATCGTATTAATAACTTACAAGGCCAAGTTAATAAATTAGGCAAACGTATGAATGCAGGTGTAGCGGGTGCGATGGCTGCAGCTAACTTAATGCAACCTCATAAACCAGGACAATCAGCTGCGATGGCGGCAGTGGGGCAGCACCGTGGAGAGGCGGCATTAGCAGTAGGTTATTCCCGTATTTCTGATAATGGTAAATATGGTATAAAATTATCTATGGGTGCAGATACACAGGGCCAAGTAAGCACAGGTGCCGGAGTATCTTATTTCTGGTAATTCGATTTTACTCTATGTTTGATTTAAAGCCTCCGCATATACGGAGGCTTATTTTTTATTGATTTGGCATTATAATAGGTGTATGAGACAGGCAGTTTAATTGCAATAGCTAGTTTATTGAAAGCAAATATTTACAAATGTAAATGTATGTGAATTGGATCTAAATTGCTTGACTTATATTTTTTCGCTGTTACTATGCGCGCGTATTTTTCATGTATAGAGCGGTTTATGATAAATAAGTCGCTCTTAATTTTTTATAACCTTTGAATCTTTATAGGGAAGACATCTATGAACAAAATTTTCCGTGTGATCTAGAATCACGCAACGCAATCTTGGGTCGCTGTTTCTGAGCTTGCTTCAGCAAAAGGCAAAACTAAATCAAAAACAATTTCAAAATTAGCCGCACTTTCGTTAGTCACTTGCTCTCCTCTTATGGCTGAACATGTGATGGCTCGTACTTTTATTAATCAAACTGAAGTTAGCGATAAAATTGCGGATTCAACTAAACAAATTGCAATTTTGCAGGGATCTTCTCGGCCTGCAACTAGTTCAAATGGTACCATTCTTATCAGTAATGGCCCGCTTGTGCGAGATGGTTCTATAAAAATTGGTTTCGATATTAGAGATTCTTCAACCGGTAATGCTGGAGATACTATAATTGGTAACTATGTTAAAACTGGTGGTGGCGAAAAGGATTCTTTGTCTACCGCTGTTGGTTATGGTACACAAGTAGCTGGTCCTTCTGTTTCAATTGGTGTCGGTAGTAGCTCTGACATCGGGGATGCATCTGGTTGGAATGCCGTTCAAAATAGTGGTGTTGCAATTGGTGCATTTTCAAGAGTAAGTGGTCAAACAACAACAACTAATGGCGGCGTGGCAATTGGTGCCGTAGCATTTGCTGATCAAGGGTTAGGCGGTTCTGTTGCAGTTGGTCAATTATCTGGCGCTGCAACTTTGATGTATGATAGAGAAGTTACCGCTGATGGAATTTTAGTACCTGTAAATGAAACTGGAGTAGCTAATAGTAAAAATTTAACTTCGATTGGTTATAAAGCTGGAGCTCGTTCAAGCGGTGGTGTAGCAATTGGTGAGAATGCTACAACTTCTTCACTCGGAGCAAATGCGATTGCGATGGGTACAGCAAGTGCTGCAATTAAATCTGGTTCTATTGCAATTGGTCATGAAGCTATTGCTGGTGGTTATAGTAATAAAGATGATATCGCTAAGTTGACTAAGCAAAAAGAAGACCTTGAAAAATTAGAAGCATCTCAGCAAAAGCGTTTTAAACAAAAAACCACAGATATGGATAAGAATCCTACAGCTGAAAATAAATATCAAGTTGCAAGTGCTAAGGCTGCATTAGAGCGTATTCAATTGGCTATTGAGCGTATTAATGCCGATATGAAACGCTTATCAACTGATGATAGTATTACTACGAATGCCATTGCGATTGGACACCAATCTAAAGCAACTCATCAAAGTGCTCTAGCTATGGGTGATAACGCTCAGGCTAGTGGAAAGAATTCACTTGCTCAAGGCAATAGAGCTAATGCAACAGCTGAAAGTGCGATGGCTCAAGGGGACAGTTCTACCGCTTCAGGCATATATGCTGTTGCGCAAGGCCGTAAAGCGAATGCAACAGCGAATTTTACAATTGCACAAGGTAACACGGCGGTAGCAAGTGCAGTTTCTGCTATCGCATCTGGTAACCAAGCTAAGGCAACAGCTGAAAGTGCTGTAGCACAGGGTGATAATGCATTGTCCTCGGGGATATATGCTATTGCACAAGGTCGTAAAGCGAATGCAACAGCGAATTTTACAATTGCACAAGGTAATAGTGCTGTAGCGAGTGCAGTATCTGCAATCGCATCTGGTAACCAAGCTAAGGCAACAGCTGATAGCGCAGTGGCACAAGGTAATAATGCTAACGCAGCAGCTGATAGTGCTGTGGCACAAGGTAATAGTGCAAAAGCTACAGGTGCATATGCTATTGCGCAAGGCCGTAAAGCAGAGGCAACTGCAAACTTTACAATTGCTCAAGGTAATTCCGCAAATGCAAGTGCTCAATACGCTATGGCATTAGGTAACCAAGCGAAAGCGAATATTGAGCACGGTGTGGCATTAGGTTCAAGTTCTGAAACAACAGTGGCAAAAGGTGTGACTGGATTTAATCCAACTGCTCAAGGTACTTCAGATATTCGTGCTAACGCCTATGCACCATTAAATGGTAATGCGTTGACCTCCACTTTAGCTGGGGTTTCCGTTGGTAGTGCAACGAATACTCGCCAAATTAATCATGTGGCAGCTGGTACTGCAGATGATGATGCGGTAAATGTGGCGCAACTTCGTTCTGTAAACTTAAAAATTGCAGGTAATACTAATGGCGAAACAGAATCTGCAAAATCAGGTGATATGCGTAATACAGCGACTTCAAAAGCTGATGTATTGCTTGATAGCCAAACATTAAACGTGGTAAGTAGCAATACTAATTTATTAACAACAGATGCGACGAATAACACCATTACTATCACGCCAAAAACAACCAAAGTGGAAGTCAATAACGACACGACAAAAGACGACTCTGGTAAGGCTACTACTCCAACTAAGAATGGGTTAGTAACCGCTACAGACTTAGCGGATACATTAAACAGCATGTATTGGAAAGCTACTTCAGCTGCAACAACAGATGGGGTAGTATCGGGCACTGAAGTACAACCAGTTAAAGCTGGCAATACCGTTACATTTGAAGCAGATAAAAATATCAAGATTACTCAAGATAAGGGTAAATTTACATTCGCAACAAAAGACGATGTTGAGTTTAATACTGTAACTGTTGGACCTAAATTTGTTGATGAGCAAGGTAACCTAGTTACGAAAGTGGGTGATAAATACCTAGATAAAGGTGGTAAAGAAGTTCCTGCAGATAAAGTAAAACCATTTGCTCCAGTTGCAATGAAAGCTGAAAAAGCGACACGAGCTGATAATAATCAGAATGGTAAAGCGCCAACAACTGCGTTAAATGTTACGTCTACAGATGGTAAACCTACACAAATTACTGGTGTTGGTTCTGTATTGAGTAATGAAAGTGTTCCTACTAATACTAATGGAACTCCAAATAACCAACCTAATTTAGTAAATTTAGGAACTAAACCAAATGATAAAGGAGAAGTAAAGCCATTAGATCAGAATGTATTAAACTCTGCTGCAACTGTTCGTGATTTAGCGAATATGGGCTGGATTGTTGGTGCGCCTGAAAATGGTTATGTAGATACAGTGAAGAATGCTAATAAAGTAGATTTCAAGGCTGGGGCTGGAATTTCTGTAACGGGTAAAACTAATGATAAGGGCGTTCGTGAAATCACAATCTCTGTTGCTGAGGGTAATGTGAAATCTAATCTTCCATCTGTAAATGATGCAGATAAGAATGCCAAAGATGTTGCGGGCAATCCGATTGCAGGTAAAGACAACAAGTCTGCGCCGATTACGGCAACTGAAGCAGCTGACTTGTTGAATCCTAAAACAGCAGATGGAAAAGCTAATCCTAAATTTGCAGGTAACAATGCAGCAACGGTATCAGATGTGTTGAACACAGGCTGGAATTTACAAAATAATGGTGAGGCACGTGATTTTGTAAAACCTTATGACACTGTTAACTTTGTAGATGGAAAGGGTACTAAGGCAGTTGTTGAATCAGATCATAAAACCAGTAACGTAACGTTTAATGTTGATACTGTTGACATGACTTCAACCCAAAATGGTACAGTTGAGAACCCGATGGGTAATAATGCTAAAAAGTTATTAGACGATTTAGCCGCTGCTAAAAAAGCAGTTGCAGACAATCCTGATGATGAAGAAGCAAGAGCAAAACTTAAAGATGCAGAAGATGCTGTAAATAAAGCAGGTGGAAACAAAATTGCAACGGCACAAAACGTTGCTAATATGATTAACAATTCAGGCTTTACATTAAAAGCGGATAAAGTTGACGGTGGTGAAAATACTACTGATGGTAATAACGCTAATGGAGATAAATTGACTGAAAAGGGTGAGTTAATCAAACCGGGTTCAACAGTAACGATGAAAGCTGGTAAAAATATGGCTGTTAAGCATGATACAAACGGCAATATTACCTATGCAACAGCTTCTAATGTAACCTTTAACAGCGTTCAGTTTGGTGATAATGGTCCTAAGATTACTAACAATGGTGAAAATATCAATGTTGGTACAGCGACAGGCGCACCAACTAAGATTACAGGCGTAGCACCAGGTGAAATTTCAGCAACTTCAAAAGATGCAGTAAATGGTAGCCAGTTATATAGTGTGGCAAAAGGTGTAGGTAATCGTATTAATAACTTACAAGGCCAAATTAATAAATTAGGCAACCGTATGAATGCGGGCATGGCGACTTCTGCTGCGATGGCAAACTTGTTACAACCGCATAAACCGGGTCAATCTGTGGCAACTGCGGGTATTGGTCAACACAAAAACCAATCTGCTGTAGCAGTGGGTTACTCTCGTATTTCTGATAACGGCAAATACGGTGTTCGCTTCTCAATGGGGGCTAACACTCAAGGTGAAGTGACAGGTGGTGCAGCAGTCGGATACTTCTGGTAATTTCACCGCACTCTTATAAATAAAACCGCTCCTTTGGGGCGGTTTTTTGTTTATTGCGCCAATGCGTTTTTATTTAATGCCAACTTATCGTTCCATTGATATTGATTCCACACTTGATTTGCAATTAGCAGAAAGTTTAATTTCAAAAGAATTCTAAAAAAATTGGCCACACTTCGCGGCCTTTGTTTTTTGATAAACATATTGGCTTTTTCCCAATAAAAACTCACCTAAAACTCACCGCACTTTTGGCTTACTTCTTGCGCAAAAAAAGCAAACGTTTGCTATTGTTTTTTATTACACTTGATAAATGTAAATTATCGTAAAGATTGTATTTTTAAATTGAATTCCATGACTAAATCTGTATAATTTTTCTGCTTTATTTACGCCCAAGTTCTTTTATTAATTGAATAAGAGATTAAGGGTATTTTTTTACATTGTTAGAGAGACATTTATGAATAAAATCTTCCGTATCGTTTGGAGCCAAGCAACGCAATCTTGGGTGGTCGTTTCAGAATTAACCAAAGCACATAAAAAACAAAGTTCATCAAATGCACAAAGAAGTGCGGTCAAATTTTCAGGAAGATTTATTAAATATTCAGCCATCGCATTGGCGCTGTTAAGTGGCCATTCGGCTTATGCTATCGTCAATGAACCAGGCACAGGTGGCAATACCAGTGTCGCTTGGGGGACATCGTCAAATGCTTCAGGAGATAATGCTGTTGCACTTGGTAAGCAATCCAAAGCGACAGCGGCCAGTGCTGTAGCCCTTGGTGAAGCGGCAAATGCAAATCAGGCACGTGCTATCGCTATAGGTAAAGGGGCAACAATTAGTAGTGGTCAAGATACAATTGCGATTGGTACTGATACTAAGGCACAAGGTCACAATAGTATTGTAATCGGTAAAAATGCTAAAACCACAAATGATGCGGAAGGTACCGTGGTTATCGGCCGTGATGCATTCAGCGAAGGATCTGGTAATCCGGGTCGTCCTAACACTGTGCTTGGTCGTGGCGCATACACGGCATTTGGTGAAAAAGGGACATATCGTTTAAATGCGGCCACGGCTCTTGGTTTCCAAGCGGGTGCGGGTCTTCGTACAGATCCTAACAATGGTAATAAATTAGTTAATAATGAAACCAATGCCGATAGTAATGAAAATGTATTGGTAAAAGCAGGCTATGGACTTCAGAAGATTGAAGATGCAACTAAAGCAGCTGAAATGGAAAAAGTAAAAAATTTTCTACAGGCTGGATTCGAATTTAATGCCCTTGATCCTAAAAGTAATGGAGTAAGTT
This sequence comes from Haemophilus sp. CCUG 66565, assembly GCF_001679495.1. Lineage (NCBI taxonomy): Bacteria > Pseudomonadati > Pseudomonadota > Gammaproteobacteria > Pasteurellales > Pasteurellaceae > Haemophilus > Haemophilus sp. CCUG 66565. The sequence continues at coordinate 136,830 of NZ_LZOX01000013.1, read as the reverse complement.
CTGATATAGCGAAAACTTTAAATTTTTATCGTCAAAAACATATCAATGAAGCAACTGCCATAGGTGCAGAGGCTCGTGCTATCGGTGACCAATCCATTGCTATCGGTGGACAAGTAGTCGCCGGCGATGGTGTTGTTGCCTTAGGTGGTAATGATACAGATCAATTACGTGGTAATAAATACCAAGTGGTAACAGACGATGCGGTGAACAGAACGAATGTAAATGCCATTGATGACTATAATTTAGCCTATACTGAAAGTACAAGAACAGTAGCAGACCAGTATAACAAACTAGTAGGTCGTACAATGCCAACGGGATATCGATCTACATATGGTCAATCTGGTTCCGTAGTTATCGGTATGGAAGCCCATTCTACGACAGCGTTGGGTACAGCTATCGGTACTAACTCTGTAGTTCGTATGGGGGCTTTCGGTGCTACAGCTATCGGTGCGGGTTCTACTGTACAGCCAAATGCAGAAGCTGCGGTAGCCATCGGTATGGGTTCCGTAGCGAATGGTAGTTATGCCTTAGCGGGTGGTACAGCATCTTGGGCAGATTATGGTGATATTGCTTTAGGTTATCAAGCAAAAGCTACTGGTAAAGACGGCGCTATTGCGATGGGTCGTGCAACCAATGCTCAAGGCGACTCATCTATTATGATTGGTGGGGCGAATATTGCCTCTGCAGCTGCTCAAAATACATCTTTCGAGAAAGATAGTAAACAGGTTGTGAAAAAAACCGTAACTGAAAAAATCAATGGTAAAGATGTAAGACGGGAATATAGTTTTGCTGGTACAACTCCAACTACAGGAACAGTAGCTGATGCCTATAAAGAGTTAACTGGTCTTACTATGGATACTGCTGCACTTGACTTTGTTAAAAACAAAAATGGTCATGCATCCACATCCTTAGGGGTACATGCTTTATCGAAAGGTGATTTAGGTACGGCTATTGGTGCTGGCTCTCGTTCTGATGCGATTGGTTCAGTGGCATTAGGTACCGGGGCTCATGCAACTAAACAAAATGCGGTGGCGATCGGTACAGGCTCTACAACCGATTTGGTGGGTACACGCCAATTAAGCGTGAACTACGACAGCGACGGTAATATTGTTTCCGATGATTCAAAAAATATAGCCTACACATTTAAATGGGCTGGCGGTACCAATACTTCTGAAGGGGATGTGGTGTCCTTCGGTAGCTCCGGCGCAGAACGCCAATTGAAAAACGTAGCAGCCGGTCGCGTGGCGGAAGACTCTACTGATGCAATCAACGGCTCCCAGTTGAACTCTATCACCAAAAAAATTGCAGCAGGTTTTAACACAAGCGGTAATGTGGTAACGGGATCTTCAGGTGAATTCACATCTAAAAAAGCAAATACAGATCCTGCGAAAAAAGATTATGAAACCGCAATCCGCTCGGAAGACAAAGTCCAATTCCAAGTCGGCAACAACTTGAAATTAGACCGTAATGAAACCGAATCTGAAGTTGAAGTTCCGGATGATTTTGATAAAACCAAAATAGTTAAAAAGAAAATCAGAAAAGCCGATTTTGCCTACAGCCTGAACCCTGTATTGACCAACCTGACCAGCGCAGAGTTTAAAGATGCTAACAATAACGTGACGAGCATCACCCCAACAGGAGTTACCGTTAAAAAGCCAGGTGCGACTGATGCGAATACAGTCTCATTGGGTCAGAACGGCTTAAACAATGGTGGTAATGCGATTTCTAATGTGGCAGGTAATTTACCAGAAACTAAAAATAATGATGCTGCAACAGGCCCAAGTAATGCTACTACATCTCAAGCAGCCCCAACTTTAGGAAATGCTGCAAATCAAGTAAATCCGACGAATGCAGCGACTGTATCTGATGTATTGAATGCTGGCTGGAACGTGCAAGGAAATGGTACGCCTGTAGATTTTGTGAAAGCCTATGATACAGTGAACTTCATCAATGGTGACGGTACAATCGCTACTGTGGAAAGTGCAGATGGTAAAACATCTACTGTAAAATACAGCGTAAACCTTGGCAATGGCTTACAAAAAGATGACGTAGGTAATACAATTTCTGTAAAACCAGCAGATACTTCTTTAGTAGTTGATGGACATGGTGTAAAAGTTAACACTGGTGCAATCAATAATGTTACAACAGGCGATAAAGCAGGTACTGTGGAAGCCAAGAATGGTGATGAAAATAAAGTTGCTACTGTGGGTAATGTTGTTAACGCCATCAACAATGCAGCATGGACAGCTACATCTGCTAAAACAGGGGCTGGTGAATTAGGTAAAGAAGCAACTAACCAACTTGTAAAAGCAGGCGACAAAGTTACATTCGAAGCTGATAAAAATATCAAGATTACCCAAGAGGCGGGTAAATTCACGTTTGCTACGAAAGAAAATGTGACGTTCAATACTGTACAAGTAGGTGGAGATCAAGGCCCTAAATTGAGTAAATCTGATGCGGGAGATCTAAAAGTATCTGGTCCTAATGATACAGATCCAGTGAAAGTTACGAATGTAAAAGATGGAGATATTTCTGCAGATTCCAAAGATGCTATTAACGGTAGTCAATTCCATAAACTAGCGAATAATACTATCCAATTAAAAGGCCAAACAGGTGATAATGCTGTTACAGAAACTAATAAACAAGCGTTAAATAAAGAAAATGGTATCGCTTTCACTGTTAAATCTAGCGATGGTACTTTGTTAGAAGTGACTGCAGCAAATGATACGATCACTTTGACACCGAAAACAGCGACGCTTACAACAGGAGCTGATGGCGTGCCAACAGCGGATACGACAAATGGCAAATTGGTTACTGCTGATCAATTGGTGAATACCTTAACAGAAATGGGTTGGAAAGCGACAGCAGGTAAAGATGGCTCTGGTACTGTGTCTGGTGCTGCTACAGAGTTGATCAAAGCAGGTAATACAGTAACTTTCAAAGCTGGTGATAATTTAGCCGTTAAACAAGATGGTAAAAACTTTATCTATTCTTTACAAAAAGAATTAACTGGTCTAACAAGCGCTGAATTTAAAAACCAAGCTGGTGATACAACTGTAATCAACAGTGATGGCATGAAAATCACTCCAAAAGATGCGCCGGCAAACCCTGTATCTTTAACAAAAGATGGCTTAGATAATGGTGGCAAAACAATTAAAAATGTTACATCCGGTTTGACAAATTATGGTCCTGGAACACCAAAAGAAGGCCTTGTAGATTTAAGTAAACCAGCTACAGGAAATCCAACTGTTCCTGATACTACAGCAGCTACTGTAGGCGATTTACGTAATATGGGTTGGGTTGTATCTTCTGACAAAACAACAGGTGAATTAACAAAAGCGTACACAGACCAAGTAAAAAATGCTGACGAAGTAAAATTCGTAGGAGAAGGTGGCGTTACTGTATCTGGTAAAACAGAGAATGGTGTTCGTACTATCACTGTGAAAGCAGAGGCTCAAGAAATGCCTGAGCAACCTGTAAGTTATACAACTGCAGATGGTATAAAAGTATATCCTAAGACGGTAAAAAAACCAGATGGAACTAAGGAAACTAAATACTATCCAAATCCAGATGGTACAGGCACTGAAATTCCTAAAGAGAATGTGATTGCATCTATCAATGGTCCAGAAGGTACTAAGGCACCAACTACATTATCCAATGTAGCAGGTAACTTGGATGGTGCTAAAAAAGATACAAAAGCGCCAACTACGGAACATACTCCTGTTAATACAACAGACGCAGCAGCTCCTAATTATGTAAATCCTAACAATGCGGCTACTGTGGGTGACGTATTAAATGCAGGTTGGAACCTGCAAAACAACGGCGACGCTCGTGACTTTGTGAAACCGTACGATACCGTGAACTTTATCAACGGCAAAGGTACCGTTGCTGTAGTGGAAACTGCAAATGATGCGACCAGCAGCACCGTTAAGTTTGATGTGGATGCGGGTGAAATTACTGCGGACACAAACAAATCAGGTGCGGTAAAAGGTCCTGTTACTGCGGATGAAGCGAAGAAACTGGCAGAAGATCTGAAGAAAGCCGAACAGGCAGTGAAAGATTTGCCTGAGAATGCGACTGAAGATAAGAAAGCAGCAGCACAAAAAGCATTGAAAGATGCCCAAGCTGCGGCAGCTCCATTGAACAAAGTGGCGACTGCCCAAAACGTTGCGGATATGATTAACGCATCCGGCTTTACGCTGAAAGCGGATAAAACTGAGGGAGACAACTTAACTGCGGCTGATTTGGCAAAAGGTGAGACGATCAACCCAGGTGATACCATTACTATGAAAGCAGGCAAAAATATGTCTGTGAAACATGAGAAAGATGGTTCGATTACCTATGCAACCAAAGACGAAGTTGAGTTCAACACAGTGAAAGTGGGTGGTGATGCGAATACTTATGTAGATGACAAAGGTAACCCAGTGACTAAGAAAGAAGATGGTTCTTTCGAAGATGCTAAAGGTAACAAAGTTGCTAAAGATAAAGTAAGTCCAGTAGCACCAGTAACATTAAAAACTGAGAAGGCAAGCCCGGCGAATAACAACGCAGAGGGTAACCATCCGACAACGGCGTTGAATATTGCGGCAGGCGATAAACCAACGCAGTTGAAAGGTGTGGGTTCTGTGTTAAATACAAAAGAACAGCCGACATCAACAGGTAAACAAGGAGATACTCCGGCAACAGCAGGCAACCAAAACTTAGTGAACCTTGGTAACAATCCAATTACGGGTAAATCCGACCTTGCACCTGAGATTTTGAACTCAGCAGCAACCGTTCGTGATATTGCGAATATGGGCTGGGTAGTATCAACAAAAGATGGCAACGGCTATAAAGATGTGGTGAAAAATGCGAACCAAGTGGACTTCGTGGGTAAAAATGGCATTACCGTAACCGGCGAAACCAAAGGTGGTATTCGTACTATTACTGTTGAAACGGCTCAATCGCCAGTAGTTTATACCGATAAAGAAGGTAATAAACTGGTGAAAGCAGGAGATAACTTCTACCCAGCAGATGCAGTGGTGTTTGGTGATAAGGCTTATCCTGCAGGTTCAGTTGTGATTGATGGTAATGTTTACCCAGCAGGAACAACAGCAGATGATGTGAAAGCAGGTACAGCGACGCCAGCAACGGCATTGCAGAATGGTAAAAAACCAACAGATGTGATTGCTTCAATGAACAATGGTGATGACAAATCTGCGAATGCGCCAATGCAATTGGGTAACGTAGCGCAAGGTGCAGAAACTATCGCGCCAGTAGATGCTGATGGTAATAAACTCGTTAAAGCAAATGACGGTAAGTATTACCCGGAAGGTAAAGTAAAAGCTGATGGTTCATTAGAAGATGGCACAACAGATGCGGATGTAAAACAACCGCTTAAATTGGCGAACGATGGTAAATGGTATCCAGCGGATCAAATTAGTACGAAAGGTGTTCCTACGGATACAGCAAAAGCAGTAACACCACCAGCTAAGATGGATCCAGCAGCAGGCTTAGTAGACTTTGCAAACTCTAACCCGAACAATGCCGCGACAGTAGGTGACTTGCAAAATATGGGTTGGATTGTAGGTGCTCCAGCGAATGGCTATACAGACCAAGTGCGCAACACTAACAAAGTGAACTTTGTTGGAAAAGGAATTGCAACTGTTACAGGTGAAACTGATGCGAATGGTGTTCGTACGATTACTGTAAACGTATCAAATGGCTTAGTGGATGTTGCGAAGAATGAAGCAGGTACAGCAACGGGTGCGGTAACAGGGCCGAAGAAAGCAGCTGAAGATGCATTAAAAGCGGCTCAAGCTAAATTAGAGGAGTTAAATAATAAACCAACAGCAACAGATGAGGAGAAAAAAGCTGCTCAAGATGCAGTAAATAAAGCTCAAAGTGCGGTAAATAATGCACCTAGTTTGATTGCAACTGCCGAAAATGTTGCGGATATGATTAACAAATCAGGCTTTACGCTGAAAGCAGATAAAACTGAGGGAGACAATTTAACCGCAGCTGATTTATCAAACGGTGAGATGATCAACCCAGGCGATACCATTACTATGAAAGCAGGCAAAAATATGTCTGTGAAACATGAGAAAGATGGTTCGATAACCTATGCAACGAAAGACGATGTGTCATTCAATACAGTGAATGTTGGTGAGCCTGAAACATACAAAAATGCAGCAGGCGAGACTGTTGTGAAAGGTAACGATGGTAAATTCTATAAACCAAACGAACTTAACGCTGACGGTAAACCAAATGAAGGGTCAACAGGTTTAGAACGAGACAAAGTAACGGTGGAAAATCCGCAAGTTACCTTGAAACGTGAAGCTGCGAAAGAGGCAAAAAATAATGATAATGCCAATAAACCATCAAGTGCGTTGAATGTATCTTCTTCAGACGGCAAACCGACACAATTAAAAGGTGTGGGTTCTGTGTTGAATACTGCAGATGTTAAGACTTCAACAGGTGATCAACCTGATGCTAATGGCAATGTAACAACACCGGCTAAAGAAGCGAAAGACAAACTAGTTAACTTAGGCACTAACCCGAAAGAAGGTGATAAACCTTTAAGCGAAGAAACATTAAATTCTGCAGCAACTGTTCGTGATTTAGCGAATATGGGTTGGGTGGTATCTGCAAAAGATAACAACTACACCAATACTGTGAAAAACGCGAACAAAGTGGAATTCAAAGGTAAAAACGGTATTTCTGTAACTGGTAAAGATGTAACGCAAAAAGATGGCACGGTAACTCGTGAAATTACGGTGGCGATTGCAGAAGGTAGTGTGACGGATAAAGTGACAATTACTAAAGACGGTAAAGAAATCCCAGCGATTAAGATTGGTGATAACTACTATTCAGTAGATAAAGATGGTAAACCAGTTGGCTACGAGGTAGATACAAATGGTAAACCAACTGCTAATAATCGACCGCTTGATGTAGCTGATGCAGAGATTAAGAACAATGGTTCTGGTTTTGTAACAGGTAATACCGTGGCAACAGCAATCCAAGAGTCTGGTTGGAATATTGGTTTGGCTGATTCATCTAAAGCTAATAAAGCATTTGATGATAGTAGTAAAGCGTTATCAGCAGATAAACTTGAGAAAGTAAATCCAGATGACAATGTTCGTTTTGCCGATGGTAAAAATACCAAAGTTCAAGCTGCAACTGTGGATGAGGTAAATAAAGATGGTAAAAAAATCACCAATACCTATGTGAGATTTAATGTTGATTTACCAATTAGTCAAATTACCTCTGAAGATAAGGATGGTAATAAGGTTGCTAAAGCTGCTGATGGTAAATGGTACCCAGTTAAAGAGGGTAAACCTGATACAACCAAAGAAGCCTTAGAACCAAGTAACGTTCGTACATCAGCTTCAATGGATCCTGATGGCTTAGGAGATAAATATACCTCAACAACAAGTCGTGAAGAAGGTTTAACTCCAACTCAGCTTGGTGAATTGACGGGTAAACAAGAAGCTGCCGCAAAAGCCGCAGAAGAGAAGATTAAGGATTTATTGAAAGGTCAATCTAAGGATGTTGTTGAGGCCGCTTCTAAAGCTGCAGTGGATGCGGCAAAAGAAGAAGCTAAAGTACAATATCTAAAAGATAATGGCTTAGATAAAGGTACTGGCGGTACAGTCATCTCTAATGTTGCATGGGGTACGAAACCAAGTGATGCGGTGAATGTTGATCAATTACAAAATAGTGGCATCAATGTTCATTCTAGAACGGTAGAAGGTTCAACAGGTAAAGTCATTTCAGGCAATACTTCTCCAACTAAAGTTAAAATGGATGAGACTGTTAATGTTGATGCAGGTAACAATATCGAGATTACACGTAATGGTCGTGATATTGCGATCGCAACTTCAATGACTCCTCAATTTAATAGTGTCCAATTTGGTAAAGAAGGACCTAAGATTACAGGTAAAGCTGCACAACCTGCAAAACCAGCAACAGCGACTAGCCCAGCTACACCAGCTCAGCCAGCTGAACTAAGTGTGAATGGTGCGAAAATTACTGATGTTGCACCTGGTCAAATTTCAGCAACTTCTAAAGATGCTATAAATGGTAGCCAGTTACATGCTGTAGCTGCAGGTATTGGGCATAAACTTGGTGACTTGGATAACAAGATCAACAAAGTTGGAAAACGTGGTGATGCAGGCACTGCGAGTGCATTGGCAGCGGCGAATATTCCGCAGGCTTATACACCAGGTAAGAGCTTAGTTGGTATTGCAGCGGGTAGCTACCAAGGTCAAAATGGTCTTGCAGTAGGTATGTCTCGTATTTCTGATAATGGTAAGATCATCATCCGTTTATCTGGTACGGCAAATAGCCAAGGTAAAACTGGCGTTGCAGCTGGCGTAGGTTATCAATGGTAATTATCTGATAGCAAAAACATAATGAAAAAACACCGCAAAGTGCGGTGTTTTTTTATATCGGCTTTAAAAATATGCTTTAATTAACATTAAAAGAGGGGAAAATATGCCCGTTATTATGTCATACCATTTCACTTGCAATGCTTTATTAAAGATTGTTTAATAAGATTGTTCTCATAATAAGCTTAAAAAAACACAATGAACTAGTTTACTAGTACAAAAAATAAGTGTAGAGTAACAACATAATTAAACACAGCATTTGAAAGCAAGAGAGTGATGTATGGCTAAAGAAAAAATTGAAATTGTCGTGGCAAACGATGATACGCGTATTGAGAAAGTCGATCAGGTTTTACCGCCCATTGCCTTATTAGAAAAATACCCAGCTAGTGAATATGCGGCTAAATTAGTAAAACAAACGCGTCATGAAGCACATAATATTATTCATGGTAAAGATGATCGTTTATTAGTGATTATTGGTCCTTGTTCTATTCATGATCCTAAAGCGGCAATTGAGTATGCAAACCGTTTAAAACCATTACGTGAAAAATATAAAGATAGCCTTGAAATTATTATGCGTGTGTATTTTGAAAAACCACGTACAACGGTGGGCTGGAAAGGTTTAATTAACGATCCGTATTTAAATGATACTTATCGTTTAAATGATGGTTTACGCATTGCAAGAAAATTACTTTCTGATATTAATGATTTAGGTGTGCCATCTGCAGGTGAATTTTTAGATATGATTACGCCACAATATGTGGCAGATTTTATGAGCTGGGGCGCAATTGGGGCGCGCACGACTGAATCACAAGTTCACCGTGAGTTAGCCTCTGGTTTATCTTGTGCGGTTGGTTTTAAAAATGCAACTAATGGTGGTGTGAAAGTTGCTTTAGATGCAATTGGTGCAGCAGAAGCCCCTCATTATTTCTTATCTGTAACCAAATTTGGTCATTCTGCGATTGTTTCTACAAAAGGGAATGAAGATTGCCATATTATTTTACGTGGCGGTGATAAAGGACCAAACTATAACGCTGAAGATGTAGCAAAAGTTTGTGCGGATATTGAGAAATCTGGTCGTATTCCACATGTTATGGTTGATTTCAGCCATGCAAATAGCTGTAAACAATTTAAAAAACAAATGGACGTTTGCCAGGATGTATGCAATCAGATTGCATCTGGTTCTAAACAAATCTTTGGCGTAATGGTGGAAAGTCATTTAGTGGAAGGCCGTCAAGATTTAGTTGATGGTAAAGCGCAAACTTACGGACAAAGTATTACGGATGCTTGCATTGGATGGGAAGATTCTGAAATTCTTCTTAAACAGCTTTCTGATGCGGTGATTGCTAGACGTAAAGTGACGAGTAATTAATTGAAATATAATCTAGATACTAGATAGAAGTGCGGTTGATTTTCACCGCACTTTTTTATTCGCCTTTAACTATGCAGCCCATTTCATTTTATCGCGACGTTTCATTTGATGAATTGTATTGGTTACGGTGCCGACAATAGGTAAATTCGACCAATCTTTTGTATTTATATTTGGTGTGGTGGAATCCAATGCCATGAAAAGGTAATTGCCGTTATGCGCCATAAATTCATAGACATGAAATTCGTTATTTTCTTCTAGCACAACAAGATCACCTGTATAAAGATTGTCATTTTTTTCAACGACTAGCATATCTCCACTTTCAATCCCCCAAGCTAACATGTTTGGATTGGTGACATGAATAAAACAGGTTTGCTTTGGACGCTTAATGCAATAAAGATTCAAGTCTAGTTTTTTATTGAATTTAAGGCTGTCATCCATATCACTGAAAAAAGGGAGTGGATTATAAGAAAAATCCATTTCATATTGCGCAGTCAAAGTTTGGTTGTTCATTCTCTTATCTCCTGTTAAATAATATGGATAAATAACCTTTTACCTTGTTTTTTTGTACAGTTAAATTTTACTGGTGTTTCATACAGGGTGTCAATAGCTTAAATAAAAAATTTTTTTATCAGTATGTTTTTAGAAAATATCTAACAAATTTAGAAAAAAGTTCATTTATTGGATGACAAATAACAAAAAATATTTTCTTTCGATAAGAATTTACGCTATCTTTAATCTCCTCATAGGTGGATTGGCGACAATCTGAAGTTAAATTTATTAAAAAGAAAGATAAAAGTATGAACACATCTCGTTTATTTCGTCTGTTATTCCAGGGCAATTTAGTAAAAAGAATTGCAACTGGTTTAGTTCTAGGGATCATTATTGCGCTTGTTGGACCGGCACTTGAAGGTGCTTTAGGTTTTAATATTGCTGAAAAAGTAGGCGTTTTAGGTACCATCTTTGTTAAAGCATTGCGTGCTGTTGCGCCAATTTTGATTTTCTTCCTTGTTATGGCTGCGCTTGCAAACCGTAAGATTGGTACGAAAAGCAATATGAAAGAAATCATTGTGCTTTACCTTCTCGGTACATTCTTAGCAGCGATTGTTGCAGTTATTGCGGGTTTCGTATTCCCAACGGAAGTGGTTCTTGCAACCAAAGAAGATGCCAGCTCAGCTCCGCAAGCTGTTGGTCAAGTTTTATTTACCCTTATTTTAAATGTGGTAGACAATCCATTAAATGCGATTTTCAAAGCAAACTTTATTGGTGTATTAGCATGGTCTATCGGTTTAGGTTTAGCGTTACGTCATGCATCTGATGCAACTAAGAACGTATTATCTGATTTTGCAGAAGGCGTATCAAAAATTGTTCATGTCATTATTTCTTTTGCACCATTTGGTGTATTCGGTTTAGTGGCTGAAACCTTATCTGATAAAGGTTTAGTCGCATTAGGCGGTTATGCGCAGTTACTTGCAGTATTAATCGGTACAATGTTATTTACTGCTTTTGTTATTAACCCAGCATTAGTTTATTGGAAAATTCGTCGTAATCCGTACCCATTAGTATGGACTTGTGTACGCGAAAGTGGTGTAACAGCGTTCTTCACACGTAGTTCTGCGGCAAATATCCCAGTGAATATTGAATTAGCAAAACGTTTAAACCTTGATGAAGAAACTTATTCTGTTTCTATTCCATTGGGTGCGAACATCAATATGGCGGGTGCTGCAATCACGATCACAATTTTAACGTTAGCTGCAGTACACACATTAGGTGTTGAAGTATCTTTTGTTAGTGCGATTTTATTAAGTATCGTCGCTTCTCTTTGTGCTTGCGGTGCATCTGGCGTGGCGGGTGGTTCATTATTATTAATCCCATTAGCATGTAGCTTATTTGGTATTTCTGATGATGTAGCAGCACAAATGATCGGTGTTGGTTTCATTATCGGTATTTTACAAGACTCAACTGAAACCGCATTAAACTCATCAACTGACGTATTATTTACTGCGGCAGTATGTATGGAAGAAGAACGTAAAAACGCAGCATAATGATGATGCAAATAAGAGAGGAGAGCGGGCTATGCCCGCTTTTTTTATGTGATTTTATATGCAAAGTGCGGTCTATTTTGATAGACTTCTGCCAAGTTTTATTTCCCTACAAATAGATAAGAAAAATGAACCACTTAATTATTTTTGCTCATCCTAATTCAGAGCGTAGTTTTGGACGAGCGATTGCCAATCGTATTGAGCAAATTAGTCAAGAGAAGGGTGTAAATGTATTTTTTCGTGATCTTTATGAAATGAATTTCAATCCAATTTTATCTCATGAAGAATTGCAGAATGCTAACAAAGGTATTATTCCAGAAGATATTCAGCAAGAGCATGATTTTATTCTTCAAGCGGATTTAATTACGTTGGTTTATCCCCTTTGGTGGATGGGATTTCCATCAATTTTGAAAGGCTATTTAGATCGTGTATTAAGTCACGGCTTTGCCTATAAAACGGAAAACGGCGAATCGGTTGGATTGCTCAAAAATAAGCAAATGCAGCAATTTATTACGATTGGCAGTAATGTTGATAAATATAAAGAATTTTGTGTGGATAAATCGCTTAATCATTGTTTAATTAATGGATTATTTAATTACTGTGGCATTGAAAATGTCGAGTTTGAATTATTCGGTGATATTCATTTAATTGATGATGAGGCGCGTAAAGCAATGATTGAACTTGTCGCTCAAAAAACAAAAGAAAAATTGACCGCACTTTTAAAGGAAAAAGCGTAATGTCTGAAAAACAAATTAATAATTTTTCATTAATTAGTCGATTATTCGGTAATCTTTTTTATCGTTCTCCTACCGATGAAGTACTTGTAGGCGCGTTTGCTTGGTTACAACAAAAAGGTTTAAGTCAAGTTTGGGCGTTAGATACTGATAAAGAAAGTGAATTAGCGCTGAATAGCCTACAAGCTAAAATTGAGCTCGATTTATTGAATCAAGAGTATCAAAAATTATTTGGTACCAATGGTAAAGTCATCACCTCTATTTCAGCTTATGGAATTGATGTTGAAGAATTTATGAATTTTCGCCTTGTACGCAATATGCCAGAAGTGGAAAGTGCGGATCATTTTGCTTTATTATTGCTCACAGCCTCTTGGCTTGAAGATAATTCAGATTCTTTAGTGGCTCAACAAGAATTGTTTGAAACCTTTTTATTGCCTTGTGCAGCGAAGTTTTTAACTCAAGTAGAAACTCAAGCAACTTTGCCTTTTTATCGTGCATTGGCCCTTCTTACTCGAGAAATATTGGCGGCGATGGCGGATGAATTGGAAGAAGAGTTGGGCAATATCTTGCTTTCCTCTAAGTCTTGAGGAAAGCAAGGAATATTTTATAGATAGGTTACAAAATCTTTTGTATCGATAATTCGGCATTCACGTTCGGCTTTTTCCATGCCTGTGCCAATCATGACTAATGCAATTACACGATCCTGTTCACGACATCCGAAAGCTTCTCGTAATGCAGTGCCATTAACCCATTTCCCTGAAATCCACACATTATCAAATCCTTGCGCTTGTGCAGCCAGTTGTAATCCATAAGTTGCACAACCTGCACTGAGCATTTGTTCCCATCCTGGTACTTTTGCGATTGTAGGATCAACTTTTGCTACAACACCGATTACCATTGGGGCTCGATGGGCTAAATTTTCAGCTTTTTTTAATCGCTCTTCACCAAGATCAAATTCGATAACCGCAGCTTTAAGCAGCTTTTCCAATTTATTAAGTCCTTCATTTTCCATGATAACAAAGTGATAGGGTTTTAATTTTCCATGATCAGGTGCACGCATTGCTGCTTGAAAAATTTGTTCTAATTGTTCAGCATTGGGCGCTGGTGCGGTTAATTTTTTATTTGATTTTCTTGTGGTTAAGAGGGTAAGTGCATTCATTGTATTATTCTCTGTCAATAAAAGTGCGGTAGATTATAGCATAGTTTTTGACAAGGCTTTGTGATACGCTAGCGCAAATTTTTTAAAGGTAATTCGTATGTTTCGAGTATTAAAATTATGTTGGAAAGCGCTGTGTTTCATTCGTGATCTCGTGATGAATGTGGTGTTTCTAGGTTTTGTCCTATTGCTAATGGCGATTATTAGCTTTTCAAGTGGTGGAAAAAAATCTACAACATTAACAGAGGAAGGCGGCTTATTGCTAAATTTAGATGGTTATTTAGCGGATAATCGTGATGAAACACTTCGTTGGCAAGATGCGCTAAGTGAATTGAACGGTGAGTATGTACCAAGAAAAATTTCAACATTTGATGTTGTGTCAGCGATTGAGTATGCGCAACAGGATCCTCAAATTAAAGGATTAGTGCTCGATCTTAATCATTTTGAAGGAGCTGATTTACCTGCTTTAGATTTTATTGGTGCAACGATTAATCGCTTTAAAGAAAGTGGAAAACCTGTTATTGCTTATGCAGATAATTATACACAGGGGCAATATTATCTAGCCAGCTTTGCGAACGAGATTTATCTTAATACAATTGGTCAGGTGGATATACATGGGCTGTCGCAAGAGAATTTATATTTTAAAGATATGCTCGATAAATTGGCTGTGACACCACATATTTTCCGCGTAGGAACTTATAAATCAGCGGTAGAACCTTTTATGCGCAACGATATGTCAATTGAAGCAAAAACGAATATGCAACGTTGGTTAAACTTAATGTGGAATCACTATACCTCAATGGTAAGCGAAAATCGTCATATTAAATCAAATGAACTGTTGCCTGCGGCGAAACAATATTTAGCTGAATTGAAAACATTGAAAGGGGATTCGACACGCTATGCGCAAAAACGTGGTTTGGTGACCCATTTGACAACACGTTTTGATTTAGAGAAAAAATTAACCGCACTTTTTGGCAAAAATGCAGATGGAGAAGCTAATTTAGTCGCATTTGATGATTATTTAACACAGTTCCCTGATCGTTTAACACCACAGGATAATTCGACAAATAAAATTGCCGTAGTGAATGTGGAGGGTACGATTATTGATGGGGAAAGTGATGAAGAAAATGTCGGAGGAGATACCATTGCGCGTCTTTTACGAAAAGCTTATGACGATAAAGCTGTAAAAGCGGTGATTTTACGCGTTAATTCTCCAGGTGGAAGTGCATTCGCTTCGGAAATTATTCGACAAGAGGCTGAAAATTTACAGAAAATTGGTAAACCTGTTATTGTATCTATGGGGGCAATGGCCGCATCAGGTGGTTATTGGATTTCATCTACTTCAGATTATATCATTGCCGATGCAAACACCATTACGGGTTCTATTGGTATTTTCGCGATGTTCCCGACTTTCGAAAATAGCATTAAGAAAATAGGCGTGAATGCTGATGGCGTTTCAACTACTGAATTAGCTAATACATCAGCCTTTTCTCCGTTAGCAAAACCAGTGCAAGATATTTATCAAACAGAAATTGAGCATGGTTATGACCGATTTTTAGAAATTGTTAGCAAAGGTCGCCAGCTTTCTAAAACACAAGTAGATAAACTTGCTCAAGGTCAGGTTTGGTTAGGCAGTGATGCATTCCAAAATGGTTTAGTGGATGAGATTGGTTCTTTTAATGAAGCAATCAATAAAGCTGAACAATTAGTGAATCAACGTCAAGAAAAAGCAATGGAATCTTTTAGCGTAGAATGGTTGATAGATGATGATAGCAATAGTTTTGTAAAGACATTATTACACGATACGAAAAAAACAACGCAACGTGCTTTTTCTAGCTGGATAGGGATACCAGCTCCAATTCAAAAATTACAAAAAGAATTGAATGTATTAACTAAATTTAATGATCCTAAAGGACAATATTTGTATTGTTTGAATTGTGGAAGCGTGAAGTAAAATTTACGTTTATTATGTTAACAGCACAAGTTTAATACCTGTGCTGTTATTTTTTTGAAGTAAAATTATTTCACGACACTTCCTTTCAACCATTTTCTCACCCAAGCTCGGTTAGCTGAAAGATTATGTAATATAGCTTCGCTTATAGGCAATGGCTCGCCATAAATGATTGAAGCTAAGGTTTCACCTAAGAGTGGAGCGGAGGTAAGCCCACGAGAACCTAAGGCTGCCGTTAAGAAAAGATTCTGAAAATTGGCCGCACTTTGAATAGGTTGTTTACGACGGCGGAGGTTGAATAAATTGTAATAATCCGCTTGTTGCTGTTCAAAATGGGGTACGTTTCCAACCATTGGGGCAAGATCTCTTACAGAGCAGCGGATTCCTACACGAGCGAGATTGCCTGATGTATCCACATCCTGCGTCCAAGATTGGGCGATATTTTGTTGGAGTTTTTGTTGATTTTCTTGTTGTTCTTGTTCGCTAAAATGGCGATCAACATTATCACGAACATGGCTTGCGCCGATGCAATGTGAGGTTTTTAATTGATCGGCTGGGGTGAGATATCCATCATAACAAAGCACTGATTTCAGTTTGAGTAAGTTTTCTGATGTTGGAATTTGGCTGACTTGCCCGCGGATAGGGTAGAGCGGTAGCTTTTCTGTTTGAACAAAATCAGTAATTTTATATCCGTTCGCAAGAATGATGACTTCATGGCAGTATTTTTGACCTTGCGTATTTTCTAGTTCCCAGCCTTTTTCTTGTTGAGAAAGTGCGGTAATTTTTTGTGAGGTTTTAATGACGACACCCTGTTTTTCAAGAAATGAAAAGGCATTTTGAACAAATTGTCTTGGTGCAAGCCAAGCCCCTTGTTCAATCCAACCGCCTTCGCAATTAAGCGGTAATCCCACTTTTTCACTGAATTGTTCAGCATTTAGCATTTGGAATATTTCACTCGGCAAACCAAGTTGAGAAATCTTTGTTAATTTGACCGCACTTTTTTCGTTGTAAGCACATAGTGCCACGCCACAAAATTCGTGTTCAAACGCTATGTTTTGTGCGATTGCCCAATCAAGTAATTGGCGACCGTAACTGAAAGCGTGCAGGTAAAAATCAACGGTGAGCGCATTATCATCGCTAAGTTGCGGATAAAATGCGCCTTGTTTATTGCCTGAGGCATTAAGTGCGAGCGCGTCATCTTCACAATAAATAGTGACTTTTGCCCCTCGTTTAACTAAGGAAATGGTAGTACAAAGAGAAGCAACACCTCCGCCGATAATAGCGACATCTTGTTTTTCCATTTTCGCAGGCTGAGCGAGATACCAAGGTGTAGAAAGTGCGGTAGATTTTGATTGTATTTTTAGCCCACTTAAGCATTCTCGTTTCTTGCCGAAGCCTTTACGTTTTGTCACATTAAAACCAGCGGATTCAAGTCCTTTTCTGACCGCACTTGCTGCAGTGAAGGTGGCAAAAGAACCATTGGGTTTCGTGAAACGGAACATCAGGTTATAGAGATCATCATTCCACATTTCAGGATTTTTGCTTGGCGCAAAGCCATCTAAAAACCAAGCATCAATACGTTCATTCATAT
Organism: Haemophilus sp. CCUG 66565; assembly: GCF_001679495.1. Lineage (NCBI taxonomy): Bacteria > Pseudomonadati > Pseudomonadota > Gammaproteobacteria > Pasteurellales > Pasteurellaceae > Haemophilus > Haemophilus sp. CCUG 66565. The sequence continues at coordinate 119,621 of NZ_LZOX01000013.1, read as the reverse complement.
AATCGCCAAGTTGTGGCAAGTTTTCTGATACATCACCAAACCATAAATCTAATGTTGTCTCTCCAAAATGGATACGATGGCAACCGAGAATCAATGAAGGCCAATAATGTTGCAAATGAACGCTTAAATCTTCAAACTGAGGATAGGCAAGATGCGCTTGCGAAAGTGCGGTAATTTTTAGCGGATATTTTTCAAAGGAAATAAAATTTAGGCATTTTAAAGGATGATTCTCATGTTGCTGGCGAAATTCACGGAATAATTGGGTTGCCGCAAAGAAATTTAATCCTGTACCAAATCCTGTTTCTGCGATAACAAAATTGGCTTCTTTGTGGGTCATCCAACGTTCCCAAAGTTGATTACCTTGTAGAAAAATATAATCTGTTTCTGCTAATCCATTTTCGTTAGAAAAATAGACATCATCGAATTGATCTGAGACGGGAATATGGTTTTGATTGAAGTGAATCTCAGCATGTTGGACACTAAAGGTCATTTTTTATTCCTTCCTTGCCTAATGAAATTTACGTATAATAACGCGATTTTCTAAACTGGTCGAACAAATGAATTATTGCTTGAAATATTTTTATTTCGTAGTAATTTTGAGCCGTTATTTTTACATATAAAACAATAAGGAAGAAGCAATGAGAAGAGCTGTAATTACAGGCTTTGGGATTATTTCAAGTATCGGTAACAATAAAGAAGAAGTATTGGCTTCATTAAAAGCAGGGAAATCAGGTATTGAAGTTGTGCCTGAGTTTGTAGAAATGAATATGCGTAGCCATGTTGCCGGAACAATCAAATTAAACCCAAGCGAGCACATTGATCGTAAAGTGTTCCGTTTTATGGGTGATGCAGCGGCTTATGCTTATCTTTCTATGCGTGAAGCGATTGAAGATTCTGGCTTAACAGAAGATCAAGTTTCTAATGATCGTACCGGTTTAGTGATTGGTGCGGGTACGGGTTCTGCACATAATCAGTTAGTGGCTTGTGATGCGGTACGTGGCCCTCGCGGTGTAAAAGCAATTGGCCCTTATGCGGTAACGAAAACCATGGCATCAAGTGTTTCTGCTTGTTTAGCCACCCCTTATAAAATCCGTGGTGTGAACTATTCAATCAGTTCAGCTTGTGCAACCTCTGCACATTGTATTGGTCATGCGGTTGAGTTAATTCAATTAGGCAAACAAGATGTCGTTTTTGCGGGTGGTGCAGAAGAATTATCTTGGGAATGTGCTACTGAATTTGATGCAATGGGTGCAGTTTCAACTAAATACAATGAAATGCCAGAAAAAGCATCTCGTGCTTATGACGCAAACCGTGACGGTTTCGTGATTGCTGGTGGTGGTGCAGTTGTAGTTGTGGAAGAATTAGAACATGCACTTGCTCGCGGTGCAAAAATCTACGCTGAAATTGTAGGTTATGGCGCAACTTCTGATGGTTACGATATGGTTGCTCCAAGCGGTGAAGGTGCAGAGCGTTGTATGAAACAAGCAATGGCAACTGTAGATACCCCAATTGATTACATCAACGTACATGGCACATCTACACCAGTAGGTGACGTGAAAGAATTAGGTGCAATCAAAAATGTATTTGGTGACAAAATTCCAGCGATTTCTTCAACTAAATCAATGACTGGTCACTCTTTAGGTGCGGCGGGTGCACACGAAGCAATTTACACATTATTAATGTTGGATAATGATTTTATTGCACCAAGTATTAATATCGAAACCTTAGATGAAGCTGCTGAAGGTTGCAATATCGTTACTGAGACGAAAGAAAATGCAGGATTACAAACTGTAATGTCAAATAGCTTTGGTTTTGGTGGTACAAATGCGACATTAATTTTTAAACGTTATAACGGTTAAAACTAGCCTATGAAAAAAGCCACTTTCGATTGAAAGTGGCTTTTTTGTAAATTAAAAAGAAAAATTAAGCAACGATACCAAATTGTTCTTTCATTAATGCTTCAAAGTCAGTGCAACCACCGATTGGTTTTTCATCAATAAAGATTTGTGGTACGGTTTCTACTGGTTTACCAACAGATTTTGATAAATCTTCTTTAGTAATGCCTTCTGCGTGAATATCCACATAACGATAGTCAAAATCAGCAACTTCGCCTTTTAATTTTTCAGCAAGGTTTTTTGCACGCACACAGTAAGGGCAGCCAGGACGACCAAAAATAACAACGAACATAATATTTCCTTTTTTGAGTTAAAAATTCTAGGCAATTCTACCTGATTTTTATCGTCTACATAAAGTGTTTTTATTCGTGTAATATACGGAACATCGTAGACAATGAGTTAAATATTATGAAATTACTAATGCTTTGCCGCGAACCTCGTCTTTATAGTTGCCAACGCTTAAAAGAAGCTGCGAAATACCAAGGGCATGAGATGGATATTTTAGATCCGAATCGATGTCTCTTAAAACTTTCACAAAATCCACCGCACTTTCAGATTTTTTATCAAGAAAATTCAGAGTCGAAACCTTATTTATTGCCTGATTATGATGCTGTTTTGCCTCGATTTGGCACAACGAGTACGCAAATGGGATGTTCAGTCTTACAGCATTTTGAAGGAAAAGGGACTTTTTGTTTAAATTCATCTCAGGCATTTTTAAATGCACGTGATAAATGGAAAAGTTTGCAACTTTTGCTGAAGGCTGGTGTTCCTGTTCCCAATTCACTTTTAAGCGGCAGTGAAGTGCAAGCTCAGGCGACGATAGCTCATATCAGTTCGCCGACAATTTTAAAAACGCTAAATGGTTCACAAGGAATTGGGGTGATTTTGGCTGAAAAACCACAAAGTGCGGTGAGCATTATGGAAGCTTTTAAACAAACCAATATATCGATGTTGCAGCAAGATTTTATCGAAGAAGCGGGCAATACGGATATTCGTTGTTTTGTGATTGGTGATCAAGTTGTGGCAACGATGCAGAGAATTGGGCAAGATGGTGAGTTTCGGGCAAATTGTCATCGTGGTGGAAAAACCGAAAAAATTATCCTAAGCGATGACGAGAAACAGATAGCCATTCGAGCTAAAAAAGCTATTGGTTTAGATGTAGCTGGCGTGGATTTAATTCATTCAAAAAATGGATTATTGGTTTTAGAAGTGAATGCAAGCCCAGGCTTAGAAATGATTGAAAAAACAAGCGGGGTTGATATTGCCACTCAGATAATTGCTTATGTCGAAACGGCTATAAGCTGTCATGTGAAATAGTATTACTGGTATATTTGATAATAAAAGCGCGTGTTTAGTATTCCACGCGTTTTTTATTAGTCAGATAAATTTGCGGCTATCATTGTTTGCCCTAAACTCAACCCGCCATCGCCCATAGGGTATTGATGGGCACTTAACACATTAAACTCTGCTAAATTTTCTTTTAATAGTTTGCGTAATAGTTGATTATGCATCACGCCACCAGAAAGTACGATAGTTTTACAATGATGATATAGGGCTTGTTTCCGCGCTAATTCTGAAAAGCCTTGTGCTAAGGCATAATGGAAAGCAAAGGCTTTATTAGCTTTAGAGGTGTCGTAAGCAAGCCAGCTTTGCCAGAAAGTTGATAAATCTAATTGATTATCTTTAATTACCATTTTAACGGGAATATTCATTGTGCTTTTGTTTTCTTTAATAAAATCAGATTGTGTAGCAAGCGCTTCTAAATGGCAAGCCGCCTCTCCTTCCCAAGAGAGTTTAGTCTCTGTAATCCCTAAACCATAGGCGACTGCATCAAATAATCTTCCTGCTGATGAGATGAGTGGTGAGTTAAGTTTTCGTTGAATGGCATTGGTGAGGGGCTCCCAAGGTAAATGAGAGCAAGTTTTTGTTGCAAATGTTTGCCAATGAGGAACAAATTGTTGTAAATGGGCGATCCAATTACGCCAAGGTTGGGTTGCTGCAAGATCACCGCCAGGTAACGCCACGGCAGGTAATCCACCAAGATGTTGGCAAGTTTCCCCCTCTACAAGCAAACATTCTCCGCCCCAAAGTTGTCCATTTGCGCCCATACCAATACCGTCTAATGCGATGCCAATAGCTTTTTCCTTGCAATGATGTTCGGCTAATACGGCTGTAATATGTGCATGATGATGTAAGACAGTGACATAAGGAATAGAAAATTTTTTTGCCAGATTTTTGCCTACTTTTGATGAAAAGTAGCCAGTATGAGTATCAATCGCAATTAAATCTGGTTTAAATTGATAAATTTGACAAAATAAATCAATATTATTTTCTAATTGTTGTTGTATCAGTTCATTCGCTGTGTCGCCAATATGTTGGCTGACAATGGCTTTATTTTGTTTGAGTAGGCAAAAGGTATTTTTAAGATCGGAACCCAATGCCAAAATATTTTTTTCAGTTTGGGTATTTAGGACGATTTCATCGGGTACATATCCTCTTGCTCTACGTAAGGTTTCCACACCGTCAAAGGCTACACGAACTAAACTATCATCTGCGCGTTGCAAAATATCACGATTATGGCAAAGATAGAAATCAGCCAAATGACTTAATTTTTTTACCGCACTTTGGTTATCTAGTACGGGCGGTTCTCCACTCGGATTGGCAGACGTCATCACAAGTGGTTGATTTATCTCTCGTAAAAGTAAATGTTGTAATGGATTACTTGGTAACATAATGCCGATTTCATTTAGATTGGGTGCAATATTTTCTGCTAAATTCGGCACTTTATATTTATTTAATAAGACTATTGGTGCAGCTGTGCTAGTGAGTAATTTAATTTCAGCTGGCGTTAGGTTTTGTAGAAAATCTAAACTAGGAACCATTACAGCAAGTGGCTTGCTAGGTCGATGTTTGCGTTCACGTAATAATTGAACGGTATGAAAAGCTTGTGCATTACAGGCTAAATGGAAACCACCAATGCCTTTTATCGCAATAATTTTACCTTTTTTGAGTAAATCAGCAGTTTGTTTTAGCGCATTTTCATGTATTGAAAGTTGTTGATATTGATCTTGTAACCAAATGTGTGGCCCACAAACGTTACAAGCGTTAGGTTGGGCATGAAAACGACGATCTGCGGGATTTTTGTATTCATGTTCACAATCAGGGCAAAATGGAAAATCAGACATAGAAGTATTTTTACGATCGTAAGGGATTTTTTTTATGATCGTAAAACGTGGGCCACAGTGAGTACAATTTGTAAAAGGGTAGTGATAGCGGCGATTTTGAGTGTCAAACAAATCAGCGATACAAGCAGAACAGGTTGCCGCATCAGGTACAATTTGTGTATCCATGTCATTATTTTCACTTTCACGGATAACAAATTCTGAAAAGTGCGGTAAATCCTCCCAATATTTTTCTTGCTGTTGGATATCCGTAATTAATGCTAAAGGAGGAAGTTTTGTCTGTAAGTCCTGTAGAAACGCAGTAAGACTCTTTTCCTCTGGTTCGATAAAACGGATGAGTACGCCTTGGCCATCATTATTGACATCGCCTTTTAATCCATATTCATTGGCTATAAGCCATACAAACGGGCGAAATCCCACGCCTTGTACTTTTCCTTTTATACGTAATTCGATTCCTTTCATCATTTTTCCTGATGTGATATTGAGTGTATTTATAGTAACTTGAAATAGAAAAGTGAAATCTGATCTTTGTCAAAATTTGTTATTTTTAAATCCACCACACTGGCAATGCCACCAAATCTTCTGCAAGCCATAATTTTTGCGGATATTGATTAATAATCACGCCGTTCCCTATTTGGATTTCATCGGGCGGGAGATTATCTTTCAAAATACCAAAGGCTTTTGTCATTTTCTTGTTGGGGCTGGCAGTAGTCTTAATTTCGATGGGGTAGAGTGTGCGATTATGTTCAATCAAAAGATCGATTTCTTTTTGATTGGTATCGCGATAAAAATAAATAGGTGGCTCAATGCCGTTATTGTAGAAAGATTTAATGACTTCACTTACTACAAAAGTCTCAAAAAATTGACCGCTCTTTGCCCCTTGTTGAATAGTTTCCGGTGTCAACCATTTAGTTAACCAAGCCATTAAACCAGTATCCATCATATAAACTTTCGGAGTTTTGATTGCACGTTTTAGATGATTGTTGTGATACGGCTGAAGCAGATAAATGATGCCTGATGTTTCGAGAATCGTCGTCCAGCGTTTAATGGTATCAACGGAAACACCAACTTCTTGCGCAACATTGCTGTAATTTAGTAATTCACCACTTCGTGCGGCGATAGCAATCATAAATCGCGTGAAATCAGTGATGTTGGTGATATTGGTGAGTGTGCGTACGTCTCGTTCAATATAGGTAGAAACATAGGATGCATAATAAATATCCCAGCTGGTTTCTTGTTGATATAGGCGTGGCATATAGCCTTGGTGGATAATTTGCCAAATATTTTCTACAGGTTTAATAAGTCTTTCGCGCGTGTTGAGATAATCCATATTAGGCAGAAAAGGCGAATAAAACACTACTTCTTGAATTTCACGCAGAGAAAATCCTTGTAATTTTAATACTGCAATACGACCCGCTAAGGTTTCGGTAACATTTTGCATCAGTTGAAAAGCTTGTGAGCCGGAGAGCAAAAAGAGCCCATTGATTTTTTGTTTATCAATGGCAAGTTTTAAACTGGAAAATAATTCAGGCGCATATTGTACTTCATCAAGGATTAATTTTCCTTGATGATTGAGCATAAATAAGGTGGATTCGTTACGTGCTTGATCGAGCAAGATAGGATCATCAAAGGTAATATATTGATGTTCTTTGCTGATATGCTGTAACAACGTGGACTTTCCTACTTGGCGTGGGCCAGTAATGAGAATTGCTGGAAATTGTTTTATCAAAGTTTGCAATAAAGGTTGTATTTGACGTGAATAAAAGTCTGACATGATAAAAATTAAGTTTAATTTAAGATTACATAGTAAATTAAACTAAAAAATAGATAAGAAGTAAAGATAAAATGAGTTTAATTTAAGATTATGTCGCAAATTAAACTTAAAATTGCTGCACTTTCATATTTAAGTATCGACTTAAATGAAACATTATCAACAGCATTTTAACATTCCATTAATAATTATAACGCTAATTAATTCAATTGCTTACAATCATAACCTATGGAAATAAGAGTCAATCTCAATAATTATTTTACGCATTAAAAAATCGAAAAAATTTATGATCTCAGTCAATAAAACAATTGTTTTACTCTAGTCTGGGTAACTCCGAAGGAGTATCCTTATTTCCAGAGTGGTTATTGGACGTTTGGGTGTAATGCCCTCCACTTACTTTCTGTTTCTATCTATTATAATTTGGGGGAAAATATGAACCGTTTTGTTATAGGTGATCCGAAAGATTGCATTGGATGCAATACCTGTATGGCTGCTTGCAGCGAAGTACACAAAGCTTTTGGATTACAATCCTTTCCGCGGTTACAAGTAATGCGCAACGACGATATTACTGTGCCGATCTTATGTCGTCATTGTGATGATTCACCTTGTGCTACAGTATGTCCTGTGCACGCGATAAAGCATGATAATGACACCATTCAACTCAATGAAAGTTTATGCATTGGCTGTAAACTTTGTGCTATCGCTTGTCCATTTGGGGCGATTACACAGCATGGTAGCGCACCATTAGATGCACCAAACCATTATGACAGTTTTTCTTTCACTGATGCGGTAAAACGTGATATTCGCACTGCACCGAATAATACCGATGTTCACAATATGCTTGCATGGGAACCAGGTGTAAAAGCCATTGCGGTGAAATGCGACCTTTGCTATTTCCGTGAAGAAGGTCCTGCTTGTATGCAAACTTGCCCAACAAAAACTTTATTCTTAATTAGTGATGAGAGTATCGAACAAGCAAATCGCAAAAAACGCGAAATGGCAATGATGGGTTCTCCTGTCGTGCCAAGATAAAAATTTATTGTTTGTTTACTCGTTAATCAATGGAGTGAAATTATGAGTTCTTCAATCAGTTTACTCATCACGTCCTTGTTGATTTATGTCATTGGTGCGTTTATTTCTCTCGCTGTGCGAAAAAATGAACAACTTTCAATCAATATATCCGGCGTGACCGGTGTACTTGGTGGCTTGTTAGGCATTGTTGCCTGCATTCCCGTGCTTATCAGCAACGATACGGTCGTTGATGTGTTTTCAACCCCTTTCGACTTCGCCCAATTTTCAATCCGCATTGACGGATTAGCTGCGTTTATGGTGTGTGTAATTTCTTTAATGGTTATTATCACCGCACTTTATTCCTTTTCCTATGTGAAAGAATACATTGGCAAAGGCGCTGGCACGATGGGCTTCTTTATGAATTTGTTCATCGCCTCAATGGTTGCCTTAGTCACCAGCGATAACGCTTTCTACTTTTTAGTATTCTTTGAAATGATGTCTTTGGCATCTTACTTCTTAGTACTAACCGAACAAGATGACAACGCAACCAATGCAGGTTTATTGTATTTCTTCATTGCTCACGCTGGTTCTGTGTTGATTATGATCGCTTTCTTTATTTTCTATTGCTACGCAGGTAGCTTTGAATTTGAAGACTTCCGCCACACCGAGCTTTCAATGCCTTTAGCCTTTACGGTATTTATCTTGGCATTTCTTGGTTTTGGTGCAAAAGCAGGGATGATTCCATTACATAGCTGGTTACCAAAAGCTCACCCAGCTGCCCCTTCTCATGCTTCTGCAATGATGTCTGGTGTGATGGTTAAAATCGGTATCTTTGGGATTATCAAAGTTGGTATTGATCTACTTGGCGCACACAATATGTGGTTTGGTGTGATTGTACTTGCTTTTGGCGCAGTTTCTTCTGTGCTTGGCGTACTTTATGCCTTAGCAGAACATGACATCAAAAAACTTTTGGCGTATCACACCGTAGAAAACATCGGCATTATTATGATGGGTGTAGGTGTCGGTATGATTGGTATGGCAATCCATAATCCTATACTTGCTATTGTCGGTTTACTTGGTGGTTTATATCACTTACTTAACCATGCGGTATTCAAAGGCTTATTGTTCTTGGGTGCTGGTTCTGTGATGTACCGTTTACATTCAAAAGATATGGATTTAATGGGCGGACTTGGTAAATTAATGCCATTTACTGCTTTCTGTTTCTTGATTGGTACCATGGCAATTTCTGCATTACCACCGTTTAACGGTTTTGTGAGTGAATGGTTTACTTATCAATCTTTATTCAGCCTAAGCCAACACAATGATGTGGTATTACGTATTGCTGGCCCTGTTGCAATCATTATGCTTGCCTTAACAGGTGCGCTTGCCGCACTTTGTTTCGTGAAAGTGCATGGTATTAGCTTTGGTGGTGCACCACGCAGTGAAAAAGCAGCACATGCACGCGAAGTGCCAAAACCAATGGTGATTGCAATGGCAATTTTGGCATTATTCTGTGTACTTTTGGGTGTTGGCGCATCTGTCGTAACACCAATTATTGCCAATATTGCAACCGCACTTTCTCATAATGACATGCTTAATTTAGCTGAAAATGGCGTAGTGGTAGCAAGCAATACACCGAATACGGCGCTTTCTACACCAATGGTGAGCATTATGTTGATTGCATTCTTTGTGTTGCCGTTTATGTATTACGCTTATACCAAAGGCAATCGTATGGCAGATCGTGCAAAAGGCAATCCTTGGGCTTGTGGTTATGCTTACGAAATGGATATGGCAGCCTCTGCGGGTAGTTTTACTCGTCCGCTTCGTATTATCTTCAAACCACTTTATACCTTGCGTCAAGTGCTTGATCCTGCGCCTGCTGGTGCAAAAGGTATCAATGCATTAATTTCAGGTGCGACCAAAACAGAACCATTCTGGGAAGAAAAAGTAACAATGCCGATTGCGCATTTTATTCCATGGTTAGGTCGTAAAATTCAATGGCTACAACAAGGCGACTTCCGCGTTTATTGCGTGTACTTCGTGATTGCCTTGGTTGTGTTATTACTTTCCATTGCGTTGATGTAGGAGGAAATTATGATTTCATTACCTTCAGAAATTTCCACTTCCGCTGGAATGTTCCTTTTAGCCATTGTGCAAGCGTTAATTCTTCTCGCTTTAGCACCGCTCTTTTCAGGCATTTCACGGATGATTCGGGCTCGTATTCAATCTCGTCGTGGCCCGGGCTTGTTACAAGATTATCGCGACATTGCTAAATTAATGATGCGTCAAAATATTTGGCCAGATAATGCGGGTTGGGTATCTCGTGTTATGCCTTATGTGTTAATTAGTACAGTCATGGTGGTTGCAATGAGTTTACCCATGTTTACTCATCACTCACCGTTTGGGGCAGGCAGTGATTTAATCACCGTTATTTATTTGTTCGCGTTGTTCCGCTTTTTCTTCTCAATTGCGGGTTTGGATTCCAACAGTACTTTCTCAAGTTTAGGTGCAAGCCGTGAAGTGACATTAGGCGTACTTGTTGAACCAATCTTAATGTTGGCATTCATTGTGATTGCTTTAATTGCAGGTTCTACAAATTTTGCAGTGATTAGCACCGCACTTTCTAGCCAACCTTGGCAATATCCCGTTGCAACAGTAATTGCCTTAGTTGCCGCTGCTTTTGCGATCTTTATTGAAATGGGCAAAATTCCATTTGACTTGGCTGAAGCGGAACAAGAACTTCAAGAAGGCCCCCTTACTGAATATTCAGGCCCTTCTTTCGCCTTATTGAAAGTTGGTTTGAGTTTAAAATCAATGGTGGTTGCCTCTATCTTTGTGAGCGTGCTTTTCCCATTTGGTGCAGCACAAGAGTTCACTGTAAGTGCGGTCATTTTAGGCATCGTTTCTTTCTTTGTGAAATTACTCGTGGTATTTATCGCCGCATGTGTGTTTGAAAACACATTGGCACGTACCCGCTTTATGCTAACAGGACGTTTAACTGTGGTCGGTTTCGGCATTTCAGTGTTGGCGTTTGTGTTTTACTTCACAGGATTGTAAGGAGGAAATATGGAACGTTTAGCACTAATTACAATCATTTTGCCGTTTGTCGGTGCGTTTATTGTGGGGTTGAACAAACAATCTTTCCCAAAAATCGCCACAATTTTTGCCGCACTTGCTACCCTTGGCACACTTGCTGTGGCAGGGCAGTGGTATGCAAATGGCGCACAATCTGTCACATATGATTTAGTTAAATTTGGTGATACCGCAATCTTCGGCGTGACCTTAGATGCAGTAAGTACGTTAATTGCCTTTGCCGTTGTGGGTTTAGGTTTCTTAATTTGCTTATATTCTTGTGGTTATTTAACCGATAAAAACCGCGAACATCCGCATAACGGATTACCTCGTTTTTATGCTTTCTTATTGATTTTCATTGGTGCAATGGCAGGCTTGGTGTATTCATCAACTTTAGCTGGTCAGTTGCTTTTCTTTGAAATCACTGGGGGATGTTCTTGGGCATTAATCAGCTATTATCAAAGCCAAAAAGCAATGGCGGCTGCGATGAAAGCGTTGATTATCACTCACGTAGGTTCATTAGGTTTATATCTTGCTGCGGCTTATTTATTTAGCCAATCTGGCACATTTTCTATCACAGCGTTAGAACATCTTGCGCCAGAAGCGAAAACTATCGTGTTATTTGGCGTGATGTTTGCTGCATGGGGTAAATCAGCGCAACTTCCAATGCAAATTTGGTTACCAAATGCGATGGAAGCGCCAACACCAGTCAGTGCATATTTGCACGCAGCATCAATGGTCAAAGTGGGCGTCTATATTTTCGCTCGTTCCGTGATGTCAGCTGGTGAAATTCCGCACATTGTGGGTGAAGTGGGAATTGTGATGGCAATGATTACATTGATTTATGGTTTCTTAATGTACTTGCCACAAGCGGATTTAAAACGCTTACTTGCGTATTCAACTATTACTCAACTTTCTTATATTTTCATCGGGCTTTCTCTTGCTGCATTAGGATCTAAATTAGCCTTTGTTGCGGCGATTGCTTATATCTTTAACCACGCCTTTGCGAAAAGCTTATTCTTCTTGGTTGCAGGTTCATTGAGTTATGCCACTGGTACACGTTCAATGCCTCGCTTACAAGGGATTATGCGCACCATGCCTGTTGTTGGTACTGGATTTGGTATTGCCGCATTAGCTATTGCTGGTGTGCCACCGTTTAACGGTTTCTTCAGCAAATTCCCATTATTTGCCGCTGGTTTCGACCTTGGACAAGAATATTCATGGGTAACTTGGTTAATGGTGATTGCGTTGATTGAATCTACTGCAACATTTGTTTGGTTGCTTTATAAATTTGGTCAATGCGTTATCGGTAAACCATCTGAAGACGTGCAAAATGTACAACCATTGCCATTCTCTATGACATTTGTTTTAGTGATTTTAATGGTGATGTCTGTGTGTTCTAGCTTTATCGCTGCCTATTGGTTAGGCCTTGCGGGTTAAGGAGAGAATTATGTTAATGATCAATGTATTAGCGAGTTTGCTCATCATTACATCGCTTTGTGTCATTATGGCAAAAACCGCAAAAAAATCCGCGTTGTGCTATGGCTTACAATCGCTTGTATTGGTGGTGTTATTCGTTTATTTGGCATTTGAAATGCAAGCTCACGAACTTTATATGTGGTCCATTAGTGCATTCATCACGAAAGTATTATTAGTGCCAGGAATTTTAATCTTTTCTTTACGAAAAATTGACGAAAGTCAAACTCCTGCAGGAATGAATGTCGCTTGGTTGATCCCGATCACATCTATCATCGTTTGCTTATGTTACTTTGTTGTCATTCCAGTGAACTTACCGTTAGTTGAACATTTAAAACCAGCGTTGTCAGTATCACTTAGCCACTTCCTTTTAGGTTTAGTGTGTATTGTGAGCCAACGCAATATTGTGAAACAAGTTTTCGGTTATTGTTTAATGGAAAACGGTGCGCATTTAACGTTGGCTTTACTTGCCAACAATGCGCCAGAACTAGTTGAAATCGGCATTGCCACCGATGCGATTTTTGCGGTCATCATTATGGTGGTGTTGGTGAATAAAATTTACCGCACTTTCAACACTGTTGATGCTAAACAACTTATGAGTTTGAAGGGGTAACGCTATGTATGAACAATGGATAATTGCGTTATTAGTCGCACCTTTAGTCATCGCTTTTGAAAGCTTTGCACTACGCGGAACAAAAAATCGGACAGTTTGTACCGCATTTCATATTACCGGGTTAATTTTGATGTTGTTCTTTTCTGTACAGGTCATTTCTGGCGTGTTGGAAAAAGGCAGTATCAGTGCATTTAACAACTGGGTGTATGTTGATAGTCTTTCTGCCATTTTCTTAGGCTTAATTGCTGTCGTGGGTTCACTTGCTGGGGTGTATTCTATCGGTTATATGAACACAGAATTGGAAGAAGGGCATATTGATTTTAAAACCTATGCTCATTACCACGGTTTCTTACACTTGTTCTTCTTTACGATGATTGTGTCAGTTATCACCAATAACTTAATTTTAATGTGGGTTGCCATTGAAGCGACAACATTAAGTTCTGCGTTTTTGGTCGGTACTTACAAACAAAAAACATCCCTTGAAGCCGCGTGGAAATACATCATCATCTGTTCTGTGGGCGTTGCCTTCGGTTTATACGGCACACTTTTAACCTTTGCTAATGCAAATGGCGTGCTTGCTGATCCAAGCCAAGCGATTTTCTGGTCAGCCGTGAATCAACAAGCCACTGGTTTAAACCCAATGTTGATGTATATCGCATTCGCTTTCGTATTGATTGGTTTCGGCACGAAGTGCGGTCTATTTCCAATGCATACTTGGTTATCAGACGCACACAGTGAAGCACCAAGCCCAGTGAGTGCAATTTTATCAGCGGTGTTATTAAACTGTGCAATGCTTGTGGTGTTGCGTTACTACACATTGGTTTCAAAAGCAGTTGGCGCAGAATTTCCACAAACTTTAATGTTGATCTTTGGTTTACTTTCAGTGCTTGTGGCGGCGTTATTTATCATCGTGCAATTTGATATTAAACGTATGCTTGCTTACTCCAGTATCGAAAATATGGGCTTAATCAGCTTCGCTTTCGGTCTTGGTGGCCCAATTGGGGTATTTGCAGGTTTACTTCACACCATCAACCACAGTCTTGCGAAAACCTTATTATTCTGTGCATCGGGTAATATTCTATTGAAATATAAAACCCGTGATATGAATCAAGTGCGTGGATTATGGCGTGTTGCACCAGTAAGTGCGGTGCTTTTCGCTGGTGGTGCGTTGGCATTGGGCGGAATCCCTCCATTTAACGTATTTGTGAGTGAATTTAGTGTTGTGGTCGCAGGGATTACAGCGGGTAAAACTTGGTTAGTTATTTTATGCTTAATTTTACTCACTATCGTGCTTGCAGGACTTGCCTTAATGCTATTAAAAACAGTGCTTGGCAAACAACCTGATAATGTGGAAGCAGGCGAAGTCAGTAAAGTCTCTTTGGCGGCAATGGCCATACTATTGTTGTTAATGTTTGTAATGGGTATCCATATTGCAGAGCCAATCTTGCAGTTACTAAAAAGTGCGGTAGGAATTGTGCTTGGATCTGAACATGTGTCCTTTGGCGATATGCTAGTTTTACCTTGGCAAAGTTTAGCGAAATGATCGACAACTGGGGGAAAAAATGGAATTAACTAAAAATACATCGGTCGATCCGGTAAAAATGCTCGGCAAAAATTATATTGAAGCCGTTAATGCAAAATTTCCGAATACAATTTTAGATGAGGAGTGGTCTACACCGAATCAAGTAACTTTAACCGTGAAAACGAATATGTTACCTGATGTGGTGGAATATCTTTACTACCAACATGAAGGCTGGTTGCCATTAGTTTTTGGTAACGATGAACGTGCAATTCATGGTCATTATGCTGTTTATTACGTGCTTTCTATGGAAGGTGTCGTCAAAACTTTTGTGACGATTAAAGCACTCGTGGATCCTGTTACACTGGAATTTCCTTCCGTGACACCGAAAGTCAAAGCGGCGGTATGGGGCGAACGTGAATTATTTGATATGTACGGTTTAAAAGCCGTCGGTCTTCCCGATCAACGCCGTTTAGTGTTACCAGATGACTGGCCAGATGATCTTTACCCATTACGTAAAGATTCGATGGATTACCGTTTGCGTCCAGATCCGACTACGGCAACGGAAACCTATGAGTTTATTAATGAAAAAGGCGAAGCGCGTATTGTGCCTATCGGCCCTCTCCATATTACCTCAGATGAACCAGGACACTTCCGTTTATTTGTCGATGGGGAAGATATTATTGATGCGGACTACCGTTTATTCTATGTACACCGTGGTATGGAAAAATTGGCAGAAACCCGAATGGATTACGATCAAGTCAATTTCTTGGCTGACCGTGTGTGCGGTATTTGCGGTTTTACCCATAGTGTTGCTTATGCTAACTCTGTCGAAAATGCATTAGGTATTCAAATTCCTGAACGTGCACAATGGATTCGTGCAATTTTGTTGGAAGTTGAACGCTTGCACAGTCATTTATTGAACTTAGGTTTATCTAGCCACTTTACTGGTTTTGATACAGGCTTTATGCAATTCTTCCGTGTTCGTGAAAAATCGATGACACTTGCGGAAGTACTTACTGGTGCACGTAAAACCTATGGTATCAACTTAATCGGTGGTGTACGCCGTGATATGTTGAAACACCAACGTGAACAATGCATTAAGCTTATTGCAGAAATGCGTGAAGAGCTTAAAACTTTGGTAGATATTTTACTCAATACGCCAAATATGGAACAACGTACTGTGGGCGTAGGAGTGCTTGATCGTCAAGTTGCGCGTGATTTCAGCCCGGTCGGACCGATGATTCGAGGTTCCGGCTTCGCACGTGATGTGCGTAAAATTCACCCCTTCTCTGGCTATGGCGATGTGCCATTCAATATGTTCACTGAACAAGGTGGCGATGTCATTTCTCGTGTGAAAGTGCGGGTAAATGAAGTGTTTGAATCCATGAATATCATTGATTATATGGTGGATAACTTACCTACTGGTGCGATTATCACGGAAGGTTTCAATTACACTCCAGGACGTTTTGCCTTAGGTATCACGGAAGCACCGCGTGGTGAAGACATTCACTGGTCAATGCTTGGCGATAACCAAAAATTATATCGCTGGCGTTGTCGTGCAGCAACTTATGCAAACTGGCCAACTTTACGTTATATGTTGCGTGGCAATACAGTATCAGATGCGCCACTTATCATTGGTAGCCTTGACCCTTGCTATTCTTGTACTGACCGTGTGACTGTGGTGGATGTACGTAAACGCAAAGCACAAACGGTTTCTTACAAAGAAATCGAACGCTACGGCATTGAACGTAAAAATTCACCATTAAAATAGGGGGCGCACAATGTTTAAATTACTTAAAACCGTATTAAATGCGGGGGATGTTACCACTAAATATCCGTTTAAACCCTATGAAGTTGATCCTGATTTCCGTGGTAAACCAGAACTGAACTCTGATCAATGTATTGTTTGTGCAGCCTGTACAATGGCATGTCCAGCTAATGCGCTTACCATGCGTACCGATCCAGAAACAGGCGAACGTACTTGGTCATTATTTTTAGGCCGCTGCATTTTCTGTGGCCGTTGTGAAGAAGTTTGCCCAACAAAAGCCATTCGTTTAAGCCAAGATTTTGAATTATCAGTCAGCAATAAACAGGATCTTTATCAAGAAACAACCTTCACTACAACGATTTGTCATCAATGTGGTCAACCTTTTGTTTCTCATAAAGAACTCAATTATGCCGTGGATTTATTCAAACAAACGTTGGATAACGATGAACTGGTAAAACATAAATTAGCGGTGCTCAACACTTGCCCAACCTGTAAACGCCAAAACAGTTTGGAAAAAACCGCCGATATGGAATCCAATATGCGCGTGAAATTGGCGTTATTTGATCACGTTAGGGAGATTGCAAGATGAACACACAAATCCCAATGCCCGTGAATGGTATTTCAACGCCATTTAGTGTGGATGAAAACATTGCGAAAATGAAACAAACTTTGTTGAAAAAGATTCAACGTTCCGCTTATGTTTACCGTGTTGACTGTGGTGGTTGTAATGGTTGTGAAATTGAAATTTTTAGTACCATTACACCAACCTTTGACGCTGAACGTTTCGGGATTAAGGTTGTTGCATCACCTCGCCATGCGGATATTTTATTATTTACTGGCGCGGTAACTCGTGCAATGCGTACACCTGCAATGCGTGCTTATCAAGCTGCACCCGATCCAAAAATCTGTATTTCTTATGGAGCGTGCGGTTGTGGTGGCGGTATTTTCCATGACTTGTACTGCGTGTGGGGCGGTAGCGATCAAATTGTGCCAATTGATGTGTATATTCCTGGATGTCCTCCAACTCCAGCTGCGACTATTTATGGTTTTGCAATGGCACTAGGTTTACTTGATCAAAAACTCAAAGGTAAACAAGAAATTGCCGATCCTAATGCTGAGGCTAAATTACGTTTCCCAAATATTCCATTAGATTTACGTGTGGAATTAGAACGTGAAGCGCGTCGTTTGGCGGGCTATCGACAAGGTGGAGACATTGCTAATCAATTTATGAGTATGATGTCTGAAAAAGATCAGGTTCCATTTGGTGTTCGTCTTGGCGAATTTTTGGAACGTGAAGCGGATCCTCGTTTGAGTGAAATCGTAAACCGATTACATGCAATTAGTATGCCGTTTTCGGGATAGTCTAACGATTGCTAAATAAACTAATAGCTCCGTTTTGATTTCTGCCAAATCTCCCCTTCCCCCTCTTTGCTAAAGAGGGGAATAAGAGCGGTCAATTTCAATTTAGTTTTCTGCATTAACAACAGAAAATTAAAGTGAGAGAAAAGATATTTTCTTGCTAAAAAAGAAGAATCCCTGCTTTAGCAAAGAGAGGAATAAGAGCGGTCAATTTCAATCTAGTTTTCGGCACTAACAACAGAAAACTAAAATGAGAGAGACGATACTTTATCGCTAAAGAAGAATCCCTTCTTTAGTAAAGAGAGGAATAAGAGCGGTCAATTTCAATCTAGTTTTCTGCATTAACAACGGAAAATTAAAATGAGAGA
This sequence comes from Haemophilus sp. CCUG 66565, assembly GCF_001679495.1. Lineage (NCBI taxonomy): Bacteria > Pseudomonadati > Pseudomonadota > Gammaproteobacteria > Pasteurellales > Pasteurellaceae > Haemophilus > Haemophilus sp. CCUG 66565. Next base: position 101,584 of record NZ_LZOX01000013.1, on the reverse strand, counting down.
GAAAATACTTTATTGCTAAAGAAGAATCTTCTCTTTAGCAAAGAGAGGAATAAGAGCCTCAACCTCAATCTAGTTTTCTGCATTAACATCAGAAAACTAAAATGAGAGAGAAGTACTTTATTGCTAAAGAGAAATTCCCCTCTTTAGCAAAGAGGGGGAAGGGGAGATTTGGCAGTATTGATTAGCGAAGAAATTACTTTACAAGTTTTATAGGACGTACCATGACAACCCAAGTTTTTTTCTATTTACTCAATGAGCGTTTTGTTGAAAACGATGAGCAAGTTCCAGAGCAAGCCAAGCAAGTAATGTATTATTCCCTTGCGATTGGTCACCATGTTGGTGTGATTGACTGCTTTAAAAAATTGCTAATTTGTGATTATGCAGATTACCAACGTTTTGTAGATACCTTCCCTGAAGGGGATGCAAAGCGTAAGTTTGCGGGCTTAATGAAATTTGGTGAAATAGTGATTGATTCAAGTCATGTGAATTTATTGGCTAAGGCACTTGATGAAAATAGAGCCAATTTTTCGCCTGAACATCAAAAATGGGTCGATATTTTAATGGACACGCTTGCTTCCATCCAGCGTGAACCTGTGATGTATATTATGGTGAAACGTCGTGATGAATGAAAATGTAATCCTAGCTGTTGGTAACACAATGATGGGCGATGACGGTGCTGGTCCTTATCTTGCTCAGCTTTGTAGTGAAAATCCGTTGCCAAATTGGACCGCACTTGATGGCGGTTCAGCACCAGAAAATCTTGTGCATCAGATCCGTGCCATGAAACCAAAGCGTTTAATTATCTTTGATGCAACAGAAATGGAACTGCCCGTTGGCAAAATTCGTATTATCGACAAAGAACTCATTGCAGAAATGTTCTTCGTCAGCACACATAATTTGCCACTTAATTTTTTAATTGAGCAATTAGAGGAAGATATTCCTGAGGTTATTTTTATTGGTATTCAACCCGATCTTGTTTCTTTTGGTTTTCCGATGAGTGAAGCTGTAAAAAGTGCGGTGGAGTTTTTCTATGGATTTCTAAAAGAGGATGGTTCGTTAAACGAAATTGCAAGATTATAAAGTACATCTCAACAAAAGTGGGAATTTCACAAATATTGTTAAAATTCCCACAATTCTTAAAGATCATTGTCTAGCATTTTAATTTAATTAAACATAGCTGAAATTGACTCTTCATTACTAATACGACGGATAGCTTCAGCAAGCATTGCTGATAGAGTAAGTACTCGTACGCGACCTAATGCTTTGATTTCATCAGAAAGTGGGATTGTATCTGTTACAACAATTTCATCAATAGCGCCACTAGCTAAATTTTTCGCTGCAGCACCAGAGAATACAGCATGAGTCGCATAAGCAAATACTCGTTTTGCACCACGTTCTTTTAATGCTTCAGCTGCTTTGCAAAGCGTACCGCCTGTATCGATCATATCATCGACAAGAATACAATCGCGACCTGCTACATCACCGATAATATGCATTACTTGTGCTACGTTTGCACGAGGGCGACGTTTGTCAATAATAGCCATATCAGTATCGTTTAATAATTTGGCTACTGCACGAGCGCGAACAACACCACCAATATCTGGAGAAACAACAATTGGATTTTCAAGATCAGATTTTTTCAAAATATCGTGAATTAAAACTGGAGAACCAAACACATTGTCTACTGGTACATCAAAGAAGCCTTGGATTTGTTCTGCGTGTAGGTCGCAGGTTAACACGCGGTCAATACCAACAGTTGAAAGTAAATCTGCCACAACTTTAGCGGTAATAGGTACACGTGCTGATCGTACGCGACGATCTTGACGAGCATAACCAAAGTAAGGAACAACAGCAGTGATACGACCTGCAGATGCACGACGTAATGCATCCACCATCACAATCAATTCCATTAGGTTATCATTGGTTGGCGCACAAGTTGATTGTATAATGAATACATCTGCACCACGCACATTTTCATTGATTTGAACTTGGATTTCACCATCACTGAAACGGCCAACAGTGGCATCGCCTAGTGAAATATATAAACGTTCAGAAATATGTTTTGCAAGTTCTGGTGTTGCATTACCCGCGAAGAGTTTAATGTCAGGCATTTTATAAAACCTCAGGTTTAGATTGTCGATGAGTATGAATTGGTGATAGCTGCTTCAACATTGCGAGCAAGGGAGAAACATTGAGTCCTTTAGAGATAAAGCCAAAAAATTCTTCTGGTTTTTGTCTAAATACCGCTTGTGCTTCTGCTTCATGATCAAATTCAGCAAAAACACATGCTCCCGTTCCTGTTAATCTTGCCGGCGCATATTGTAGCAACCAGTTTAGCGCTTTTTCAACGTTTGAATAATGATTTATCACAACTTTTTCGCAATCGTTTACATAAGGTTCGCTCAAAAGTTGTTCTAGGGATTTTTTAGGTGTATTACGTGGTAAATTTGGATCTTGAAATATGACAGCCGTCGATATTGAATCATCGGGTTTTAATACAACAAACCATTTTTCGGTTGGTTCACAATAAGTGATTTTTTCTCCGACACCTTCAGCAAAAGCAGCGTGTCCATGTACAAATATTGGGACATCCGCGCCTAGTGTTAATCCTAATTTTGCCAGTTCATCAATGGATAAATTGGCTTGCCATAAATAATTTAAAGCGACCAATGCGGTTGCTGCATTGGATGAACCACCACCAATACCGCCTCCCATTGGAAGAATTTTATCTAAATGAATATTTGCACCCAATTGAATATTGGCTTTTTCTTGTAAAAGTTTTGCAGCTCGATAAATTAGATTATCTTCCGTTCTTAGATTTGGAATTTCTGGCGTTAAAATAATTTGATTATCTTCTTCACGGACAATAATTTCTAACCAATCGCCGAAATCTAAAAATTGGAAAAGTGTTTGTAATTCATGATAGCCGTTCGGCAATTTTCCGTTGATATAAAGAAATAAATTCAGTTTGGCTGGGCTAGGGAAGCGCAATGGCTTCCCATTTGATTGTGTTGTATTTTGAGAAAGTGCGGTAGAAAATTGATGTGATTTCATTAATGTATTCATTAGTAAATCCACTCATCTACACGAATTTTTAGAGTTTGTTTCGTGCTGTCATTTTTTAGCAGAATGTTTTCAGGCATCGAATTATTTGAATGATAAGTGAGATAATCTGCTGTCCATTGAGAACCATCCACATGATAAGTAAATGCGCCAAGTAAATGGTTAGTACCGACTTGATAATCCGCATTCATTGCCGGTTGGCCTTTCAGCCAATAAGCTAAATGTTCTAATGGCACATCCATTCCAATGATCTCTTGTAATAATAATTTAGCATCGGCTGCAGATTGTTGATTGCCGTTGTTATCGGAAATTGTCATCCCACTTTGATGCATTTGAATCCAAAGAGTAGATTTACTGATTAAAGAATAGAGTTTAAGCGTATAAGATTTTGGATTTTGGTATTGCCATTCAAAGCGGCTAGAAAAACGTTCTGTAGGACTGATATAACCAATTTGTCCTTTAGCTTGATAGGATTGAATTTTTTGAATCTTTTGTAAATGTTGTTGCCATGTGGCGTCGGTTTTATCGATATATTGCACGTTAACTGGACGGTCAGCATCCATTGTACAGGCTGTAAGTATGCTGGTTACAAAAAGTGCGGTGAGAAATTTAAACGTTTTCATGTTATTCATCAAATTAATAAGCTCGCGTATTTTAAGGATTTAGTTTAATTGAGTAAAGTTACTTTTATTTGTTAGTTTTTTGGTAATTAGCTTTTGTTTGTTTAACCGCCAAGATTCTTCGTTTCGTCAATTCATTTCTGATTTCTTGTTTCTCAAATCCATCTGCAATAACTTGCTGTACATCTACTTCATTTGCCGAGTGTAATAATTGATTAATGTAATCTATTTGTGGATAGTCTTTATTTTCAAAACCGGTTCTACCTCGAGTATCAGCTAGACATACTTGTAGAAATTCTTGAAAGCGTTGTGGTTTTCTCCACACATCAAAACGATTAAACAGCGTTATGACGGTTTCAGCCCGAAGCTCAAAGGCCTTGTGAATATGCGTATGAAATTCACAAGTCAGTTCTGTAAGTTCTTGAAAATAACTTGGCACTTTCAAGCGTTTGCACAATGATCTAGTCGGTTTTATGCCAGCTTGTTCATGTCCATAATGATGAGGAAGAATATTTTGAGGTGTAAGAGCCTTGCCAAGATCATGACAAATTGCGGCAAAACGGACCGCACTTTTATTTAGGATTGGGTTATTTTCAGTCAAATTAACCGCTTGTTTTAATACCAACATGGTATGAATAAAACTATCCACTTCTGGATGATGTTTTACTGGATTTGGCACACCATAAAGGGCATCGATTTCAGGAAATAAAACTCTTAATGCACCTGTCTTATGTAAGGTTTCAAAATAAATTTCAGGATTTTTTTCGTTTAAGGCTTTTTCTGTTTCTAGCCAAATGCGTTCCGCAGTGAGATGTTGTAATTCTCCCGATTGGGCAAGTTCAGCCATTAGGGATAGCGTTTCTGATGCGATTTTAAAACCGAGAGAATAATAACGGGCTGCAAAGCGTGCCACGCGCAATACTCGTAAAGGATCTTCTGAAAAAGCAGGAGAAATATGGCGTAAAATTCGATTTTCTAAATCTTGTTTCCCGCCATAAGGATCGATAATTTCACCGTCTTCGCTTTGAGCCATGGCGTTAATAGTGAGATCTCGTCGAATTAAATCTTGTTCTAATGTAATTGTTGGGGAGAAATCACAAATAAAGCCTGTGTAACCTGCGCCAGCTTTGCGTTCTGTTCGGGCAAGCGCATATTCTTCTTTTGTTTTAGGATTGAGAAAAACCGGAAAATCTTTGCCTACTTGTTGATAACCGAGAGAGAGTAGCGTAGCGGGAGTTGCGCCTACCACAATCCAATCACGATCTTTTACCGGTAAACCCAATAATTGATCGCGAACAGCCCCACCAACCAAATAAACTTTCATTCGTGATTATGCCCAGCCATCACGACGGCGACGTTTTGGTAATACATAAGGAATAAGCAAGCCGAAGAGTAAGCCTACGCCCAACACTGAACCGCCATAAATAAACCATTGGATCGCAATTTCTCGTTTACCTGCATCAAGCATCGCTTCTAAATCACGATTTTTATTTTTGGTCATTTCAAGTTCACGTTTCAATTGTGAATTTTGTTCTAAAAGATCCGCACTTTGTTGCTCAGCTTGTTTGGTTCGACGTTGCATTTCGACGGTACGTTGTTGCCAATCACCATCTAAACGACTAAGTTTTAAGGTTAATTCTTGGACTTGAGCTTTTAATTTTGGATTTTCTTCTTTACTACTTGGTGTGCTGCTTAAGTCTGAATTTAAAATCCAAGCTTCACGATTTTTATTGTCGCGAATGAGTGTGTATTTGCCTTGGCGATCTAACACATTTACTGCTTCGCCCGCTTGAATTGAACCTGCAATTTTAAATTGTTCACCGGCACCGCGGCGTAAGAACGTACTGAGATTTTCAGTAACATATTGCGTTTCTGCATGAGCAGTTGCAATACCTGTACCAAGTAAGGCACAAGACAGAAGCGTATTGTAGATTTTTTTCATGCTTTCTCCTTAAAAAATAAAAACAATAAAAGTGCGGCTGAATAAACCGCACTTTTTATTGCAATAAATTAATGAAATACCGTACGCAGTAAATAGAAGATAATAATTGCGAAGAATGCGCCGGCTGGTAACGTGATTATCCAAGAACTAATGATATTTCGGATAACTGTTAAATTGAGTGCTGCGATACCGCGAGCAAAACCGATACCTAAAATTGCTCCAACAAGTGTTTGTGTTGTTGAGATCGGCAAGCCTGTACCAGATGCAACTACAACCGTCATCGCAGTGGCAAATTGAGCGGCAAAGCCACGGCTTGGAGTTAAATCGGTGATCCCAGATCCAACAGTCGCCATCACTTTTTGTCCCATAGTAATTAAGCCAACAGCAATACCTAATGCACCTAATGGTAAAATCCACCAAGTTAAGGTTCCACCTGAAACAATTTTACCGCCTTGTTCAACGATAGACACAACCGCTGAAAGTGGGCCAATTGCATTGGCTACATCATTCGATCCGTGAGCGAAAGCCATCGCACAGGCTGTTAATAACATTAAAATGCTGAAGACTTTTTCTACCGCACCAAAAGTCCCTTTGCTTGCAGATTGAGTGAATGTTTTGCTTTTAAAATAGAAGTGGAAAAACAGCATACCTACAAGGCTAATGACAAGTGAAATGACCAAAGTTTCTTTATTGGAAAGATTTAAACCAACATGTTTTAAACCTTTTGTCATGGTTACGATACACAACACAAATACGGTTATCCCCATGTAATAAGGACCATATTTTTGTGCATTTTTTAGAGGATGTTCGGTATCAAAAATAAGTTTTTGCGTACTTGCAAAGATTGCATAGGCGAGAATACCTGCAATAACAGGCGTGATGAACCAGCTACCAACAATGCTCCCAATATTTGACCAATCTACTGCGCCAGGGCCAATCGTAATGCACGCAAATCCAATAATTGCACCGATGATAGTGTGAGTACCAGAAACCGGCCACCCCATTTTCGTTGCGATAAATAACCAAGCACCAGAGGCAAATAAAGCAGAAAGCATACCCAGTGCTAAAATATCGGGCGTATCAACAAATTGCATTGGATCGATTACGCCACTTTTAATCGTTTCTGTTACTTCACCACCAGCTAGATATGCGCCAGCGGATTCAAAAATTAACGCGATAATAATTGCTTGTTTGGCTGTTACAGTACCAGATCCTACGGATGTACCCATTGAGTTTGAAACATCATTGGCTCCGATACCGAAAGCCATAAAAAAGCCGAAGGCTGCTGTAATCCACACCAGCCATGAACCATATTGACTAATAACTTCCATAGTTAATTTCCTATGTTTTGTTGATTATGAACGCGCCAGCATTAATTCGATGCGTGAGCCAACACGTTGTGCTTGGTCAGCTAGCACGCCAACCCATTCAATAATTTTATATAAGAACATCACATCAATTGGGTTATAACGGCTTTCGATGGTGTAAAGCATTTTACGCAATTTGATCTGCATTTGGTCGGTATCGTCTTCAATGGCATCGAGTTCTTGAATCATATCGTTAACCAATTTTAGTTCACGGCCTTTAAAACCGGTTTCTAAAAGTTGATCCATTTCTTCGATTACTCGATGTGCTTGGTGAATCGCATCTAAACTACGTTTTACGTAATGTAAGAATTCTTCCTGCATTTCTTCAGGAATACCAAATTGACGACCAATCATACGGCCTGCAATATCTTTAGCAAAATTTGCTAATTTATCTTGTTGCGTGACTAATTCTAAGAGATCAGTACGATCGATAGGTAAGAATAAACCACGTGGCAATTTCAAACGAATCTCACGTTTCAAGCTATCTGCTTCACGTTCACGCTGAGAGATTTCTAAGCGTTTTTCTTCCGCTTTTTCCCAATCCTTTGAGAAGGTGGTTTCAAAAAAAGGAATTAAAAGATCGCTACATTCAGTGACTTTTTCCGAATGCTTTTGCAATGGTTTTAAAGGCGAATGGGCAAATAATCCGAGAATATTATTCATTGCCATAAGTGATTTACTCCATAAGGGGTTAAAAATTCGTGCGCATATTACCCGATTTTTGTTGATATTTAAAATTTTTCAAAAAAATTTGTAAGAAAAAAGGTTTGTCTTCGACTAACTAAATAACTGGGTAATATTTCCCAGTGTGGTAGGATAAGTAACTCAATACACTTTTCGCTTTAAAAGCGAGAAAATTTGAAAGGTAAAAAATGAAGGATTGTAAGATGCAAGGTATCAGCAGCGGCGTGAGTTTATTGATTTTACGCATTTTTCTTGCGTGGGAATTTTTAGAGGCCGGGTTAGAAAAATGGAATGGTCAAAATTGGTTTACTGAAATACAAGATCGTTTTCCTTTTCCGTTTAATCTTATTCCTGCTGATATTAATTGGCACGTTGCAATGGGGGCGGAATTAATTCTCCCTTTCTTGCTAATATTCGGAGTACTAACTCGTTTTAGTGCATTAGGTTTAACGATTTTAATCTCTGTTGCATGGTATAGTATTCATGCTGATTCAGGTTATAACGTTTGTGATAATGGTTATAAATTACCATTAATTTATGTGGTAACTTTATTAATCTTAATTACGCAGGGAGCTGGGAAACTCTCTTTAGACACGCTTATTAAGAAGGTTTATCCAACTAAAAGCTGGTTGAAATTCCTCTAACTATATATTCAAGATCAAACTTTAGGAGACTTAAATGAAAAAATTATCCACTTTAGCCGCATTAGCTGGAGCATTAACGATGACAGTAGCTACTGCTACGCACGCTGAATCAAAATCAAGCAGTACGGATAAAGTTGCAACACCTTGTGTAGGTGATAAATGTGTGAAAACAAAAGCTGCAGAAGGTAAATGCGGAGAAGGCAAATGTGGTGCAAACGAAACAAAAGCCGCAGAAGGTAAATGTGGTGAAGGTAAATGCGGTGCGAGCAAACCAAAAGCTGCAGAAGGTAAATGTGGTGAAGGTAAATGCGGTTCTAAATAATCGTATTTAAATCTAGATGCCATACATAACACTGGTGTAAATTTACACCAGTGTTGTATTAAAAGGAGTAAATAATTATGTTACAAGGTGCAGGATTAGGGTATCGCCGAGATTTAGCAGATGATTTTTTGAATTTATCATCAAATAATGCGATTCAGTTTATGGAAGTTGCTCCAGAAAATTGGGTAAAAATGGGGGGGCTGCTCGTTATAAATTTGATCAAGCCGCTGAAAGATATCCACTTGCAGTACACGGACTATCACTTTCACTAGGCGGGCAAGCACCACTTGATCGCGAGTTATTAAAAAATACTAAAGCATTAATGACTCAATATAATTCGACATTTTTTCTGAACATTTGAGTTATTGTGAATGTGAAGGGCATTTATATGATTTATTACCTATGCCATTTACAGAAGAAGCTGTAAAACACGTAGCACAGAGAATCCGCTATGTGCAAGATTTTTTAGGATTACAAATTTCATTAGAAAACACCTCCTATTATTTACACTCTCCCACCAGCACAATGAATGAAGTAGAATTTTTAAATGCTATTGCACAAGAAGCGGATTGTGGTATTCATTTAGATGTGAATAATATTTATGTAAATGGCGTCAATCACGGTTTACTTGATCCTTATGTTTTTTTAGATCAAGTAGATATGAAACGTGTCAATTACATTCATATAGCAGGACACGACGAAGAACATTCTGCCGCACAAGTTGTAGAGGATTTAAAAGGAGAATCATTTAATAAAATAAAAGGGGCATATCGCTATTTACCAGAGTTATTAATTGATACACACGGTGAGGCAGTAAAAGGTACTGTGTGGGATTTATTAGAATATGCCTATCAACGACTACCTGTCATTCCGCCAACATTATTAGAGCGTGATTTCAATTTCCCTCCATTTGCAGAACTTTATGCTGAAGTTGAACATATTGCACAACTACAGCAAAAATATGCTCAAAAAGAGGTAATATCCTATGCAGCCTAAACCTTCGCTTATTGAAACACAAAAAGCACTTGCCACAGCAGTTCGATTGGCTAATGCTCAACCTCTAAATGGTTATGCTCCGAATCGCCTTGCTGTTTATGCTCGTTTAGTTCGAAATAACATCTTTGGTTTTATTGACCGTTGTTTTGTTGAAGCGCCTAAACACGTTTCTGCTGAGAGTTGGTCTCAGACAAAAGAAGCGTTTGTATTAACAGGAAAATCACATTCTCCTTATTTTCAAGATATTGCTGGAGAATTTCTCTTATTTTGTCAAGAAAAAGAGAGTTTTGATGCCAATATACTGGCATTGATGGATTTTGAAAATACACAATTACTTGCAGAAGTTTCTTTAGCAAAAGTACCTGAAAAATTTGAGTGGAATAAGTATAGCGTAATGCAGTTATCTGATGCAGCTTATTTAAAAAGCTATGAAGTCGATTTTTTATCAAGCGATTTTAAACAATTTGATGAAAACCCTATGCAAGCTGTTATATGGCGGAATAGCGATTTTAATATTCTACAACAACGCTTATCTGAACTTGACTTTTGGCTATTAAGTTATATACAAGAACAACCTTCGTCTTTAGAAGAGGTATTATCTGCCTTAAATACAGTTGTTGAAGATAGCACCCCCTTAATTCCATTATTGGAAAACACCTGGGTGAATTGGATTAATGCTGAAGTGCTTTATCCTAAAGAGGGATAAATTTTGTATAGAAAAACATCACAAAATGTTAGATAGGTGAAAAAGATGACTTTTTCACCTGATTTTTTCTTGGTTAGTATTTTCCATATATTATCTAAATCTTTTTAATATAGATTTGAGAACAATTCGAATCATATTCTCCGCTTAAATGAAACCTTTCAGTTATAAATCTAAATATTTGATTTCCAATTTATTCAATTTCATATAATGAAAATTTGTCACATAATTTTTGAATAACCTTTAATTTATAATTTCCTATATTTTAATTATAGAAAAATACTGCACAATAAATAAAAATTCATTTATAGCTGTTTAATATGTAAAGTAAAACACCATAAAAATCTTGATTTATTTTTATTGTATTGTATATTCAAACAGTTAATTTGAGTAAGGAATATTATGCTACAAGAAATTGAATTAAAATTGGCGATCTCGCCACAAATCAGTATTGAATTGCCACAATATCTTGCAAAATTTACGATTTTAGATCATCAAGATTTATTTTTGGGTAATACTTATTATGATTATCCGGATCATTTTCTTGCTAAACAAAAGATGGGATTACGTATTCGTCAAGAAGATCAAGAAGTTACATTAACGCTTAAAACTAACGGCGAAGTTGTTGGTGGATTGCATAGTCGCCCAGAATATAATTTACCATTAACCGAAAAAGAAACGCCAACCAATGCCCAATTAAGAGAACTTTATCCTTTTGAACAATTACCTCGTTCTACACTACAACCTATTTTCTCTACAGATTTTAACCGCACTTTTTGGTTAGTTGAATTTCAACAATCCAAAATTGAAGTGGCGTTCGATCAAGGCAAAATTATTGCAGGTGAATCTGAGCAACCTATTTGTGAAATTGAGTTTGAATTGAAATCTGGCAATGTGCAGGATCTTTTTGATTTTGTGGAAACTTTGCCTTTCGAAAGAGATATTTATTTTAGTAGCGCAAGTAAAGCAAAGCGTGGTTATTTGCTGGGATCGAAACAATTTTTAACAGATTGGTTAAATAAATGGCGTGATTTCTTAAAAGAAGAACGAGAAGAAAGTGCGGTAGATTTTGGTGCAAAATTTAATGCGGTGCTTAAAATGGAACAGAAACTTTTGGAAGAAACCTTATCATTTTCTCCTGCACTTTTTAGCCAAGATTTTATGAAAACAGTGGAGCGAGTTGGGGCATTTTTTAATCTTTATCATTATTATGATGAAAATGGAAAAATCCTAGAAGCGGTGGCAACAGAAAAACAAAAAGAAACGCTCTTACCAGCTTTGTTAGAAAGCAATCAGAAAATTTTTGCTGAAATTCGTGATTTGATTCGTTTTCATAGTGAAACGAAAGACAATGAAAAAACTATTGAAAAATTGACCGCACTTTTGAAAAGTCGAGTTTATTTTGAGCGAATGATCAGATTAATGAGATTCTCGGCATAATGCGAATCAACCGTGCAAATGGGTAAGCTATACTTCTAGACATTATGTCAGCTTGCCCTGAATAATATAATGATATTTAGCCGTAGGTATATGAATACTTGGTTAAAGAATGAGAAGGATGAAAAATGGCTAAAGCCCCGAAAACAGCTTATGTATGTAACGATTGTGGTGCGGAGTTTTCTCGTTGGCAAGGACAATGCTCTGCTTGTAAAGCGTGGAATACAATCACGGAAGTGCGGTTAATTTCCACGGCAAAATCAAAAAATGATCGTTTTAGTGGCTACGCGGGTGAAACTCAGGCAAAAATTCAAACGCTCTCTGAAATTAGTTTGCAAGAAACACCACGTTTTTCCAGTGGCTTTAATGAATTAGATCGCGTACTGGGTGGCGGGATCGTGCCGGGTAGTGCGATTTTAATTGGCGGGCATCCTGGTGCAGGGAAAAGTACCTTGTTATTACAAGTCATGTGTGGTTTAGCGAAAAATATGACCGCACTTTATGTGACGGGAGAGGAATCGTTACAACAGGTTGCGATGCGTGCTAGTCGATTGGGATTGCCAAACGATCAATTAAAAATGTTGTCAGAAACCTCTGTGGAACAGATTTGTAATTTGGCGGATCAGTTAAAACCGCAAATTATAGTGGTGGACTCGATCCAAGTAATGCATTTGGCAGATATTCAATCATCGCCAGGAAGTGTAGCGCAAGTGCGTGAATGTGCATCTTTCCTCACTCGTTATGCGAAAACCCGACAAGTCGCCATTATTATGGTGGGGCATGTAACGAAAGACGGAACCCTTGCAGGGCCGAAAGTGTTAGAGCACGCTATTGACTGTTCATTACTATTAGAAGGCGAAGCCGATTCTCGCTATCGTACTTTGCGTAGCCATAAAAACCGTTTTGGTGCGGTGAATGAATTAGGCGTATTTGGTATGACCGAGCAAGGTTTGCGAGAAGTAAAAAATCCATCTGCGATCTTTTTAAGTCGAGGTGATGAGATTACATCAGGCAGTTCCGTTATGGTACTTTGGGAGGGCACGCGTCCTCTTTTAGTTGAAATTCAAGCCTTAGTGGATCATTCAATGCTAGCGAATCCACGCCGTGTTGCAGTGGGATTAGAGCAAAATCGCTTAGCACTATTATTGGCGGTGTTACATCGGCATGGTGGCTTACAAATGGCTGATCAAGATGTCTTTGTAAATGTCGTTGGTGGTGTAAAAGTCAGTGAGACAAGTGCGGATTTGGCTTTGTTGTTGGCGTTAATTTCAAGTTTCCGTAATCGCCCCTTGCCACAAGATTTAGTGATTTTTGGTGAAGTTGGATTAGCGGGAGAAATTCGCCCTGTGCCAAGTGGGCAAGAGCGTATTAGTGAAGCGGCAAAGCATGGCTTTAAACGTGCGATTGTTCCTTTTGGTAACAAGCCGAAAAGTGCGGTCGAAAATATGCAAGTTTTTACTGTGAAGAAACTTTCCGATGCGTTAGCCCTGTTGGATAATTTCTAAATAATTCCATTAGAGACAATTAATCGCCTCAATGGAAATGAATTATCTAATTCCGTTGTACTGAAAACGTTAGCAAAATTTGTTAAAATAAACATACTTTTATTCAAAGAAAAATAAGAAAATGGAAAAAAAACTGAATAAAGCGCTGGATGCGATTGATATAAAAATTCTTAATGAATTACAACGCAACGGTAAAATTTCTAATATTGATTTGTCGAAAAAAGTAGGGCTTTCACCCACACCTTGTTTAGAACGTGTGAAACGTTTAGAAAAACAAGGTGTCATTATGGGATACCGAGCCCTACTCAATCCAGAATTATTAGATGCGCCGTTACTCGTCATTGTTGAAATCACTTTAGTACGTGGTAAGCCAGATGTATTTGAAGAATTTAATGCGGCAATTCAAGAGTTAGATGAAATTCAAGAATGCCACTTAGTATCGGGTGATTTTGATTATCTTCTAAAAACTCGTGTTGCAGACATGGCTGAATACCGAAAATTGCTAGGTACAACATTATTGCGTTTACCTGGTGTAAATGACACTCGAACTTATGTTGTGATGGAAGAAGTAAAACAAACCAATTTCCTTGTATTGAAATAATATGATTAAACAAATAACAGAACGGTTTACACCAAGACAGTATTTAGCTGAATTATTATTAGCATTAGCCGCACTTTTTGGACTTTATTTAATTATTGCTTGGTCTAGTTATACACCTTTAGATAATTCTTGGGCAACGGCTGCATCTCATGATGGAACAATTAACAAGGCTGGAGCATTCGGCGCTTGGGTAATCGATCTCCTTTTTGTCTTTTTCGGATATGTTGCACATATTTTTCCTTTTGCTACGTTTTTAGTACCAGTTTATCTATTAAAAACTAAAGCGGTTAAACAGCTTTCATGTACGAGAATTATTTTACGTAGTTTTGGTTTTTTTACTTTAATCATCGGTCTTTGTGTGATGAGTATGTTGCTTTTATCAAGTAATTCTTTTTATTTGAGTGGCGGTGTGCTTGGTGGTTCACTTGTAGTGAATTGGATTTATCCTGTACTCGGTAAATTAGGTGCAATATTAATTGGGCTGGTCTTTGCTGTCATTGGATTCATTTTTTGTTCTGGTGCCTCATTTATTCGATTGCTTGTGACGTTTTATCATTGGCTTACTATGAAAAATGAACAAACTGAAGATGTTAAACAAGATGAATCTGGAGAGGAATTAGAGCAAATTTTGATTCAGAAACCAGATTTTATTCAAAATATGATATTGCCAGAAGTTGCGGAACAAAATGAACATAATCCAAAATTTGTGGAAGATAAGAATGATAGTGAGCTTGGAGAAAACGAAAAGTTATCTAATGAGCAAATGATAAATATTAGTGGATTAACACAAAATATCGCTATTCAAACAGATTATAACGAACTTAATTCACAAAATATTGATGAACAATTTATTTCTGATTTAGGTATGGAAAAATTGCCTAGTGTTCATATTTCAAATGAATTAAATCATCAAATGCCGAATGAAAATGATTTTGTCCCAGTGTGGATTAATAATAAAAAAGAAAAGGGACAGTTGAATAAATCAGAAAATGAAATAAGTGCGGATAATTTTTCAGAAGTTTCTTTACTACAAGATGATGAAATCCCAACGGTTTCCTTGCGTGAAGGTTTAGCGCATCAGAATGATGAAGAAAATAATTTTTCACATCTTGCTAAAGAATTTGCAGCTCGTGAAGCAGCACGTTTTGCTCAAGCTGATGAACAAGTTCGTTTAGCAGATAATAATTCAGAAATGATGGTTTCTTTACAGAATGAAGTGACTGAAGAACAAGTTAAAACTACAGAGAATACACCTCATTATCAAGGTTATAGTGGTTCACTAATTCATCCAGCATTCCAACAGCAAACAACTAAACGTGAAAAGCCTAGCACGCCATTGCCAAGTTTAGAATTATTATCGAAGCATCCGGCGGTAGAACAAAATATTACGCAGGAAGAAGTTTTGGAAACATCTCAACGTATAGAGCAACAATTACGTAATTTTAATGTGAAAGCGACTGTAAAAGATGTGCTTGTTGGCCCTGTTGTTACGCGTTATGAATTAGAATTACAACCTGGGGTGAAAGCGTCAAAAGTAACGAGTATTGATACCGATTTGGCGCGTGCATTAATGTTCCGTTCGATTCGTGTGGCAGAGGCTATTCCTGGCAAGCCTTATATTGGTATTGAAACACCTAATCTTCATCGTCAAATGGTGCCATTACGTGACGTGTTAGATAGCAGCGAATTCCGTGATACTCATGCCACTTTGCCAATGGCTTTAGGTAAAGATATTAGCGGAAAGGCAGTGATTGTTGATTTAGCGAAAATGCCACATTTGTTGGTAGCAGGTTCAACAGGATCAGGTAAGTCTGTTGGCGTGAATACGATGATCTTAAGTTTACTTTATCGTGTTCAACCAGAAGATGTGAAATTCATCATGATCGATCCTAAAGTCGTTGAACTTTCAGTTTATAATGATATTCCGCACTTGCTAACGCCTGTTGTAACAGATATGAAAAAAGCCGCTAATGCGTTGCGTTGGTGTGTAGATGAAATGGAACGCCGTTATCAGCTTCTTTCAGCTCTACGTGTACGCAATATTGAAGGCTTTAACGAAAAAATTGATGAATACGAAGCAATGGGAATGCCGATTCCAAATCCAATTTGGCGACCGGGCGATACAATGGACGCAATGCCACCGGCATTGAAAAAATTGAGTTATATTGTGGTTATTGTCGATGAGTTTGCTGATTTAATGATGGTAGCGGGTAAGCAAATTGAAGAACTTATTGCGCGATTGGCACAAAAAGCGAGAGCTATCGGTATCCATTTAATTTTAGCGACGCAACGTCCTTCTGTAGATGTGATTACTGGTTTAATTAAAGCGAATATCCCAAGTCGTATTGCCTTTACGGTTGCAAGTAAAATTGACTCACGTACTATTCTTGATCAAGGTGGGGCGGAGGCGCTTTTAGGTCGTGGTGATATGCTTTATTCGGGGCAAGGCTCATCGGATTTGGTGCGTGTTCATGGTGCCTTTATGAGTGATGATGAAGTTATTCGTATTGCGGATGATTGGCGCGCACGTGGTAAACCTGATTATATTGATGGTATTTTAGAAAGTGCTGACGATGAGGAAGGTACAGAAAAAGGGATATCAAGTGGTGGGGAATTAGATCCACTCTTTGATGAAGTAATGGATTTTGTTATTAATACCGGTACAACTTCAGTATCTTCTATTCAACGTAAATTCAGCGTAGGTTTTAACCGAGCTGCTCGTATTATGGATCAAATGGAAGAACAAGGGATTGTTAGCCCAATGCAAAATGGTAAGCGTGAGATTTTATCGCGTCGTCCGGACTACTAATTTAAAAGGAAAGTAAAATGAAAAAAACAACGTTAAAATTTGCCGCACTTGCCTTACTTGGTTTGAGTAATTTGGCATTGGCTGATGCGGCAAGTGAATTGCAAATGCGTTTAGCTAAAGTCGATGTGTTAAGCGCTGAATTTGTGCAAACAGTGACATCTGGAAGTGGCAAAAATGTTCAACAAGGAAGTGGAAAACTTCAAATTAAACGCCCAAATTTATTCCGTATGGATATTAAAACCCCTCAAGAAACCAGGATTATTTCTGATGGTAAAACTTTGTGGTTCTATGATCCATTTGTGCAACAAGTTACCGCGCAATGGGTGAAAGATGCGGTGAATAACACACCATTCGTATTGCTCACAAGTAACGATAAAAGCCATTGGGAACAATATTCGGTTATGCAACAAGTGGATACCTTTGTATTGAAACCTAAATCTTCAAAAAGTAATATCAAACAATTTGATATTCGCGTCGATGCTAATGGCGTATTAAGAAATTTCAGTACGACCGAGAAAGATGGGCAAACCAATCTTTATGTTTTACGTAACATTACGAATCAAACCTTGTCTGATAGCTTGTTCCAATTCAAGCCAGAAAAAGGCGTTGAAGTGGATGACCAACGTAAAAAATAACAAATGATTATTTTAAATAAGGGCGTAGAAATACGCCCTTCAATTTTGTGAGAAATAAAAATGTCTAACCTCAATTTTGATTTTTCCGAAAATGATTTTCGTCCACTGGCAGCTAAGATGCGTCCAACGAGTCTAGAGCAGTATTTTGGGCAAACTCATCTTATTGGTGAGGGTAAGCCACTGCGTAAAGCGATTCAAGCTGGGCATATTCATTCCATGATTTTTTGGGGGCCACCAGGTACAGGAAAAACAACGCTCGCAGAAATTATTGCGCAGCGTATTAATGCAGAAGTTGAGCGAATTTCTGCGGTAACTAGTGGTATCAAAGAGATTCGTGAAGCGATTGATCGTGCAAAACAAAATCGTCTTGCAGATCGTAAAACTATCTTATTTGTGGATGAAGTCCATCGTTTTAATAAAAGCCAGCAAGATGCATTTTTACCGCACATTGAAGATGGAACCGTTATTTTCATTGGGGCGACAACAGAAAATCCATCTTTTGAGCTAAATAATGCGTTGCTTTCCCGCGCCCGAGTGTATGTACTGAAATCACTCACAACGGCTGAAATTGAAAAAGTTTTGCAGCAAGCTGTAGAAGATCCTGAACGTGGATTGGGTAAAGAGCGGTTAATTTTAGAAGAGAATTTACTGCAAGTACTTGCCGAATATGTTAATGGGGATGCGCGATTAGCTTTGAATTGCCTCGAATTAATGGTGGATATGGCAGATGAAACCGAAAATAGAAAGAAAATTGACTGCACTTTATTAAAAGAAGTCTTAGGTGAACGTCAAGCGAGATTTGATAAACAAGGCGATCGTTTCTATGATTTAATTTCTGCGCTACATAAATCTGTTCGCGGTTCTGCACCAGATGCTGCATTGTATTGGTATGCGCGAATTTTAACAGCTGGTGGAGACCCTTTATATGTCGCGCGCCGATTACTTGCCATTGCTTCAGAAGATGTGGGAAATGCAGATCCTCGCGCTATGCAAGTCGCATTGGCAGCATGGGATTGCTTTACTCGCGTGGGGGCTTATGAAGGGGAGCGAGCCATTGCCCAAGCCATTATCTATCTTGCGGTAGCCCCCAAAAGTAATGCCGTTTATACCGCATTTAATACAGCAAAACAGCAAGCGAAAGATTTACCCGATTATGATGTTCCACCACATTTACGCAATGCACCAACTAATTTAATGAAAGAGCTTGGCTATGGTGCTGAATATCGTTATGCCCACGATGAACCTAATGCTTATGCAGCAGGTGAAAATTATTTCCCACCTGAATTAAAAGATACTCAATATTATTTTCCGACGAATAGAGGTATGGAAATTCAGATTAAGGAAAAACTAGAACGATTACGTGAGCAAGATAAAAGTGCGGTGAAAAAACGGTATAAATAATCTTTATTTAGGGGATATAAATGCAAAAAACAAATTCAAAAGCCTTTTTAGTGATTTTACTTGGTGTACTTTCTGCCTTTGGACCATTTGTTGTCGATCTTTACTTGCCATCATTGCCACAGCTTGCACAATTTTTTGATACAACGGCTTCCATGACGCAATTAACGCTCACAACGGCAATGATCGGTTTAGCCGTTGGGCAGCTATTACTTGGCCCGATGAGTGATAAATTTGGACGCAAAATGCCGCTGATTATTTCACTTTTAATTTATATCATCAGTACGATTTTACTGATTTTCTCACCTAATATTGAAACGATGATTGTATTAAGACCGGTACAAGGGCTTTCTTCTGCTGGAAGTGTAGTAATTTCTCGTGCGGTAGCGACGGATTTATATCGTGGTCGTGAAATGACACGTTTTTTTGGGTTATTAATGACGATTAATGGTATCGCACCGATCATTTCACCTATTCTAGGCAGCTTATTATTAGAATATATTGGTTGGAAAGGCGTATTTTTCTTTTTAGCAATTATTGGTATTGTTGTATTACTATTTTGTCTTCGTTTAAAAGAAAGCCTAATTATTGAAAAACGTTTGAAAGGTTCTGTACTTTCCACATTCTTTACATTTGGCAAGATTATAAAAAATAGACTGTTTATGAGCTATGTTGGTATTGAAAGCTTTTTGCTTGCCGCCATGTTTGCATATATTGCCGCTTCACCTTTTATTTTGCAAAGTTTTTACGGATTAAGTGCGTTTACCTTTAGCTTATGTTTTGGAGCAAATGGTGCAGCATTAGTTATTGGAGCAAATATAGGTGGTAAGTTGTCAAATCGTAAAGCACTTTCTTTTGGGGTATTGGGCTTTGGGGTTGTCGTTCTTTACACCATTTCGACACTTATTATTCAACCTAACTGGTTTTTAGTTGAAATTGGCTTCTTTCTTATGTTATTGATGGTGGGGCTTACCTTTCCCGCAATTTCTTCATTGGCAATGGAAAGTGAACGTCAATATGCAGGAAGTGCTTCTGCATTACTTGGTTTTACTCCCTTTTTTCTAGGGGGCATTGTTTCACCGTTAGTTGGTATTGGTAATATTTTCTATGCAACAGCCGTGGTGATTTTAGTTTGTGCTTTCATCAGTTTGATAATTTATTTTTTAATTCGTACTAATATTAAGGCATACACAGAATAAAATTTAAATGCGATTAATTTCAAAAATTAATCGCATTTTCTTTATTTTTTTAATGTAGGAACAAGTTCAGATAAGTTTTTTATATCCTCTTCACTTAATTGGCTTTTTATCCTATTGCCCGCTCCTTCAATTTTTCCACTTTTTCGCTCAGAAAGTGCGGTATAAATTTCTTGAGGAGTCAGGTTATTGATAATTCTTGATTCTCCCATAGCAGATTTCTCACCAGATTTTCCATGGCAGGTAGTGCAGCTTCGTTTGTAGAGTTTTTCGCCTTGGGCAAGATTAGTATCAGCAAAGGCCACTTTAGTTAAGCTAAGGCCGAAAATCATAATCAGAATTATTGGGTTAGTTTTTTTCATTGTTTATCCTTTAAACAATTTATCTAAATCATTAGATGGAATTACGCCTTCATATTTAGCTTGAATTTTCCCTTCGGGATTAATTACAAAAGATGTAGGGGTTCCCATAAGCTGATAACGTTCTGCGGTAATTTTCATTTGATCTTTAATTACAGGCAAGTGGAGTTCACGTTTAGCCACTACGGCTTTGGTGTCCATTTTATCGCCATCCACATTAATTGCAATGAGCGAAACTTTGCCAGGATTGTCTTCTGCGAGTTTTTCAAATTCTTTTAACTCTGCGATGCAATGTCCACAGGTTTCTGACCAAAAAACTAATAATCGTGTGCCTTTCCAATTCTCAAGGTTTGCCGGATTGCCTTGAAGATCATAGGCGGCAATATCAGGTGCTTTTTGCCCTACTGAGGCAACTTCATCTTTACAAGAAACAGCACCCAAAATAACCGCACTTATGGCAACTAATTTCAATAGTTTATTTGTTCGCATGATTTTCTTCCTTTACAAATTTTCCGTGATGTAAATAAATAACACGATCGGTGAGTTCACCTAACTCTGGATTATGCGTCACCATTACAATGGTACGCCCTTGTTGATTAAGTTTTGTGAGCAAATCTAGCACCAACGATTCGTTTTGCTCATCTAAATTTCCCGTTGGTTCATCAGCAAAGATCACGGGCGGTTGATTTACTAACGCACGTGCAATGCAAACACGTTGTTGCTCACCCCCTGAAAGTTGGCTAGGACGATGATCAATACGATGGCCTAAGCCTACTTGTTCCAATACCGCTTTGGCGGATGCTTCATCAATCACGCTGTGATAATGTTGTGCCAGCATCACGTTTTCAAGTGCGGTCAAATAAGGGATTAAATGGAATTGTTGAAACACTAAGCCGATTTTTTCTGCGCGGAAACGTTGACGACCGACTTCATCTAATTGAGCAGCATCCACGCCATCTAAAATGACTTTGCCTTCGCTAGCGGTATCTAAGCCTGTTAAAATATTCATCAACGTGGTTTTACCAGAGCCTGAAGCCCCCATAATCGCAACAAATTCTCCTTGTTTGATTTGAATATTAATGTCTTCCAGGGCGGTAACTTGCCCGAAGCGTTTGTATAAATGTTGGGTTTCTATTACAAAATTGGTCATGGTTTTTCTCTTTTATTATCTAATTTATAAGCGTTTCAGTTTTACTCACCCTTCAACACATTCGCAACATTAATACTCAATGCTCGACGTGTTGGAATAATAACAGCCACAAATGCTACTAATAACGAAAGCACAACCGTAATTGGTAACACTGGTAATCTCATATCAATATAAGATTTGAATACGGTTATTCCCCATATCCCCCCCTCTTTAGCAAAGAGGGGTAGGGGAGATTTGGCAGAAGTAAAAACGAAGAACAGGATTTATAAGCGTTTCAGTTTTACTCACCCTTCAACACATTCGCCACATTAATACTCAATGCTCGACGTGTTGGAATAATAACAGCCACAAATGCCACTAATAACGAAAGTACAACCGTAATTGGCAATACAGGAAGTCGCATATCAATATAAGATTTGAATACAGTTATTCCCAATACTTGAGCTAATAAATAACCCAAGCCAAGCCCGATAATAATCGCACAAAACGCGATAATTAAAATTTCGGTGCTGATTTGGCGAATGATGTCAAATTTTTTCGCGCCCAGTGATTTTTGTAAGGCAAATTCTTTGGCTCGTTCACCGACAATTGCAATTAATGTAGTGTTCACACATAAGGTTGCAAGCACCAAAATTACAAGGGAAATTAAGCCCATTAAGCCTTTAATTTTTTCTAAAATTTGTCCTTCTGAGGCGGAAACTTTACGGATCGGGCGAGCGGTTAAATCGGAATATTGTTGCATGATTTTTTCGGCAAATTGATCCACAGTATTGGCGCCTTGCTCATTTTGCACATTGAGTAATGCGTTATTTACTACGCCTTCTTTATCCAACCAATTTTGTGCAAATTCAACATTCACAATAAGCATATTGTCAGTTGCATCACCGGCTTCTACAATTCCTTTAATATTGAAACTGTGTTTTTCTACGGCATTTTTAGAAAGTTGTAGACTGTCTCCCACTTTCACATGTAATCGTTCAGCAAGGGTTTTCCCAATCATTGCATTGCGGTCGTCAAAGTTTACGTTGATTTCAGATCCCGTAATTTGCCAGTAAGGGGCGAGGATTCGCATGGCATCAAAATTTACGCCCATTAAGACAATTTTTTCTAAATCACTGCGTGCGACACCATAAAGGTAAGGACTGGCTGCAGTGATAAAACCATCAGGTGATTTTTGTAAAATTGCGTTTAATTCTGCTTGATTCATCATTCCACCATCGGCTGAACCAATGTAGAAATTTGCTCCGAAAGTACGGAGTTCTTGGCTCATTTTGGTGTTGATGTCAAAGTAAACCGCTGCCATTGCAGTGACGATACTTGCGCCCACTGTAAGTGCGGTGAAAATAATGAATACTCGTTGGAGGCGTAATCGCAATGCGCGGAAAATTAATCGCCAGAACATGCTTTGAGTATTTGCGCTTTTATGCTCTGCCATAAAGCACCTCGACAGGGTAAAGTTTAGCGATTTTATGTGCTGGGAACCAAGTGCCAATCACAGCAATAAGAATGGAGAGTACGAGAACACAAGGTACGACGATCCAAGCAAAATCAAGAGGCGCACCGAATAATGCGGCACCGATAAATTTGGCTAATCCCCATCCAGCTAAACAGCCAAATATTCCGCCTATTAATGCACTTAATACCGCTTCACAGTAGAACAGTAAGGTAATTTGCCATTGATAAGCGCCTAGTGCTTTCATTAAGCCAATTTCTTTTGAACGTTCGATAATTCCTGCGCTCATTAAGGAAGCAATACCCATTGCCGCAGCGATTAATGCCGCGAAGGTAACCACCGCAAGTAAGAGTTGGATTTTGCCAATGACTACACCTTCAGAAGCGGCGACTTGCCAAATTGGGCGAACCATTGCGCCAGAAATTGCTTCTTCTAATTGATGGGAAATTGATGAAACATAAGCGGTGCAATACCAACGGTCGTAGGCTTCCGCATCTAAGGCATCCGTATTGGCGCGCGCTTTACGGGAAAGATCATTTTCAGGCACGGTGAGGGCAGATACACGAACGGATTGCACTTTGCCTTCTAAACCCAGCAAATTTTGTACCGCACTTAGGGGCATCACAAGCTGATTATCTTCTGTTCCACCCGTACTTAAAATGCCTTTAATTTCTACCGCGCTTTGTTGGCTTTCGCCGTTATCGTTTGTGTAACTTAAGCTAAGTTTATCGCCAATTTTCCAACCATTACTTTTGGCTAGTTGTTCGCCAGCAAGTACAGGGACGATTTCGCCAAAGTCATGGTTTAAATCATCAACCCATTCCCCTTCCACTTTCCAATAAGGGCTAATGATTCGTTGTCCTGTGTGGTAATCCTCTTCATCGGGTACGGCAATATTATGATCGAAGAAGGTACCAAGCACATTAATCGTTTTCGGCGCTGAAAGTGCGGTGGAATTTTGTGAAGATTTTGTCACCTGTACATTTGCTGAAAGCAATGGTGCAAAACCCACGATATTATTTCGCCAGAAAATATCTTTGATATTGGGAAGCTCTTTCTCATCTAAAAAATCTTGGCTAGATAATGAAGCACTATGACTGAGTTCATCAGGCAATGCCGCATTGCTGGCTGGCTCCACCAAAATATTGGCACCGTAAGATTTCAGCTCTTTTGCCATTTTGTCACCAATATCAATGGAAACAGCAAGCAGCGCAGAGACTAGGCCAGCGGCTAAGAAAATAGTGATAATGGCGAGCAATTTACGTTTGATCCCAAATCGCCAAGATTGAAATAACATTCTAGCAAGCATTGTTATTCCCCTTTTGGATTTTCGTTTTTGTTAATACCGAGATAGTTATCGGGATTATCGCGGAATAAATCGAGATTTTTTTCGTTCTCAAAGAAATAAGTATGCCCTTCGTGGCTATATTTATATTCAGTTTTGGTGTTTTTGAGTTTGGCGCCACTAATCGGATCTTGCACTTCAATTTCCACAATCGTACTGAATAGATTTAAGCCATCTTCAAGGCTTTTACGAGAAATCACGATTTCATTTTCAGTTTGTTGCCAATTTTCAATCGGTACAGGGTTGCAACCGCCCGGTTTACCGATAGATGGAATAAAGAGATGCACGCCACAACCAACACAGACCACTTGATTGCCTTGCATGACATAGCCTTGATCGCCGCAGAGTAGGCAAGCATCGAATACTGCCGCCATACTGACTTTATTTGGTTGGCGATTGATAATGAAAAAGCGTACGGCTTTGCCATCATCTGCAATCCAAACAAAACGGTGAAGTTTACCGTCTTTAAGTGGCTCTAGTGCTAAATGCACTTCATTTTTGTCATTCAGTTGTACAGGAACCGCTTCGGAAAGTTGTGGCGGTTGAGAAGCAACTTTTTCCCAATAAAGTTGGCTTGCGGCAACAAATAAAATCCCCAATATTCCCCAATAAATGGTGCGTTTTGATGTTTGTACGAAAGCTAATTTTTTGCGTTTTTCAATCAGATCTTTTTCGGCTTTAGCTTCTCTTAAACGTTTTGAATGTGTTTGAATGGTAAAAATACATAAAACAACTAACATTAACACAACACAAATGATATTGAGCCAAGCAGAGATTTCCCCTGATTTTGCCACAAAACTTAACCGCACTTTGGTGAGTTCAATGAGTTGTAATTTCATCAAGGTAAGCAACAGTTCTGCTGCAAGCGGAAGAATTAAAGCGATAAAAAGTAAAAAGCTGAGTGCAAAAAGTGCGGTGGATTTTCCTTGTGTTTTTTGTTGCTGTTTAAGTAAGAAATAGAGCCATGCACTTGAGGCTAAACTAAAAATTACGCCAAAAATGACCGCACTTATATTTAAAATAAAGTCTGTGTTAATCACATCTGTGTTGGTGAGTGCAGTGATGTTTGGATCTTTCGCCCAAGTTGCCCCTGCGATAAGCATTAATGCAAATTGCCAGAATGCGGCAAGGTTTGATGATTTGCTCCATTGGCTGATTGCAAAAAGTAAGAAGATAATTAAGAAACCGATGGTTAGAATAAGATTGCTGGTTTGTCCATTAGGAATATTTAGTCGTAGGACAACACCCAAAGCCAAGCCAATAAGGCTTAACCAAATAAGCGTTTTAGGCGAAATATTGCCTTTTTTAATTGCCCAAGATGCACCGAGTAAAAGCGAAATTGGCAAAAGAGATTGCAAAACAAAAATGAAAAAATAAGTCATAGAAAGCGGATTTTTAAATGGTAGGGTGGGCTTTAGCCCACCGTTTTTTATGTCTGATTGTTAATTGGTGGGCTGAAGCCCACCCTACAGCACTATTATTTTAAACCAGTAAATTTAAATTCATAATTTACATCAAATGGTTTCCACCAACGACCTACGCCAGTTTCTTCATCAGTGTGGCGGTGCATACCTGCTTTTGGTGGCGGATCGATATGATAAGTTAATTTGTAGTTACCCACGCCCATCATTTTGATGTTTGCGCCATAGTGAGGGCCATCGCCAGCAACCATTGGCATGAAGGTACCTTCTTGTTTAGCACCGGTATCGGTATTGACTAAAGTATAGTTGATGGTTAAATAAGGCATCCATTCACCTTCACCAAAACCGTTTTTGTTACCTTTCACAGCGTGAATGTCTGCTTCTAAGTGAATATCAGATTTTGCTGCTGGTAAGCCCATACCGCGAGGTTCCATATCTACTGGTTTTAAGTAAACCGCAGCAATTTCCATGTCATTCATGGTAACCGCTTCACCGATTGGATATTCTTGGAATGCGTAAGCAGAAGTTGCTGCAAACATTCCTGCTAATAAACTTGCGCTAAGAAGTGCTTTTTTCATAGTTTCTCTCCTGAGATGAGTTTTGAGTTAATTTGAAACCGCTCTTTTGCTTTGATATTTCATAACAAACAAAGCAAAAATAGCAGCAAGAATTAAGATTGCTTGTGGCACAAGGGTTTCCACATAAGGATAAACACCTAACCACGAGATTTCCGGTACACCGTTAATTAATGTCGGTTCAAACAGTTTACCTTCAATAAGTTCAAGTACCGATTTGCCAGCGAATACAAATGCCATTAAATACATAAATGAACCAGTAAACATAAAGAATGGTTTTAATGGCAATTTAACCACGGTGTAACGCATTATAAAGTAGCAAATCGCGAGTAAAATTACCCCGCAAATAAAGCCAGCAAAAAGATAGGCTAAACTGACCGCACTTTTCGCATCGCCAACTAGGGCATAATAGAACAATACGGTTTCTGCGCCTTCACGATATACTGCGAGGAAACTGGTCAGCCATAAGCCGAATAGCGAGCCTGCCGTTAATGCTGTTGAAAGTTTGCCCTCGAGATAGCGTTTCCAGTTTTGTGCTTCGACTTTAGAAAGCAACCAGTAACTCATACTAAACAGCATGAAGACCGCGATAATCATTGTGAAACCTTCAAGCAATTCACGGTTTTGCCCAGAGTTTTCAAAAATAAGTTGGAAGATGAATGCGGTAACTACGCTTGCCCCTAACGCCACATAAACGGATTGGCGAATAACAGGCAATTTATCATGATGATTATTTTTCACCATATAAGCCACAATAGCGGCAACGATTAATAACGCTTCTAAGCCTTCACGTAAAATAATAAGCAAGCTATATAAGAACATGGACCAATCACTTTGTTCGCCACCTTGCAATATTTGAACGGCTTTCGTTAAGTTTTGGCTTAAACCTGCGGCTTGTTCTTGTAATTTGTCGCCATTTCCCGCTTTCATCAGACTGACTAAACGAGTGAAATAACCTTCTAATTCTGCTTTAAAATTGCTATCGCGCGAGCCTACTTTGTTTTCCATGCCAGAACTTTCAAATACATCAAAGTAAGTGTCTTGCACCGCAAGCATGGCTTTTTTCGCATCACCTTGTTCATAAAGGGCAATAGCTTGTTGAATACGTTGGTTGATTTCAGTCGTAATTTTTGCCCAATCTTGATCTGCAACCTTATCTGAAGTTTGCGCTTGTGATTGTGTCGCTTGAGCGTTTTGTTCATCGCGAGTGGTTGGCAAATTAGGAAGTTGTTCTTCAATATCTTGCAAGAGTTGTGTGCTTTGGTAAGCAATTTCTGTCATTTGATCAGGTTGTTCGCTCAAACGAATCAAATTATAGAATTGTTGATTGATTGCTGCTGAAATTTCAGAAGAGCGGTTAGTTCTAACCGACATTTCCATTTCAGAGTTTTTGTAGCCGTCGTATTGAGCTTGTTGGAATGCTTTTTTAGCATTGGCAAAATCGCCGCTTTCATAAGCGGTAATGGCTTGAGCAATAAAATCATCAATAGTTTTGAAACTTTGTTGCCAATAAGGTTTGATGGCTTGATTATCATAAACGCCGTGCTGACTATCAGCATTGAGTTGATGCCCTTCAACAAGAGAAGGTAAAACTTCTTGTAATTCCTTTTTTAAACCGTTGATTTTGGCTTGAACCTCATTCATTGGTTTACCTTCGCCAATCATTTTGCGAATTTCACCAAAAGTGGCTTCCATTTGGTAGCTTTTTTGCGCTGAAAAATTAATGCGAATCGGCCCTTCTAAATTTTCAAATATTTCAAAATAGGCCATTTGTACTTCGGTTTTAGCATCATCAATTTTGTTTTCTTTAAGAAGTTGTTCGGTGTGATTCAAGCGTTGAGTGATGTCATCTACCCATTTTTGATAGTTGTCTGCAAGAACAGATTGAGACAAAAGAAAGAGGAAGGGAATCATTACGTAACGAAAAACGCGAAACATAACAGTTAATCCTTTAAATGAAATTTATTCTTGTTTAGAGGTTATATTAAATAATAAAAAACCGCAATAATGAAATCGTATTTTTGTGATGGAAATCAATTTATGCTGAAATATTTAGGATTTTTATACAGTGTTTTTGTATAATTTGACCGTTTTTTTATTGATGTACGGAGATTTTTATGACTGCACAAACGGGTATTTTACTTGAATCTTGTAAAGCAGGTGTATTTTTAGAAGCAAATATTACGGATTATTCTGTTGTCTCTAAAGCTATTCATCAATTCCTTGACAGTCTTGAACAGTTACAACAAGCGTATCCTGATGCTCGTCTAGGTGCTGTGCTCGCTTTTGGTGATAGCGCATGGAAAAAGTTAGGTGGTCAAAGTGCGGTAGAGCTTAAACCTTTCGTAACCTTAGGCAAAGGTGATCTATCTGCTCCTAGTACACAAACTGATCTTTTAGTGCATATTCAATCGTTGCGCCCTGATGTTAATTTTTCTGTGGCACAAGCTGCAGTGAATGCTTTTGCTCAAGCTATTGACGTTCAGCAAGAAATTCATGGTTTCCGTTGGGTGGAGGAACGAGATCTCACCGGTTTTATTGACGGAACTGAAAACCCAAAAGATGCAAAGCGAGCAGAAGTTGCCTTAATTTCAAATGGCAATGATAAAGATGGGAGTTATGTATTTACCCAACGTTATGAACATAATCTCGCTAAATGGGAAAAATTAAATACAGCAAAACAAGAAAATGTGTTCGGACGCACCAAAACGGATAGCGTAGAAATGGAAGATAAGGCAGATACTTCTCATGTTGGTCGTACAGATTTAAAAGAAAATGGCAAGGGATTAAAAATCTTACGTCAAAGCTTACCTTATGGTACAGCCAGCGGTACACACGGATTATTCTTTATTGCTTACTGTGCAACGCTTTATAACATTGAACAACAGTTGCTTAATATGTTTGGTGAAAAAGACGGAAAAACTGACCGCATTTTAGGTTTCACTAAGGCTGTAACGGGCGCTTATTATTACGCACCATCTATTGAGCAGTTGAATAAACTTTAATTTATGAAAAACCTAAATTAAAAAAATTTAGGTTTTTTTATGTTTCTTAACTTTTTCTTAAGATTTATTTGTTTTAATACACAAATCCAAGCAATGGTGCTTGAAATTAACTGACTTAAAAAGGAAACATTATGAAAAAATTTGCATTAGCAACAATCTTCGCATTAGCAACCACTTCTGCATTTGCAGGTTTTAACGGCGGAAATACTCAAGGCGGTTTTCAACAAGCAACTCCTTCAGCAATTAGCGTAAAACAAGCTTTATCTGCAGCAGATAATTCAATGATCACTTTAGTGGGGAATATCACACAACAAATTGATGACGATGAATTCTGGTTTACCGATGGTACAGGTCAAATCAAAGTGGAAATTGAACGCCACGTTTGGAATGGTTTAAATGTAGATCCAAGTGATAAAGTGAAAGTTTACGGTAAATTAGATAACGAAGCATTCGAGAAAGCGGATCTTGAAGTATTACGTATCGAAAAAGTAAAATAATCATTCTTTGAAAATGGCGAGCATTAGCTCGCTGTTTTTGTTTATAAAGAGCGGTCAATTTTTTATGAGAATTTTATTGATAGAAGACGATAATCTAATCGGCAACGGGCTACAAATCGGTTTAACTAAACTTGGTTTTTCGGTGGATTGGTTTACGGATGGAAAAACAGGAATGGATGCTTTAACGTCTGCGCCTTATGATGCGGTTGTGTTAGATTTAACTTTGCCGAAGCTTGATGGATTAGATGTATTGCAACAATGGCGCTCCAAGCATCAAGATGTCCCAGTATTAATTTTGACTGCCCGTGATACCTTAGATGAACGTGTCAAAGGATTGCAAAGTGGAGCGGATGATTATCTTTGCAAGCCTTTTGCTTTGGCTGAAGTTGCAGCGCGCTTGCAAGCACTGATTCGTCGTCGTTATGGCCATCATCATTCGGTGATTGAGCACGCTGGCGTTAAACTCGATCCCAATCAACGTTCTGTTTGGCTGAATAATCAACCTATTTCTTTAACAGGTCGTGAATACAAATTACTTGAATTATTTATGCTGAATAAAGATCGCGTACTGTCTCGCTTATCTATTGAAGAAAAATTATCAAGCTGGGATGAAGAAATTAGCAGCGGAGCGTTAGACGTGCATATTTATAATTTGCGTCAGAAATTAGGTAAGCAATTTATTCGAACAGTACACGGCGTTGGATATGCGTTGGGAGTAACCCAATAAATGAAAAACAAACGTTTAAGTTTTCGTCTTATTTCTGTTCTTTCTTTCACCGCACTTTTTGTGTGGGGCGTATCTACTGCTGTCGCATGGTGGCAGGTGCGCAGTGAAGTGAATGATGTTTTCGATGCTCAACAAATCCTTTTTGCTGAACGTCTTGCCAATTCAGATCTTAGTCATATTCTGTTAGAGCATGTGGAAGATATTAATAAAATCCAGCCACATTCGTTCAAGAAAAACTATGATGATGACGCATTAGCTTTTGCTATTTTTTCTAAGGATGGAAAACGTTTATTAACAGATGGGCGTAATGGCGATAATTTTGTGTTTGATAATGAAATTGGATTTGCGAAAGGTTATATGCTGAATGATGACGATGAATGGCGTATTTTCTGGCAGCCTGTAGCGAATGGAAATTTGATTATTGCCGTTGGACAAGAGCTTGACTACCGTGAAGATCTAATTGAGGAAATGATCTTTGGGCAAATGTGGATTTGGTTTGCGAGTTTGCCTATTTTGATCATCGTTTTAGGATGGTTGATTCATAAAGAACTTCGACCGATTAAACGTTTAAGCCAAGAAGTTCAAACGAGAAAATCTGGTGATGTGTCATTGCTGAATACAGAGGGCTTACCTGCTGAGATTTTACCCTTAGTAAAAAATTTAAATCAATTTTTTGACCGCACTTCGGCTATGCTACAACGTGAACGCCGTTTTACCTCTGATGCAGCCCATGAATTGCGTAGTCCATTGGCGGCATTGCGTATTCAAACTGAAGTTGCCCAACTGGCGGGTGATGATGGGGAATTGCGAGAACAAGCACTTTTGCATTTAACACAAGGGATTGATCGTGCATCGCAGTTAATTGAGCAACTTTTGACCCTTTCAAAACTGGATAATTTACAAGAATTGGAAGAATTACAGCCTATTGATTGGGAAGGCATCATTCAGTTGCTGATTGCTGAGCGTTATTTTGTGGCTGAAAAGCGTAAAATTACCTTGGCTTTTGAGAAAGAATCTGAACCAAAGCAGAAACAAGGGCAACCAATTTTAGTTTCATTGATGCTTAGAAATTTACTCGATAATGCCATTAAATATTGCCCAGAAGACACAATTGTTTCAGTGAAAATCGCATCTTCTCAGATTATTATTGAAGATAATGGTGGAGGTGTTGAACCTGAAGATTTGAAAAAACTTGGTCAGCGTTTTTATCGTCCAGCTGGGCAAAATGAAAAAGGCAGCGGTTTAGGGCTTTCTATTGTCATGCGAATTGCGGAATTACACGGATTCAAAGTGCGGTTAGAAAATGTTATAAAAGAAGGGCAGCGAATTGGCTTAAAGGCACAAATATTTTTATAGACATTTTCTTTAAAAAAAAAGAAAACCGAGTAAAGACTCGGTTTTTCTTTTTTAGAATAGGTTGCTGATAAAGATGACTAAAATAATCACTGGCACAACGAATTTCACATAGTTAAACCAGATTTTAGTGAATGTTGAGTCAGGTGTTGGAGAAAGTTCTTTTTTCGCTTCATCTTTTAACACGAAACCAACGAAAATAGCACAACCAAGTGCGGTCAGCATAAAGAGAATATTTCCACTGACATAATCATAGAAATCAAAAATGCTTTTGCCGAAAATGGTGACATCTTTCCATACATTATCCCCTAAAATTGCTGGAATATTACCTAATATAAAAATCCCACCAAGGGTTAAGACAATCGCTTTGCCACGGCGCATTCTGAGCTTTTCCTGTAATGCGGTAATGATCACTTCATAAATTGTGATAGAAGTAGTTAGCGCAGCAATTAATAATAAGCCGAAGAAAATAATTGCAAAGAATTTACCCGCCCATAAGTGAGAAAATACGATTGGTAAACTTTGGAATACTAAAGTTGGACCTGCGTTTGGTTCAATCCCAAAGGTGAAAAGTGATGGGAAGATCATAAAGCCAGCAAGTACAGCAATAATTGTGTTGGTGAAACCTGTAATAACTGCAGTATGGATTAAGTTTTCTTCTTTATTTAAGTAGCTGGAAAGCGTAATTAACACGCCAAAACCAAGGCTTAATGCGAAGAATACCTGACCTAAAACGAAGATAAATAATTGTGGCGTAATTTTGCTGAAATCAGGTTTTAAATAGAATGTAATTCCTTCCATTGCGCCAGGTAATGTTACGTTACGAATAACCATTCCAATGAGGAAGATGAATAGCAATGGCATTAAATATTTTACAGAACGCTCGATTCCACCAATGATCCCTTTAGCTAAAATAATGTAATTCACCACAACAAATAAGAAGGTGTATAGAATAATTTCATAAGGGCTATTGCCAATATGAAGTTCATAGAAATCTTTGGCAACATCTTTAGTAATGGGGGTTGAGATATCTAAGGTACCGCTAATTAGGCTGATGATATAAGAAATAACCCAGCCACCAAGCACCATATAATACGCCATAATACCGAATGAACCGAGTAATCCCATGTAGCCAAGGATTTTCCAATATTTGGAAATGCCTTTTCCTTTATCCAGAATTTTATCGCCAAAAGCATCAATGGAGTTTACACGTAAGCGGCGGCCGATCACGTTTTCAACGAGAATCATCGGAATACCGATTACGATCATTGCGATACAGAAAAGTAGAACGTAGGCTCCGCCACCATTTTCGCCTACAAGGTAAGGGAAGCGCCAAGTAGCGCCGAAACCGACAGTTGCGCCTGCGACGGTCATGACATAAGTGAGTCGGCTCGACCAAGTTTGTCGCTGTTTATTATTTGTTGTCATTTTTTATCCTATTTTTAATAAAAGTGCGGTAAATAATTAGGGTGTTTTACCGCAAAAATTAAAACTCAATTTTTTCTTTATATTCACACAGATCTTCAATAATGCATGAGCCACAACGAGGTTTACGTGCG
Organism: Haemophilus sp. CCUG 66565; assembly: GCF_001679495.1. NCBI lineage: Bacteria > Pseudomonadati > Pseudomonadota > Gammaproteobacteria > Pasteurellales > Pasteurellaceae > Haemophilus > Haemophilus sp. CCUG 66565. Next base: position 68,218 of record NZ_LZOX01000013.1, on the reverse strand, counting down.
ATACAAGTGTAGCGCCCGTGTAAAATTAACCAATGGTGAACATCCACTTTAAATTCATCAGGTACGACTTTAAGCAGTTTTTCTTCCACTTTTACAACGTCTTTACCCGGTGCAAAATTAGTTCGATTGCATACACGGAAAATATGAGTATCCACCGCAATGGTTGGATGGCCAAATGCCGTATTTAGTACAACATTGGCTGTTTTTCTACCCACACCCGCTAATGCCTCTAAGGCTTCGCGATTTTCGGGCACTTCACCGTTGTGCTTTTCAATTAAATCACGGCAGGTTTTGATAATATTTTCTGCTTTACTATTAAAAAGCCCGATAGTTTTAATATAGCTTTTTAAACCATCTAATCCTAAATCTAAAATCGCTTGTGGCGTGTTTGCAACAGGGAATAGTTTTTCTGTCGCTTTATTCACGCCTTTATCGGTTGCTTGTGCCGATAGAATTACCGCAATTAATAATTCGAAGGGCGAATTATACTGTAATTCAGTGGTCGGATGGGGATTTTGATCTCTTAATCGGGTTAATATTTCGATTCTTTTTAATTTATTCATCTTATTTATCAATTCGATTTTTTATTGCAAGGAGCAAGCCTAATCCTATAAATGCGCCTGGTGGCAGAATAAAAAGTAAAAAGCTACTGTCCGTATGGTAAATATTGAGCGTTAAAAATTTCGCTTGTTCGCCAAATAGATTTTCGATGCCATCAAAAACCGTACCTTGTCCAATGATTTCACGCAATGCGCCAAGTACTGTCAAGCTAAGCGCCATCCCTAATCCCATTGAAAACCCATCCCAAACGGAATGGAGTAAGCTGTTTTTTGAGGCGAATGCTTCTGCTCGACCAATCACAATACAGTTGGTAACGATGAGTGGAATAAAAATCCCAAGTGATTGATAAAGCGTATAAGTATAAGCATTCATTAAAAGTTGAACGACAGTTACTGTTGTCGCAATAATCATCACGTAGATTGGAATGCGGATTTCATTCGGAATATATTTACGGAAAAGTGAAATAACAGTATTTGTACAAGTGAGCACAAGCATTGTCGCTAAACCTAAACCCAGTGCATTGGTGGCCGTGCTAGACACCGCTAAAAGCGGACAAAGCCCGAGAAGTTGAACAACTGCTGGATTATTTTTCCAAATTCCTTGAGTAAAGATTTCTTTCCACATGGGCTTTTGTTGATTTTCAACCGCACTTTCTATTTTTTCTTCTTCAAGTGCGGTATTTTTTTCAGTTAAATCTGTCATATTATTTCACTTGTGTTGAAAGCTGTTGTAACAAGGCTTGGTTATTTAGCATGATTAATGCTGAACGTTTAGTTTGATTCACCACTGCGCGAGGTGTAATGGTTGCTCCAGAAAATTGATCAAATTTTCCGCCATCTTTTTTTACTGCCCATTCGCTCAAATTATGCTCATTAATCGATTGATGAGTGAAATTTAGAATCCAGTTGGAAATACGGAGCTCAATTTTATCGCCTAAACCTGGGGTTTCATGGTGTTCGATTACTCGTACACCTAATACTTCACCTTTCGGATCTAATCCCACAAGCAAACGAATATCACCAGAGTAACCATCCGGTGCAGTGGTTTCATAGGCATAGGCAGAAACATTTCCATCTTTTTTTGCAAAATAAATTTTCTGAATGCCCTCTAAATTTTTATCTTGAGGGATAACCGCACTTTCTAGCAAATTATTATTGAAATAATCTTGTGGAATGACTTCTAAAAGCAATTCTCGTTGTTGTGCCGCCATCACCGCGTCAATTTTATCTTTTGTTAGGAAAAAAATACCTGCAGAAATGGCTGTGCAGAGTAGGGCGACAAAGCCTAACAATATCCCGTAACGCGATGTGATTTTTACTGTGCCCATTATTTTTTTCCTTTTGTTGGATAACCAGATACTCGAGGACGCGTGTAATGATCGATAAGTGGAACGCAAATATTACTTAATAAAATTGCGAATGCTACACCATCTGGAAAGTTTCCGTGATAGCGAATGAGATAGACAAATAACCCCACTAATGCGCCAAAAATAATTTTTCCTCGTGGTGTAATGGAAGCTGTGACAGGATCTGTCGCAATAAAAAATGCGCCAAACATCATTGCGCCACTAACGAGTTGGCTAATCGCACTTAAATGCGTGAAGCCAGTAAAAGCGGTTGCAGTGGCTAAACAGAAAAAGGTGACGAGCATCGCCACTGGAATTTGCCAATGAATGACACGTTTTAAAATAAGGAAAATTCCGCCCACTAAGAAAGCCACGTTGACTTGCCACCAGCCTTGAGCAAAGTCGGTTCCATTACCCATAAAAATCGGCAGTTTAATTAATTCATAAAAATCATTTAATTGAGTGTGACTTTTATAGAAAATTTTTGCGCTATCCAAAGGAGTTGCTTGGGTGATGCCATCAATATTATGTGTAAGTTGTGAAAGCGTAAATCCATCAGTGGTTAAACCCGAAAATATTAATGAAAATGCATCTGAAAAAGTCGGTGGTTCCTGTAATAAATTAATTGGTGGCATCCAAGTTGTCATTTGTAATGGGAATGAAATTAAAAGAATTACATAGCCAATCATCGCAGGATTGAATGGGTTTTGTCCTAAGCCACCATAAACCTGTTTACCTAATAAAACTGCACAGAGTGTTCCAATGATGATGATCCAATAAGGCGCATAAGGTGGAATAGCCATCGCCAAAATTAAAGCAGTCAGGGATACGCTGAAATCTGAAAGATAATTTAACGGCTTTTTGCCGCGTAATTTTATTGCAATAAATTCCGCAATGATTGCTGTACCAATGGCTAATACAGATTGAATCACCACGCCAAATCCAAAATAATAAATTTGTGTGAAAAAAGCTGGCATCATTGCCAAGATTACCCAAAGCATAATACGAGCTGTGAGTTTCCCCGAATGAGTATGAGGAGAGCTAACCATTTTAAACATTATTTTATTCCTGATTATTTTCTAATGTTGCTTGTGTTTTTGCCAATTTCTTTGCTTTTGCCCGAGCAATAGCCGCAGCTACAGCCGCTTTTTTCGGATCTAGTGCGGTTGAATTTTCGTCTGTTTTTTCTACCGCACTTTCTACGGTTTGAGTATTTGAGACTGATTCAGAGGTTTCATTTGCTTGAGCAAGTTTTTTTGCTTTTGCACGAGAAATCGCTGCAGCTACCGCCGCTTTTTTCGGATCAAGTGCGGTTGAATTTTCGTCTGTTTTTTCTACCGCACTTTCTACGGTTTGAGTATTTGAGACTGATTCAGCGGTTTCATTTGCTTGTGCAAGTTTTTTTGCTTTTGCACGGGCAATTGCTGCAGCTACCGCCGCTTTTTTCGGATCAAGTGCGGCTGAATTTTCGTCTGTTTTTTCTACCGCACTTTCTATGGTTTGAGTATTTGAGACTGATTCAGAGGTTTCATTTGCTTGTGCAAGTTTTTTCGCTTTTGCTCGAGCAAGTGCGGCTGCAACCGCTGCTTTTTTCGCATCGGTTGATTGAGTTTGTTGTTCTTGGTTTTCGACTTGAGATTCCGCTTGCTGACGAGCCAGACGACGAGCTTTACGTTGTGCCATTAAATCAGTATTATCAGGTAAAACTTCCCCTTTTTCTGAGGTAATCGTTTTAACTTGTATTGATTCTGTTTCATTGGCTTTTTTCGCTTTTAAGCGTTCTAGCGCGGCTTTAACAGGATCTTCACCTTTGGTTTGTGCTAATTCTTCTCGACGTGCTTCTGCTGCACGTTGTGAACGTGCTTTACGCTCTTGTTCTTCGCGTTCCATTCGCGCTTGTTTCGCTTCAAAGCGAATTTTGGCTTCATCTGATTTTTTCTGTTTTTCTTTGATTTGCCAAATTTTTGCTTTTTCTTGGCGGAAATATTGAATCAGTGGAATATGGCTTGGGCATACGTAGGCGCAAATCCCGCACTCAATACAATCTTTGAGGGCGTATTCCTCCGATTTTTTGTGATCTTCACTACGAGCAAACCAGTAGAGTTGCTGTGGCATCAAGTTGACTGGGCAGGCATCAGAACAGCTAGAACAGCGAATACAAGCTTGTTCAGGCTCTGGTTCTGCATATTCAAAATAGTCTGGTGCAAGCAAGCAGTTGACAATTTTTGTCACCGGTGCATTGAGGTTGGAAAGTTCCAATCCCATCATCGGGCCACCCGCAAACACTGGATAACGTTCATCAAATTGATAGCCCGCATGCGTCAATACTTGAGAAATTGGTGTACCAAGTCGGACCCAATAATTACCTTTTTCAGGAATTTTATCACCTGTAAGGGTGACGACACGTTCAATTAAAGGTTCGTCATTTATCACTGCTCTTTTAATTGCAAAGGCTGTACCAACATTATGCATCAGTACGCCAATACTAGAAGAACGTGCACCACTAGGTACTTCCATTCCTGTAAGCAGATAAATAAGCTGTTTTGCGGCACCCGAAGGATATTTTGTTGGAGTCACTCGAATGCTAATGTCATTTGCTCCCTGTAGCGCTTTGCGGATTGCCTCTATTGCTTCAGGTTTGTTATCTTCAATGGCAATGACTACGTTTTCAGGTCGTAGGATATAACGCAAAATACGAATGCCTTCTATGATTTCATCGGCGCGTTCACGCATAAGACGATCATCACAAGTAATATAAGGCTCACATTCTGCACCATTGATAATTAAGAGTTTAACTTTTTTCTCTGCTGATTGAATTTTAGCTGCAGTCGGAAATACTGCACCGCCCAAGCCAGCTATGCCAGCTTGATAGATTTTGTTAATAAGTTGTTCTGGCGTTAGTGTTAAAAAATCATCAATAGGATTACGCTCTAGCCATTGATCTAATCCATCCGCTTGCAAATAAATTGTAGGTTCATCAAGACCAGACGGATGTGCAGCGACATAAGATTTAATCGATTTAATTGTGCCAGAAGTTGGCGCATGAACGGGTAGCATACGCAAGCCATCGCCTTGCGTTAAAGGTTGACCTTTTAATACGTAATCGCCTTCCTTTACTAAAAGGTGACCTGTTGTTCCTGCGTGCTGTTTAAGAGGAATATAAAAATCTGTGACTAAAGGGTGATGACGTAATGGTTGTGAATTAGATTGTGATTTCATTTCAGGCGGATGAATGCCACCTTTGAAATCCCATAATTTACCGGAGTTGAAACGAGATAATACGTCCGCCATTTATTCCCCCACAACCAATTTTTTTTCAGTGCCATTTACATTCATTACTGGAATGACTAATTTTGCATCAAACTTCCAATCCCAATTATCGATATTTTTTTTCACGGGAATCATTGATATACAATCTGTTGGGCAGGGTGCTACGCAAAGTTCACAACCTGTACAGAGATCTGGAATAATCGTATGCATGAATTTATTTGTACCAATAATGGCATCAACAGGACAAGCTTGGATGCATTTTGTGCAGCCAATACACATATTTTCATCAATAAAAGCGACTTTCTCGATAGGTTCTTCTACGCCGTCCATTGCTGGTACATCAACACCTAAAATCTCTGCAATTTTTACGATGGTAGGTTGACCACCGGGAATACATTTTGTTATGTCATCTCCATTGCAAATCGCTTCAGCGTATGGTTTGCAGCCAGGATAACCACATTGTCCACATTGGCTTTGTGGCAAAATAGAGTCAATTTTTTCTACAATAGGATCTGCTTCAACTTTGAGTTTAAGTGAAGCAAAGCCCAAAATTGCACCGAAAATTAAAGCGAGTAAAGTGATTACGATGAATAGAAGGGTCATTATTTCTTTCTTTTTCCTGAAAAATACTGAGAGAACCCAATAAATAAAATCAAAATGGTAATAGCCATTAAAAGATAGATCATTTTATTACTTCACTAGTCCTGTGAATCCCATAAAAGCAAGAGACATCAACCCAGCTGTAATAAGTGCGATAGATGAACCTTTGAAAGTTAAAGGTACATCGGCCGCTACAAGACGTTCACGAAGCGCAGCAAAAAGTACTAATACAAGTGCAAATCCAAGAGATGCACCAAAACCATAAACGACAGATTCCGTTAAATTATGAGCAAGATTTACATTTAATAATGCGACACCGAGAACTGCACAGTTTGTGGTTATCAAAGGCAAGAAAATTCCAAGTAAACGATATAGTGTTGGGCTAGTTTTATTTATCACCATTTCGGTAAATTGTACAACTACGGCAATAACCAAAATAAATACTAATGTACGCAAAAAAGTAGCATTCAAGGGAACAAGAATATAATGATCAACTAAATATGCGCAAAGGGAGGCGACGGTTAATACAAACATTGTTGCTAGTCCCATACCTACTGCGGTTTCAATTTTCTTTGATACCCCCATAAACGGGCATAGTCCTAAGAACTTTACAAGTACAAAGTTGTTAATTAATGCAGTACCGATAATCAATAAAATATAATTTGTCATTTTTATTTGCCCTTTTATGTAGGGAAGTATTATCGCTATTTATGAATTGAAGAACAATAGGTATTTTTAAATGCGATAACCCTACTATTTATCAGTATTCTTTGTGAAAATAACTATAAAAAGCGGGCAATAATTGTGTGATTAAATTTAGTTGCTGATAAGGCAAGCTAAATGCTGTGCGATCTTGTTCTGTCATTTCCTGTTTCTCTAACTCCTTTAGGTGGGTTTCAATGTTTTTTTGGAGTTTAGCAAATATACTTGGCGGTATTTTTTCGATATTTTCAAGAGAATAAATAATTTTTTTGGCAACAGGATAGAAACCAGATAAAAATTGTGTAGTTTGTTGTAGAGTATTCATTTTTTCACGATAGGAACCTAGCGCAGAAATATAACTTAATAAGGAATAATTCAGTTTAAGTAAATCAAACCCTTGTTGTAAAAATGCTTTGTATTTTTCAGGTTCATTATTCATGTTTGAAAGCGTTGTACTAAGTGCTGCTGCATATTGATGTGCATTACGACGAGCAATGCGATACTTTAGATCATCACTTTTACCAAATTGTAGTTGACTAATAATATGTAAAAGATAAGTTGCATCACTTTGAACCGCTTTATGGCTAACTTTATCTAATTGTAAATATTTCCAATCAGGCCATAAATAAGAAACAGCAAACCATGAGATAGCCGAACCTAGTAATGTATCAAGTAAACGAGGCATGAGTGCAGCTGAAGTATTAAAACCCATAACATCAAAGCTTAACAAGACCTGTAATGTGATAAAAAAGGTAGAGAAGCTGTAATTATTACTGCGAAAGAAGAAAAATAGTGTACTAGTAAGGACTACAAGACCCAGCTTAAGTTCTAAGGTTGGATTAAAATAGGGTAAAAGCGATCCTATCACCACGCCAAGAAAAGTGCCGATAATCCGCTGGCGTAAACGTGTTTTGGTGGCAGAATAGTTTGGTTGGCAGACAAAGACAGCGGTGAGTAAAATCCAATAACCAAGATTAAATTGGAAAAACTCTACGATGACACAGCATAAAAAAACCACTATCGATAAACGTATTGCATGGCGAAAGAGTTGAGATTCAAAGGTAAAGTGGCTAAAAATTGCAGTAGAGATATTTTTTAAGCCAGTAATTTGATCCGTATGAATTCTTGCTAAATGATCAGCATCATCTGTTTCTTGAGTAAGTTGTCGAAGTTGCCAGTTAATACTTTGCAAGTTGTCTAGTAGGGTCTGAATCTCAATAAGCTGATCTTTATCGTGGATGTGTTGTTCTCGATATAGCTGGAATGAGTGCAATGTCCCCGATAGTGCGCGCTCAACCCGTTCATTGAATTGATAGTTTTTATTTTGGCGTAAACTCGTTGTTACTTCTCGGCAAGATTGTGCTTGTAATTCTAGTAAGCGCTGAATACGAAAAATTAAGTCTGTATTTTTTAGTTTTTCAGTAATTTGCTGATAATCAAAATGAGTAGAATTTACACGTTCATGGATATCTTGCGCAGCAAAATAATAGCGGAGCATTCGTTGTGTGCGAGGATGTCGATGTTGACCACGAATACGATAGAATAGTGCTGTACGAACAATATTAAATGCAGAAACTACATTTGCATTTTTCATAGCGAAATTAAGATGTTTTTTTTCTATTTCATTTATTTCATCGGGATCAAAAAAATAAGATTTGGCATCTAAGTAATCACCTAGCGCACAGAAAGCTTTAGCAACACTTTCTTGTACGGGACGATTTGGAAAGAATAAATAGACAATGAGTGTTATTACACTATAAAGTAGCGTACCGCATAGAATCATGACAGGGTTGATAAACCATTCATGTATTTCAGGTGTATAGGTTAGTGTAGTATAAAGTGCCACAACTAGTGTACCAAATGCAATGGTACTATAGCGTTGCCCAACAGCACCTATCATAGTAAAAATAAATGTAAGCGCAGTCATCAAGGCAATATATTGTATTGGCTTGCCGATATTTAATTGGACAATAAAGGATGAAATAGAGAAAGCTATCAATGTATAAAAGACATTTTTTAAACGCCCAGTTAAACGATTGTCTAAATCAACTAATCCTCCTGCAATAATACCTAGAATTAAAGGCATAGACTGTTGAGATATATTAAATGCCCATACGCTAATTGCGGCAATATTTACAGCAATAAAAATAGGAATGGCAGCAATCACTTTAGCATTTAACCAGTTGTTCATTATTCATCCTTATTACAATAGAAAAAGTGAGCAGCAAGGCTCACTTTTATTATCTATATAAGCGTACTCAAACATCAAAGCTTTTTGAACGAGATAATGCGTTACTTGTGGGATTTTGCCCAGTTTAAGAAACGTATTTGAGTTTCCTTATCTGCTTGTTGGAACCAGTATTGAAGTTGCTGTTCTGCAACATTCTCACCTTGAACAACAACTTTCCCTTTGTTTATTTTAGCATTGCTTGCAGAAGCAACTGGCATTGTGGTTGGTATTGCTGCAGTCGAAAATGCTGCAACAGATGCGGTTGCACCTGAGGCATTATATGTAGAAAGATCGTTTACCACGTTTGCACTAGGGAATAAACCCTCTTGTTTTAAAACATCCACTTTCGCTGCAATAGTATTACCTGATTTGCTAGTAATATTAATTGTTGGTGTACTATTAAATTTTTCACCTTCGGAGCGGCTACGGATTGAAGGTGCAGAGATAGTAATATCTTCTGGGGAACCTTTGAATGTAACAATGATAGGACTAGATTCAAATAAAGATTGATTAGAACCTGAACCAATAATATCACCTAAACGAACAACCACTTGATGTGTTTCAGTATCATTGATGTTAAACGATTTTGTTTCTTTTAATAATGCTTTTGATGCTTTTTGTCCATCAATGGCTAAAAACTCAAGATTAGATGACGTTGAAACCATTCCAGCAAAGCTCGTTGAGCTAGCACATAATACTGCTAGGCTTAATGCAATAGTGCGTAATTTCATAATTGCTCCTTTTAATAGATGAAAATGATAACAACGTCTATGCTATGCTAAATTCACTAAAATGAAAATAAAAAAGTGTGGTTGGTTTTAAAAAAGTTTTTTTATGCTAGAATTCTCTACCAAATTAACGATAGCGATTTTTTAATAGGAAAAAATATGAAAGTTTTAGAAGGCTCAGTCGCAGCACCTAATGCAAAAGTTGCAGTAGCAATTGCTCGTTTTAACAGTTTTATTAATGAAAGTTTATTAGAAGGCGCAATTGATGCATTAAAACGTATCGGCCAAGTGAAAGATGAAAATATCACTATCGTGCGTGCTCCAGGTGCGTATGAGTTGCCATTAGTTGCTCGTCGTTTAGCTGAAAGTAAAAAATTTGATGCGATTGTGGCATTAGGTACAGTTATCCGTGGTGGTACTGCGCACTTTGAATATGTAGCAGGCGAAGCAAGCAGCGGTTTAGGAAAAGTTGCAATGGATGCTGAAATCCCCGTCGCTTTTGGTGTATTAACCACAGAAAATATTGAACAAGCAATTGAACGTGCTGGTACTAAAGCAGGAAATAAAGGTGCAGAAGCAGCCTTAACCGCACTTGAAATGGTTAATCTTATTCAACAAATTGATGCGGCATAAATCATGACAGAACAAAAACAAGTGAAAAAGCCTTCTGCTCGTCGTCGTGCGCGTGAATGTACTGTTCAAGCCTTGTATTCTTGGGCGGTATCTGGCAATACTGCAGAGCAAGTTGAATTAGCCTTTGAGTTAGATCAAGATATGGATGGGGTCGATAAACCTTACTTCCGTAAATTATTTCGTCAAACAGTAGAAAATATTGAAACCGTTGATTTTTCAATTTCGCCTTATATTGACCGCGCTTTTGATGAGCTTGATCCTATTGAAACTGCAATTTTGCGTTTGGCCGTTTATGAATTACGCTTTGAATTAGATGTGCCATATAAAGTGGTTATCAATGAAGCGATTGAAGTGGCAAAAGTATTCGGTGCAGATGAAAGCCATAAATATATCAATGGCGTACTTGATAAAATCGCACCCGCATTAGGGCGTAAATAATCCTTTTAAACTGAAAATGGCGCGCGTTTCTAACGCGTGCCTTTTCTTTTATAAGATAGGGGAAAAATGGCAATGAGTGAATTTGGTTTAATTAAACGATATTTTCAGCAACAAATATTAGTTGATGATTCCGTTCAATTATCTATTGGCGACGATTGTGCGCTGGTTTCCGTGCCAGAGAATTATCAGCTTGCCATTACGACTGATACAATGGTGGAAAATACACATTTTTTACCAAGTATTTCACCTGAAGATTTAGCTTATAAGACCGTTGCAACAAATTTAAGTGATCTTGCTGCAATGGGGGCACTGCCCAAATGGGTTTCACTGGCATTAACTTTGCCAAATGTAGATGAAAATTGGATTTCAGCATTTAGTCAAAGTTTATTGCACACGTTAAAACAATACAACGTCACATTAATTGGTGGTGATACCACAAAAGGCAACTTATCTATTACGATTACGGCACAAGGTTTTGTCGAAAAATGCAAAGGAATTTGTCGGCATAAAGCGCAAGTTGGTGATTTAATTTATGTTTCAGGCACATTAGGCGATAGTGCGGCGGGTTTAACGCAAATTTTATCGAGCAAAAGTGCGGTTGATTCTGATGATGTTTTTCTGCAACAACGTCATCTTAGACCCACACCTAGAATAGAACTTGGACAGGCGTTAATTGATATTGCTCATGCTGCCATTGATCTTTCCGATGGGTTAATCTCTGATTTAGGGCATATTCTTGAACGAAGTCAATGTGGCGCAGAAGTTGAACTTTCTGCTTTACCTCTTTCATCCGCGATTTTGCATAAATATGATCGCACTCAAGCGGAACAATTTGCCTTAAGTGGTGGAGAAGATTATGAACTTTGTTTTACCATACCGCCCGAATCTAAAGATGAATTAGAATTACGCTTGAAAAAATTGAACATACCTTGCACTTGCATTGGTAAAATCATTGAAAAGTACGGTGACTTTTCGACCCGTTTTTTATGGGATGGAAAACCTGTGAATATAACTTTTTCAAGTGGTTTCGATCATTTTAAGGAATCAAAATGACAGAAAATAATCCTCTTAAAAAAATCTCTCTTTTAAATCCTATTCATTTGCTTGCCGTTGGTTTTGGATCGGGCTTAATTCATCCTGCTCCCGGTACTTGGGGGAGTTTGGCTGGAACAATTTTAGGCGTGATTTTACTTTCTTTACTAGACGTAAAAACCTTTTTAATTTTTACCGCACTTTGTTTTCTGCTCGGCTGCTACCTTTGTCAAAAAACTACTGCAGATATGGGGGTTCACGATCATGGTTCTATCGTTTGGGATGAATTTGTCGGTGTATTTATTGTATTAGCGTCGATACCGTCATTATCTTGGCAATGGATTTTGACTGCTTTTGCGTTATTCCGCTTTTTCGATATTTTAAAACCGTTCCCAATTCGTTATTTTGACGAAAGACTAGAAAGTGGTTTTGGCATTATGGTCGATGATGTTTTAGCGGCAATTTATGCGGTGATTGTCGTATTTGCTATTCAGTATTGGATGTTGTGATGCTAAATTTAATCATTGTGCATTTATTTGGATTAATGACACCAGGGCCAGATTTCTTCTATGTAAGCCGAATGGCGGCAAGTAACTCTCGTCGTAATACAGTTTGTGGCATTTTAGGCATAACGCTTGGCATCGCCTTTTGGGGAATGCTTTCTATGTTGGGATTGGCGGTGTTATTCGTTACTATTCCTGCATTACATGGCGTTATTATGTTGCTAGGCGGTAGTTACTTAGCATATCTCGGTTTTTTAATGGCTCGCAGTAAAAAACACGCTCAATTTGAATCGCACTCTGATACTGAATTTAATCAGCAAACCACGATTAAAAAAGAAATTGTGAAAGGGCTTTTAGTGAATTTATCCAATGCAAAAGTCGTGGTGTATTTTAGTAGCGTGATGTCGCTTGTCTTAGTAAATATCACTGAAATGTGGCAAATTATCTTGGCTTTTATGGTAATTGTGGTTGAAACATTTTGTTATTTTTATGTGATTTCATTGATTTTTTCACGTAATATTGCCAAGCGTTTATACAGTCAATACAGTCGTTATATTGATAATATGGCAGGTATTGTATTTTTATTTTTTGGTTGTGTGCTTGTTTATAATGGCATCAACGAAATAATTCATTAATAAAAAAGGAAGTAAAATGACATTAAAAATTGCAATCGCCGGCGCTGGCGGAAGAATGGGGCGTCAATTAATTCAAGCGGTTCATTCTGCGGAGGGTGTAGAACTAGGTGCGGCGTTTGAACGCAAAGGATCATCTTTAGTCGGGACGGATGCGGGAGAATTGGCGGGAATTGGTCAACTTGGTGTAACAGTTTCAGACGATCTTGAAAGCCAAAAAGATAAATTCGATTTATTAATCGATTTTACTCGACCAGAAGGCACCCTTGAACATATTGCATTTTGCGTAGCGAATAATAAAAAAATGGTGATCGGTACAACTGGTTTTGATGAAAATGGTAAAGCGGCGATTAAAACCGCTTCAGATAAAATTGCTATTGTGTTTGCATCAAATTTCAGTGTTGGTGTGAATTTAGTCTTCAAGCTTTTAGAAAAAGCAGCAAAAGTGATGGGCGATTATTGCGATATTGAAGTGATCGAAGCACATCACCGTCATAAAGTTGATGCGCCATCTGGCACCGCACTTTCTATGGGCGAACATATCGCAAAAACCTTAGGTCGCGATTTAAAAACTCACGGAGTCTTCTGCCGAGAAGGAATCACAGGCGAACGTAAACGCGATGAAATTGGTTTTTCAACTATTCGCGCTTCGGATGTGGTGGGGGAACACACGGTGTGGTTTGCTGATATCGGCGAGCGTGTAGAGATTTCCCATAAAGCATCAAGTCGTATGACTTTCGCTAATGGTGCAGTGCGTGCTGGTAAATGGTTAGAAAATAAAGCGAATGGCTTATTTGATATGACCGATGTATTAGATTTAAATAATTTATAAATCAATTTCAATGTCACTTTCTACGTGACAGCAGCATAATAAAATCTCATCAGGTTGAATAAAGGCAAGGGGCGTATCTTTATATGATACCTTGCCTTTTTTGATCTTCACACGACAAGAACCACAATAGCCACTACGGCATTGATATTCATGATGAATATTATTTTTCTCGAGATGATCGAGTAAACTTGTTTCATTATTGAATTCTAATGTGGTTTTACTGTAGATTAGATGAATTTTCATAATAACAATGCAGTGAAATTTGCTGGGCATTATATAAGGAAAATCCATATGTTAAAAATACTGTGTTTTATAACCGCACTTTTTATTACGGCTTGTAGTTCTATTAGCAAAGAACCAGTGAAGACGGTGGATGTTTATATTAAACCTTATTATTCTGCTGAAAATGGAAAAGCAGAAAATGTATTTGTACATAAAGAAATCGATCCTATGCTACGTGAAAATACGATAAAAGGTTATGAAAGTGCGGTGAAATTTGTAGAAGAAAATCCGGCTCGCATTTCACCAATGACGATGTTCACGTTAGCCGCGCGGGCGTACGATTTTGGATTAAGAGATGAAGCTGTTACTTGGTTTTATCGTGGACAAAACCGTTTGATTACCGCACTTTATGTGTTGGATTTACCAAAACAAACGGTGCAGGATAATACAGGGTTCAGCCATGTTGTAGGGCAGTTTATTAATGCTTATGCGTTTTGCAATTTTGATAAACAAAGTCGTGCCGCCGAAAATGCGGTGAAATGGACAATTACGCATCCTTATGAAGTTATTTTCTTACCAACATTGTCCGCAAAATTTGCAGATCGTAGAAAAGCGTTAAAAGAAGCAGAAGAAAAATTAGTTCAACGTTTACAGGAACAAGCACATTTTTTTGCCAATCCAAACAATAAAGAAAAATGGCAAAAAGAGCGGTCAGAAAATTTTGTGAATGAACGATTTTGTTGGTAATAAGAAAAAATGGAATAGCGATAACGTTATTCCATTTTTAGTATGATAAACCATATATGGTTAGAATGTACTTGTTAAACCAAATTTAATGGTTCTTCCTGGCGCTGGCATAGATGAACGAGTCATTGGATCAAGATAATAACGATCAGTTAAGTTTGTCGCAGACAATGACAGCGCAAGATTCTCATTCACTTTGTAGTTCATATACGCATCAACCAAGAACACTGGCTGCCAACGTGGGTTGTTATTGCTATTGGCAAACCAGCCTGCATCACGTAAAGATTTGTTACGAGTTTCTTTCACATTAGTGTGATATACCATACGGGTGCCAACTTCTAATCGCTCATCTAAGAAACGTACACCGAGATTTGAGGTAATGCTGTATTTCGGCAAAATGGCATTTTTTAAGTAGCCGTTTTCATTACCACCATTAACGCATTCAGGATAGGCTTCAAATGTATGTATATCACCTATACCACCAACATCTCGAATTGCTGAACTTTTATCGCAGAATTTATTTTTGATGTTGTAGCTAATACCGATATCACCGAAGATTCGACCTTGATCATAACGAGCGGATAATTCTACACCTTCTAAAATCCGTTTATCAAACTGCTTCATCTCATAATTAATATCACGGTCAAAAATATTTTTCGTGGTATTTTTGTACCAATTTAGTCGAATATCCGCACGGCGTAAACTTGGGAAGAAACCACGTAAATCATGCACATATCCCACTTCAATATTTTTGCTGTGTTCCGGTTTACGTTTATAGAGCGGCGTGAGAATATCAATGGAATAGCCAATGGTATCTTCAAAAATACTCGGCATACGTTTGGTTTCATCATAGCGCACATAAATTCTGGCGTTATCACTTAAAAATGCGGTAGCACTAAAGGAAGGTGCCCAAGCGTGATCTTTACGCTCCGCCTTTTTCATTTTTTCCCACTGTTCTTTGGTTACTGGTGTTTTTTCTGGCGAACCGGAAAAATCAGTACTAATGTCATATAAATAATCTTCTTTCCCAGTTTGTGGATGGATTACTTTTTTTTCTAACATTTCTTTTGTAATGCGTCCATCCGTAAGCGGAAAATGCTCAACAGAAAAATTACCATATTCGTCTCGTTCCCAATAAATGGTCTGCGTTGCAGATTGATCCCATTCACCTTTATCACCACTGAGCTGTGACCAACTATCATATTCCTCATCTGTGGTTGGAGTCCCGCCATGTGAAACAACATACTCATCACGATCATCAAGCCATTTTTGTAATTCTGGTGAATCATCAGCAGGTATTGGATATAATTCTTTAAATTTTTCCTGAAGTGAAATTATTAAATCATTTTTCCTTTCAAAATTTATATAGTCTTGTGTTATTTTAGGGGCGACTTGCTTCAATTTTCTTACTGTAAATGGAATACGTGATTCGGTTAATACCTCTTCCTGTTTTAAGTGTGCAATTTTTTCCTGCAAACCGCGATCTTTAGATTTGTAATGGGTATATTTCATCCCAGCAGTCAGTAATAACCAATCGGTTGGTGAATATTCAAATTTGAAGCCTGCATTAAATTCATTTCGGTTGCCTTTTCGATTTCCTGAACGAGCAGTGTTTGATACTCGGCAAATACCATGTATATCGCCTTCCACACAGGTATAATTTTCCCCTTCTATTTTAGCATCAGTCTCGTATTGATTAAATGCAGTAAGTTGATATTTATCCCAAAGTTCATAAACATTGGTACTGTCTAAAGTTTCACGACGATAATTTGTCATGACACTTAAACGAAGTTTTGGACTTAGTTCCGTGACATTGCTAAAGGTTATTCCCATATGATTATCACGGGCAAATTGCACTTGCGCGGGTTGAGTATTAAAAATCCCATCAATATTTTTAAATTTAGGATTTTTCATATATTCCTTTATTTTGCTATTAAAAATTTCGTAAAAACGATCTTTTATACGTTTATATTCAACGGGATCTTTCACTTGATCTAATTCATAGGCTTTATCACCAAACTCATTTGCGAGATCAAATTGAGATAAAGTACCAATCAGTTGAGTATTATAATCACTAAAAAGTACATCACCCGGTGAGCCGCCCGATGTATTAGTTGCCGTATCATTTTTTACTGCCCATACACCTATTTTTAAATCAAGCCATTTGTTATCCGGCGGGTTATAGGAAAACTCAACATTACCTGTTTTTTGTTTTACATCTGCTAGTGGCCATTGTGTGACGGTATTACGCGCAGCATAGTTATAGCCAAGTCGGGAAGGCATAATGTCGCCGTAATTTATTTGCGTGTCTCGGAAGTTCGCAGAAAGTGAAGCATATTTATTAAAGTGGAGTTTCCCCTTTAATAACCAAGATCGGCTTTCATAAGATGTATTTGGTACTTCTTCACCCGGTTTATAAATTCGAGCAATGAGTGGAATATAAGGGTCATCGGAGTTTTTATCTAAATCAAGCGGGCCAGTTGTTCCTTCACCGTATTTTTTCCCTCCCCGTTTACCAGCAAAATAATTGCCTTTGTTGCGATAAGCATACGCCCCTAAGACTTCATAACCATCATCTTTTGCGGCTAACGCCAAACGTACGGCATTATCGTGTAAAGGTTTGTTTCTGCCTTTTTTTCTTGGGCTAATCCGATCATCATCTTTAAAATACAACGCCCATTCAGCTAATTCTGCACGCCCGTCTGGTGAAACAAGTCGATAATCCTGACCAATAGGTACACCTTCATAAGGATGAGCCTTAATGGAATTGTTGGCTGTCTCCGTTTTAAGTTCAATACCCCATTTTTTGCCAGGCTTAATGATCTCATTAGGATTTAGCGTCGACATACGAATCGTGCCTGCCGCCCCAGAGCGCAAAGTGCGGTCTAAATTTGGGCCTTTTTCCACATTCACTTCACTCACTAAAAATGGATCAAGATAGTTACGATTGCTTACTCCAGAATAACCACGCCAAACGGTAATCGCTTGTTCAGTATCATCAACTAATACAGGAATTCGCCCTTGCCCCCAAGAACTTCGAATGATTGGATCAATCGCACCGCCATTACGCGCATCGCCACTATAGACGCCTGTAATACCACTTAATAAATCAGATACAGATTGAGAATGATAAGTTTCAATTTCTTTTTTGCTTTTATATTCTGTTACGTTGTTTTTGCTATAAATGGAATCTTTTCCTTTTAATGCTATATCATCTGATGAAGCATTAACATTAATTGTGTCTAATTGACGTATCGACTCAGCTTGGCTAAGAGATGGGAGGATTCCGATTAAAGATAAAAATAATAAAGTAGCAGTGTTATATCGTTTTTGTGGATCATTCATATAAACCCCTTAATTTTGAGAATGATAACGCTTATCATACGCTTAAGTTAATGAAAATCCTACTATATAACTTGGTTTTACATTAAAAATGAGAAGATGATCACAATTTTTGTTTTTAGAGTTTGAGTCAACATTTAAATACTTTAAATATTATCATCTGATAAACCAATGATTTTTCGTATTATTCTTTTACTTTTTAAGTACTTGGTATTATCATTACTCGGTTTTTTATTTTATAGAGAAAAGAGAAGCAGGGGAAACTATGCAACATCTGAACGAGCTTGTTGAGAAAGCGAAATTAGCGATTGAATCCATTCAGGATAAAAGTTTAACGGCTTTGGATGAAATCCGTGTCGAATATTTTGGTAAGAAAGGGCATTTTACTCAATTAATGCAAGAATTGCGTAATGTGTCAGCAGAAGAACGTCCGGCTATGGGTGCAAAAATTAACGAAGCAAAACAAGCTGCGTTAGAATTTTTAAATGCAAAAAAAACGGAGTGGGAACAGGCTGAACTTAACGCAAAATTAGAAAAAGAACGTGTTGATGTCAGTTTACCTGGTCGCAAAGTTGAAACAGGTGGCTTACACCCAGTCACTATGACGATTAATCGCGTAACAAAATTTTTCTCAGAACTTGGCTTTTCAGTTGAAAATGGCCCTGAAATTGAAAGTGATTATTACAACTTTGATGCTTTAAATATTCCTAAACATCACCCAGCACGTGCCGATCACGATACTTTCTGGTTTAATCCAGAATTATTACTCCGCACTCAAACTTCTGGCGTGCAAATTCGTACTATGGAAAAAATGCAGCCACCAATTCGCATTATGGCTCCAGGACGTGTATATCGTAATGACTACGATCAAACGCATACGCCAATGTTCCATCAAATTGAACTACTTTATGTGGATAAAAAAGCAAATTTCACAGAATTGAAAGGTTTATTGCACGATTTCTTACGCGCTTTCTTTGAAGAAGATTTACAAGTACGTTTCCGTCCATCTTATTTCCCGTTTACAGAACCTTCAGCCGAAGTGGATGTGATGGGGAAAAACGGTAAATGGTTAGAGGTGTTGGGCTGCGGTATGGTGCACCCAAATGTGTTGCGTAACGTTGGTATTGATCCGAATGAATATTCTGGTTTTGCCGTGGGAATGGGCGTTGAGCGTTTAACAATGTTACGTTATAACGTAACAGATTTACGTTCGTTCTTTGAAAACGACTTACGTTTCTTAAAACAATTTAAGTAATTTCTCGGATTTGAATTAAAAGGATAACAACAAATGAAATTTAGTGAACAGTGGGTAAGAGAATGGGTGAACCCTGCGGTGTCCACCGAGCAATTATGCGAGCAAATTACCATGCTTGGCTTAGAAGTAGATGGCGTGGAAACCGTTGCGGGTAAATTTAATGGTGTCGTTGTTGGTGAAGTAGTGGAATGTGCACAACATCCAGATGCAGATAAATTACGTGTAACTAAAGTGAACGTAGGTGGTGATCGTTTATTGGATATCGTGTGTGGCGCACCAAATTGTCGTCAAGGCTTAAAAGTCGCTTGTGCAACAGAAGGTGCGGTATTACCGGGCGATTTCAAAATTAAGAAAACGAAATTACGCGGTCAACCATCAGAAGGAATGCTTTGTTCATTTTCTGAATTAGGTATTGATGTTGAAGCAGACGGTATTATTGAGCTGCCAGTTGATGCACCAATCGGTACAGATTTACGTGAATATTTAGGTTTAAACGATAATGCCATCGAAATTAGCTTAACGCCAAATCGTGCGGATTGTTTGAGCATTGCGGGTATTGCGCGTGAAATTGGTGTGGTAAATAAACAGCCAGTAAATCAACCGCACTTTGAAGCGGTTCCCGCAACAATTTCTGATAAAGTTCAAATTGATTTACAAGCACCAGAAGCCTGCCCGCGTTATTTATTGCGTGCGGTGAAAAACGTTAATGTGAAGGCTGAATCGCCAATGTGGATGCAAGAAAAATTGCGCCGTTGTGGTATTCGTTCTATTGATCCGATTGTTGATATTACTAACTATATTTTGCTTGAGCTTGGTCAGCCAATGCATGCGTTTGATGCGGCTAAAGTTGCGCAACCTGTTCAAGTTCGATTCGCAAAAGAAGGTGAAGAATTAGTATTATTAGATGGCTCAACAGCAAAACTTCAATCAAATACTTTATTAATTGCCGACCAAAATGGTCCTTTAGCAATGGCAGGAATCTTTGGTGGTGCAGCCAGTGGCGTGAATAGCGAAACGAAAGATGTGATTTTAGAATCCGCATTTTTCGCTCCATTAGCGATTGCTGGCCGTGCAAGACAATATGGTTTACATACGGATGCATCACACCGTTTTGAACGTGGTGTGGATTTTGAATTAGCACGTAAAGCAATGGAACGCGCAACCGCATTATTGCTTGAAATCTGTGGTGGTGAAGCGGGTGAGATTTGTGAAGCAAGCAGTGAAGCTCATCTTCCTAAAGTCAATACCGTTCAACTTCGCCGTAGTAAATTAGATGCACTTTTAGGTCATCATATTGAAACAGAAAGCGTAACAGAAATTTTCCATCGTCTTGGTTTCGATGTTACTTATGCAAATGATATTTGGACGGTAACTTCTGCAAGCTGGCGTTTTGATATTGAAATCGAAGAAGATTTAATTGAGGAAGTGGCGCGTATTTATGGTTATAACAGCATTCCAAACAATGCGCCATTAGCGCATCTCCGCATGCGTGAGCATAAAGAATCTGATTTAGATTTAGCTCGAATTAAGACTGCACTTGTGGATGCTGATTACCAAGAAGCCATTACTTATAGCTTTGTAGATCCAAAAATTCAAAGTTTATTACATCCACATCAAGAAGCACTTGTATTGCCAAACCCAATTTCTGTGGAAATGTCAGCAATGCGCGTGTCTTTAATGAGTGGTTTATTAGGTGCGGTGCTTTATAACCAAAATCGCCAACAATCTCGTGTTCGTTTATTTGAAACAGGATTACGTTTTGTACCAGATGCCAATGCTGAATTTGGCGTGCGTCAAGAATTTGTTTTAAGTGCGGTGATTACTGGAACGGCAAAATCTGAACATTGGGCAGGCAAAGCAGAGTCTGTTGATTTCTTTGATCTTAAAGGTGATTTAGAATCAGTACTTTCTTTAACAGAAGGTGGTAATAGAGTTCGTTTTGTTGCAAAACAATTTGATGCATTACACCCTGGCCAATCAGCTGTTATTGAATTAGATGGTCAAGAAATTGGTTTTATTGGTGCAATTCATCCATCTATTAGTCAAAAACTTGGCTTAAATGGCAAAACTTTTGTATTTGAAATTCTTTGGAATGCAATTGCGGCACGTAATGTGGTGCAAGCAAAAGAAATTTCTAAATTCCCAGCAAACCGTCGTGATTTAGCTTTAGTCGTCGCGGATAGCGTACCAGCAGGGGAATTAATCGCAGCATGTAAACAAGCAGGCGGCGAAAAATTGGTGCAAGTGAACTTGTTCGATGTATATCAAGGTGTGGGCGTCGCTGAAGGCTATAAGAGTTTAGCCATTAGCTTGACTGTCCAAGATAATGAAAAAACACTTGAAGATGAAGAAATTAATGCAGTGATTTCAGCAGTATTAGCGGAGGTAAAACAACGCTTTAATGCTGAATTAAGGGATTAATATGGCTACGATAACTAAAATTGATATTACTGAGAATTTAATTGAAAAATATCAGTTACCTAAAAATGAAGCAAAAAAAGTTGTAGAAAACTTTTTTGAGGAAGTCCGGGTATCACTTGAATCTGGTCATGATGTAAAATTATCAGGGTTTGGTAACTTTGAATTACGTAATAAAGCTTCACGTCCAGGACGTAATCCTAAAACTGGAGATGTAGTGGCAGTTTCTGCTCGCCGAGTGGTAACATTTAAACCAGGGCAAAAGTTACGTGCTCGTGTAGAAAAAACTAAATAGTAAGCAACAAAAAGTGCGGTGAATTTCTACCGCACTTTTCATATGAAAAGGTATGAAAGTATATAAATCATTTTTAATCGCTACTGCCTCGCTGTTTTTATTCGCTTGTTCCAGCTTTCAAAACGATGATTATGCGATGAACTATAAAGGTCAAATCGGTGATCCTATTATGGCCATAGCCATGTTGAGCGAACAACAACATGAATGGGCGGGTACACCTTATGTGCTCGGTGGTGTTTCACGTCGTGGCGTAGATTGTTCCGGTTTTGTGCAGAAAACTTTCTTTGATCGTTTTAATCTTCGTTTGCCAAGAAGTACAACTGAACAAGCTAATTATGGTAAACATGTACGCAAAGAAGATATTCAAACGGGTGATTTAATTTTCTTTAAAACCGGTAGAGGTCCTAATGGCTATCATGTGGGAATTTATGTAAAAGAAGATAAATTCCTTCATGCTTCCACCAGAGGGGGCGTCGTCTATTCTTCAATGAATAACCCTTATTGGTCGAAAGCCTTCTGGCAAGTCAGACGGATTTAAAAAGTATAATGCTGGAATTTTCCAGCATTTTTTATAATGATTTTTTTCAAATTTGGGAGATAAAATGTCCTCAAACTTAACCGCACTTCAAATTCAACTTGAAATTTTACGTCTTATTCCAAAAACACGTTTTATTACCGCAGAAGAAATCTTACAAAAACTTGCTGATATTGGTGTTCAACGTGATATTCGTTCAATTCAACGCCAGCTAGAAAATTTGTCTCAACAGTTTGAAATTGAGCGTGATATGCGTGATAAACCTTATGGCTACCGATGGAAATCAAATGCTAAAGGCTTGGATTTACCAATTTTAAATGAACAGCAATCACTTGTGCTTATGCTTGCTAAACAATATCTCAATGGCATTTTGCCTTCTAGCATTATGAGCTCAATGGAAGCGTTCTTTCAACAGGCCGAATATAATTTAGTTTATGACAGCCATAAAAAATCAGGGGCAGAATGGCTTAATAAAGTTGCTATTGCGCCAACTAGTCAGCCGTTATTACCTGCCAAAATCAATCCAGAAATTTTTTCTCAAATTAGTACCGCACTTTATCAAAATCGATTTTTACAGGTGCATTATCGAAGTATCCACGGTAAAGAACATAAGGCTCAGGTCAAGCCATTGGCTTTGGTACAACAAGGGCCAAGTAGCTATTTAGTCGCACAATATGAGAATGGCGATATTTTACACTTGGCTTTGCATCGTTTGATTAAGGTAACAGTGAGTACAATGATATTTGAACGCCCTGATTTTAATTTGAAATCTTATGTAGGAAGCCAAAAGTTTGGTTTTACCTATGGTCGAAAAATTCGATTAACTTTCTGCATTAATAAAGATATTGGTGGCTTTTTAACAGAAACACCATTATCAACCGATCAAACAGTAAAAGATTTTGGGGATGATTATGAAATTTCAGCAACAGTGATCGAAAGCCAAATGCTGGAGTGGTGGATAGCTCACTTTGGTGAAAATTATCAAGAAATTGAGCGTATATATTTAGAAGAAACAGTATAACGACATAAATTGTCGCTTTGTGCTTTATGATAAATCTATCTGAAGAGAGGACATTCAAATGAAACAGATTGTGTACATTGATATGGATAATGTGATGGTAAATTTTCCATCAGGTATTGCAAAGAGAGATAGACAGGTTGATGAAATCTTGAGAGTTAGAGCATAAATTAATTCAAGGTAAACATATGGGAGATTTTCAGTTAATTAGCCGTGGAGATGGATTTTATATAAATTATGAACGTCCATGCTTTTCTAATATTGGTCAACCAATAACTCAAGTTGCGCCAATTTATCATCATTATATAGATATAGAAGAAGTAAAGACGTTTATTGAATATAAAATGTTTTCAAATTTTTTTGATTATATAAAAAATATTTTATTTGGAAGTAGTTTTCCAAAAAATAAATCTTCTTCTTTAGAAAAAATCTTAGAAGATATTATAGATTATAAAGATGAGGAAGTTATAGGCGATCTAGTTAATGTATTATTTACATTAGTATGTTACGGCGATATTTATATTTTATTTGATTATGAGATATATGCTGAAAAAATTAGCAAAAGTAAAATAGATGTTAGAATAAATGATTTATATGATTTTGTTAGTAATGCAGTTGATCTTATCAACCTAAATAATTATTATGCAACTAATTCAATGAATTACATAATGAATTCTGTTTATAAAGAAACAGAATTAACCCAGAAAACTTTAAACTATTTAGATAAAAAAATAAATAAATTAATAAGAGATACTAATTTTTGTCAATCAGATATTTTTTCTATTGTATTAGTGAAAAAAGAAACTGGTTATACTAAGATTTTTACTAATAGTCATAGCATTGAATTTAATTCTTATTTTAAAAACCTTCCAGTAATAATAAACAAGAAAATAGAAGATGAAAAAACATCAATAAAATTTAATGACAAGATATATTGTTATGAATTTAATTTAAAGCAAGGTGAAGAGGTTTATGTTACTGGTAAATATAAAGATTTATTAGATAAAAATCCTATGTCTATATCTTGTGTAATTTATATTTATTAGTATAATTCTAATCGAAAAAAATCCATTAACCAAACAAATACGGAGAACATAGTATGCATCCTGCATTAAAAATAAAACTTAAAGAAAAGTTACTTCCCTTATATGATGAACTGTACATGGAATTTGGGAATGAGGCATTTAAAGAGCATCTATCACCTTTTTATGTACAAATTGGTAGTGAATGGAAAGAAAATCACGGATTGCTTTTTGTTGGAAAAGCAACAAATGGCTGGGGGATTTCTTCTAGTGCAGAAGAATTATTTGCTGATTTTACTAATGAATCAGAAGATCCCTTAAAATGGGTTGAAGATCAAAAGGGAAATGATAGCGAGTACAACACTTCAAAATCTGCTTTTTGGAGAGTTACTGAAAATATTGCTCACAGTTATTTTCCTCAAAATTGGTATAAATATATAGCATGGTCCAATTTATGTAAAGTAGCGCCAGCAGATAAAGGAAATCCAAATAATGCTGAATTTTATAAACAGAAAGATATTTGTAAAAAAATATTATTAACAGAAATCGATATTTTAAAACCTAAAGTTGTAATCCTTTTTACATCTGATTGGGATATTTTAGATCTACCTAGTGGAAAATATATTTCAGAAGAAAAATGGGGTAATACATCTTCAATTCTGTATGAATTAAATGGTGTTTATTATATTCATAGTGCTCACCCTCAAGGAAAAATAGAAGAAGATCATAAGAATGCAATAGAATCATTAATTAAAAAAATAGATAATAATTAATGTTATATGTGATAATAAATGCGTAGTTTGAAATCCCTTTCATAAAAATGAAAGGGATTTTTTATTACTTATATTTTATAGCGACATAAAATGTCGTATGTTTAATTATTATTCTTGTAAAGAAAAAATAAAAAAAGAGGTTTTACATGAATAAAAAAGAACAAGAATTACGTGATGTTTGGGAAAAATCAGATAAATTTTTGAAAAAGATTTTATATGCAAATATTGTGGGAAACTACGATATTCTTAGTTATAGCCGAACACATCAGGATTTTATTGAGAAATTTGACTACATAGAAAAATTGAAGAATCTGAAATCATTGATAATACAAGATATTGATTTCTATAAATTTAATTCAATTCCTGAAAATTGGTTACCACTTCTAGAGCAAATAGAAGAGTTATATATAGAATCACATAGCTTTAAATTATTTCCTTTTGAACGATTAAAAAATATAAAGAAATTAACTTTAGGTTATTGTAAAATTAGTAATATAAGAGAAATTGAAAGTTTAACTAGATTAGAGGAATTAAATGCTTATGAAATAAATTTCAAAATAGATAAGCTAATTAATTTAAAGAAAATAAAAATAAAATCACCAAAGATTGATGATTTAAAAAATCTGAAATATATTACTAATTTGAAATCTCTATCTATATCTGGCAGTAGAGTAGATCGTAGCTTTAATAAAGTTATTAGTAATTTAAATCAGATAAATGAACTGGATGTCAGTTTCTGTTATAATTTTGATTTTAATTGTTTATATAAATTAAAAAATCTAAAACATCTAAATATAGGACATATCTGGGAGCCAAGTATAAAACCTATTATACCTATTGCATCTAATTTAGAAAGTCTTAATCTTGAAGGTAATATATTTAAAGATCTTCATTTATTAAAGAAATTTAACAATTTAAAAAGTTTAGATGTTAGCCAATGTAATGTTGATGGCTATTTAGATTTTGATTTTCTTAAGTCATTAACTAAATTAGAATTTCTTAGATTTGATGATAATACTAATAAAATAAAAAATTTTTACTCAGTAAGATTTTGTAAAAATTTAAAAAAAATTTCATTTGAATACTCTAATTTAGACAGTATTAAGGGTTTGGAGTATTGTAAGCATTTGGAATGGATTAATGCAACTTGTTGTAATATAAAGTCTTTATCATCTTTAAGAAAATTAAATAGTTTGAAATATGTTTATCTTCAAAATTGTGGAATAACCAATATAGAACCATTAAGAAATCAAGTTAATTTAATTGAACTTGATTTATATGATAATCCAATTGATGATATATCACCATTAATAAATGTTCTAAGAATAGAGTATCTGAGTCTAGGCGGTTATAGAAACTCTAAAACAATTAATGATTTGTCAGTATTAATAGATAAAGTTTATTTAAAAGATTTAGATTTAGTAAATCAAAATATTCAAAATATCTCATTTTTAGAAAAAATGAAAGAATTACAAGCACTAAATTTATCTGGTAATGCACTTGATGAAATTGAAATAAAAAAACTTAAAAAGTTAACAAAATTAAAAGATCTTAATGTTTCAGATTGTAATATCAATAATATAAGTTATATATCTAGATTAACTAATTTGGTCTGTCTCAACTTAGATGGAAATTCAATAAAAAATTATCATCCATTACTTTCATTGAATAATTTAAAATATTTAGAGTTAGGTTTGAATATAGAGGATTATTCAATATTTACTCATAAAAACTTTCCACATGGGTATAATTGGAGATTTTTACAAAAAAATAATGATTAATAAATTAAGTTAGCTACCATAAAAACTTAACTAAGTTTAATAGATAAATGAGCTAAAATAAGTTTAGTTTTACTCCTTGAATTAGGATAGTAAAGACAATTTATATTGTTACGAATTGATAATGGAGAAAATATGACAAAACCAATTTGCGTAGTATTAACCGGTGCTGGCATTAGTGCCGAAAGTGGTATTCCAACTTTTAGAGCAGAAGATGGTTTGTGGGCAGGGCATAAAGTAGAAGAAGTTTGTACGCCCGAAGCCTTAAAGATAAACCGCGCAAAAGTATTAGAGTTTTATAATGAACGACGTCGTAATGCTCAAGCTGCAGAGCCTAATGCAGCACACTTAGCTTTGGTTGAATTGGAAGAATTTTATGAAGTTCATATAATCACTCAAAATGTGGATGATTTACATGAGCGAGCGGGAAGTACTAACGTACTCCATTTACATGGTGAATTGAATAAAGCGCGCAGTAGTTTTAATACTGATTACATTGTTCCATGTTTGGGTGATCAACTGTTAGAGGATAAGGATAATCACGGTCATCCAATGCGTCCACATATAGTCTTTTTTGGGGAAAATGTACCAATGTTTCCTAAAGCAGAAAAGTTAGTGAAAAAGGCAGATATTGTGATTGTTATTGGCACTTCATTACAAGTTTATCCAGCTAATGGATTAGTAAATCTAGCTCCATACGGTTCACTTATCTATTTGATCGATCCTAATCCCAATACAGGATTTGTTCGTAAGAAAGTGATTGCAATAAAAGAAAAAGCGGGTGAGGGCGTTCCTAAAGTGGTCGCCGAGTTATTGGAGAAAATTAAAAAATCATAGAAAACTGACCGCACTTTTTAAACAAATAGCGATTTTTATGTTGTTATTTTTTAACGACACGAATTGTCGCTATGCTGTGCTATTTTATTGTTTATTAATTAACGAGAAATGTATGCACCCCGTAATTGAATTTTATTTAGAGCAAAGAAAAAACCAATATAATTTATCTTTGCAAGATGTTTGGGCGATGCCCAAAAGAATTATTGGCGATGCTTATTTTTATATTCCTTGGCTTTTACCTGTTACTGAAAGTTCCAAATGGAATCGTTCAGTACCGGTTTTTAACGAAGAAGATCTAGCTATTTTTATTGGAGATGAAGTAATTCAAAATAAATATTTACATTCTATTGATATTATTCTGGATTACTTCTGTTTATATCGTGAAGATAATAAAATATTCCCAAAAACAGAATTGAGTGAACGTAAAGTTTGGCTACGTAATATCGGGCATGAAAGTAAGAAGATTTCCCGCATCATTCGTAGTTTAAATTATTGCGGTCATCCTGAGTTGGCTAAAAGTTTACAGCAACTGGCAATAAAATTAGGTCAAGAAAAAGGCGTAATTCAAGAAGAAACAATGGAAATTTGGGCAAATCTACTTCAACAATAAGGATAAAATGATGGTAACAGAAGATTTTAAAAAAGTGGCAGTATCCTTCGCTGGAGGAGATGGCGGAAATCCTAACTCAGATGTTTGGTTTTGTGGGTTAGAATGGGGGATTGGTGATGAAGCTTCTCCTGATGATTTTTATAAGAAATTTAGTTTAATCCCTAAATTAATACCGCACTCTTGGTTAGAGGACGATTTTGATGGTAGTTGGACTACGCAATATAATCAAAAATTATGTTGGTTTTTGTGGTATTACTATAATTTAGATTGGAAAAGTGGTGAAAGCTATGAGTATTTTGTTAGTACTTATAATGTGCTTTATCCACAGGGTATTGGTTTTAAACTAAATATGTTACCAATCAATTTCAAAAATAGAGCATCAATTCAATGGAATGAACAATTCATTAAGATGACAGGATTTGAAACATTCGATGAATATAGAGAATGGTGTGTTGAAAATCGTGGTGCTTTTTATCGTCAACTTATAGATGAATGTAATCCTAAAGTGATTATTTGTACGGGAGTCACTGAAAAAGATAACTTCTTTAAATTTTTTACTGGAGAAGCCGTATATGAAACTAAGGCGTTGAAAGAATTTAATATCTTCTATCGCAAGTACAATGATACTTTAATTTGTGTTTGCCCATTTTTTGGTGGCCCAAATGGCATTAATTCTTACGAAAAAATGGAAGCATTAGTAGAGTCAGTAAAAGAATTATGTAAATAATTTTTTTATTAAGTTTAACGTTGATAGATAAATAGCGACTTCGGTCGCTATTTATCATTATTTATCTTGCTTATGTTTAAGCATATGCATAATAAGTCTAATAAGTGTTTCTTTTTGTTTCGGATCAGATTCTGCCACTAATAAAGTGAGTGCTGCAAGCCCAGTATCATTGATAATTGGGTATCCATTATGCTCCAACAAACGCCCATTTCTATGTAAGAAATCTACAAATAAAAATGCGCCACTACGTTTGTTACCATCTGAAAAAGGATGATTCTTGACGACAAAATAAAGTAAATGCGCTGCTTTTGCTTCAATGCTTGGATAAGCGGGTTCACCAAATACACTTTGATCTAAATTGCCTAGAATCGCAGATAAGCCATTATCTCGTTCACGTCCAAACAGATCACTTGCTTCACCTTTTGCCATCAGCTGTAATTTTAACTCTGCTAGTGCAGAACAAGCCTCAGCATAAGTCGGTAATGTACCGCCTTGCTGTGTTTGTGGTTCGGCAAGTAAACCTTCATCATATTGTTGTAGCCATAAAAACGTATGCGTATAACGGCTGACTATATCCACTAATCCGCGACCACTTTCTAGCGTTAATTCCGATGAATTTGCCGTTTTTTGAATAAGCGCAAGTGCTTGTTCTAATTCGTGAGCATTTTGCTGTAAACGTTTTTGGTTAATGGTATAGCCTTGAGTCAGATATTCTTTTAAACGTGCAGTTGCCCAAATTCTAAAATTTGTTGCAGACTTAGACTTCACTCGATAGCCTACAGAAATAATAGCATCCAGATTATAATGTTTAACCTTACGAGTAACTTGCCTTTTTCCTTCTTGTCGAACTACCGAGAAATCCTCGGTAGTTAAATTTTCATCAAGTTCTGCTTCATTAAAAATATTTTTTAAGTGTAGGCTTATGTTATCTGAGCTAGTATCAAAAATATTTGCCATTTGTGCCTGGGAAAGCCAAACGGTGTCATTTTCAAATCTCACTTCCACTTGCGTTGTGCCATCTTGAGCTTGGTAAATTTCAATCGGGTTTTGGTTATTCATATTATTTTCCTTAATAACTTACATGTATATATAACTAGATAAATATGCATATTGCAATACAGATCATCTTATTTGCAAAAAATCTTCTAAAAATAACCGCTTTCAACATTCGCAAACGACACAAGTTGTCGCTTCCTTTCATATAATTTCTCCATAAAGAGAAATTCTTTACTTCTTACATATTTATAAAGCCTTTAA
Organism: Haemophilus sp. CCUG 66565; assembly: GCF_001679495.1. Lineage (NCBI taxonomy): Bacteria > Pseudomonadati > Pseudomonadota > Gammaproteobacteria > Pasteurellales > Pasteurellaceae > Haemophilus > Haemophilus sp. CCUG 66565. The sequence continues at coordinate 37,879 of NZ_LZOX01000013.1, read as the reverse complement.
TTAAGAAAAAGGAGCAAATAATGGCAATGAAAGTAATTATGGCAAGAGATCCACTTTTTGAGGATGTAAAAAAATTTGTTCAACAACAAAAAGTTGCATCTTGCTCAATGATTCAACGCAGATTTATGTTAGGTTTTAATCGAGCTGGACAAATTTTAGAACAGTTGGAACAAGCGGGTATTATTTCATCAATGAAAAATGGACAGAGAAAAGTATTATGAAAAATGATTTGAATTATGCAGTGGAGCTTATTCGCAAAGCGGATGGCATTTTAATTACAGCTGGTGCGGGTATGAGCGTGGATTCTGGGCTGCCCGATTTCCGCAGCGTTGGTGGATTTTGGAATGCTTATCCTATGTTTAAAGAACATAATATATCTTTTGAAGAGATCGCGACGCCACTAGCTTATAAGCATAATCAGGAACTTGCCTATTGGTTTTATGGACATCGATTAGTTCAATACCGAAATACTCTTCCTCACGAAGGGTATCAGATTTTAAAACGCTGGGCTGAAGATAAATCTCACGGATATTTCGTTTTTACGAGTAATGTTGATGGGCATTTTCAAAAGGCTGGTTTTGATGATAGCTATGTTTATGAAGTACACGGTACTTTGGAGCGTCTTCAGTGTGTCAATAATTGTCGAGGATTAAGTTGGTCTGCATCAAGTTTTCAACCTGTCGTGGATAATGAAAACTTATGTTTAACCAGTGAAAAACCACATTGTCCTTATTGTGGGGGCTTTGCTCGTCAAAATGTACTAATGTTTAATGATTGGAGTTATGCAAGTCAATATCAGGATTTTAAAAAAGTGCGGTTAGAATCGTGGTTAAAAGAAGTGCAAAATCTCGTCGTTATCGAACTGGGAGCAGGGAAAGCCATTCCAACTGTGCGTCGCTTTTCTGAACGTACGGCGAAAGCAAAAAAGGGTGGGTTTATCCGTATTAACCCACAAGATGCAGGCGTGCCGAAAATGCATTTTTTAAGTCTCGAAATGAAGGCGTTAGATGCCTTAAAAGCGATTGATAGTCTTCTAAATCCTTCTCAACAAGCGGTTGAATAATGGAAAATTTTTGCGAAATTACCTTCTGTCAACAAATTGGAAGTAACAAGCGACACAACCAAGATGCCCTTTTTAATGGCGAGTCGGTGTTTCAATATAAACTCAAAACAGCTGAAAAACGCCTTGAAAACCGACCGCACTTTATTGTGGGCGTGGCAGATGGTATTTCCAATAGCAATCATTCTGAAAAAGTGAGCAAATTGGCAATGCAATTATTAAGCCAAATGAAAAGCATAAACCGTCAAACGATCTATGATTTGCAATCTTGTTTATCAGCAGAATTGGCTGAGGATTATTTTGGCTCAGCAACCACGTTTGTGGCTGCAGAAATTGATCAAATCACTCGTAAAGCCAAAATTCTCAGCGTAGGAGATAGTCGTGCTTACATAATTGATGCACAAGGTAAATGGCAACAAATTACGCAAGATCATTCTATTCTGTCTGAATTATTGGCCGATTTCCCTGATAAAAAAGAAGAAGACTTTGCCACAATTTATGGCGATGTTTCTTCTTGTTTAGTCGCCGATTATTCCGAATTTCAAGATAAAATTTTTTATCAAGAGATTGAAATTCAGCAAGGAGAAAGTTTATTACTTTGTTCCGATGGATTAACAGATGGACTTTCAGAAGAAATGAGAGAAAAGATTTGGAAACAATATGATAATGATAAATCTAGATTGACGGTGTGTCATAAATTAATTGCGAAACAAGGGTTTTATGATGATTTTTCAGCGATTTGTTGCCATTTTATTTTTGACTAAAAACACACTAAAATTATTTTTCTAGATTGAATATGATTCAGTGAAATTTAACTAAAAATAAGGAAAAACTATGTTTGAAAAAATTGAACCTACTAATATTCGTTTTATTAAGCTGGGAAAAAACGGGTGTTGGGAAGAAAAAAGCATAACGAAAGAAAATGTGATTCGTTTAGGTTATGAATTTGAGCCAGGAACTAATATGCATGAAGAATGCCTTAATGATAAATGGGATAAATGTTGAAAATATTGTATGGAACATTGGAGCAAAGATAGTGGTGCGGTTACAAGACATGTTAATCAAATCAGAGATTTCTATACGTTGGATGAAAATACGCTTTGGATTACATTTTATGGTAGAAAGCTTTACTGGGCGTTCTGTGATAGTACTGTGCATTTAGATGAGGATCAAACTAGATGGCGCAAAGTGAAGAGTAATGGGGGAACATGGTCTTGTCTAGACAGAAATGGTGATGAACTAACAATCGATAACCTTGATGGCCGTATAACTCAAGTTGGGGCATTTAGAGGAACGATTTGTGATGTTAAATTCAAAGATTATTTGATCCGTAGAATAAATGGGGAGGTTATTAAGGAGGTCAAAAATGCGGATAAACGTTTTAAGATATTAGAATCCTCTGTTGAAAAATTGATTAAAGGTTTATGGTGGGGAGATTTTGAGCTTTTAGTCGATCTTGTTTTTTCTAGATTAGGGTGGCAACGATATTCTGTTTTAGGTAAAGAACAGAAAGAAATTGATCTTGATTTATATTCGCCTTCGACGGATAAAAGAATTTTTGTACAAATTAAATCAAATACAGACATTAAACAGTTACATGAATATATTTCAAAATTTAAAAATAAATACAATTCTGAATATTCGGAAATGTATTATATTTATCATTCAGGTTTAGAAAATATTAATAAAGAGCAAGTTGAAGCTTATCAAGATGAAGGAATTAAGCTAATAAATTGCCATAAAATGGCTAAACTTGTCATTAGAGCAGGCTTGGTTGAATGGTTGATTAATAAACGCTCTTAAATAATTTCGCCTAACGACACAATCCGTCGCTATCCTTTTTAAACTATGCTCAAACCTATTAGGTTTGAGCATTTTTTATTGGAGTGATGATTATGTCTAAATTCAAACTTAACCCACCATCAGTTTCCCCTTATACCGAAAAATTAATGCTGCAACTTTTATTAGAGCATCGAGGATTTTTAGAGGTTTTTCATGAAAATGTTTGGCACTATGACGATATTGCAGCGGCTTTAGGTTTACCGAGTGAAATGGAGCGTTGCGATGATTTTCGTTCGAAAGTAAAAAAATTATTACAAGCACGAAATAAAACGTTGCCAAAATTGACCGCTCTTTGCGTAAACGAGAATTCAATTATTCAACAAAATATTGATACGCTGACCCAATTATTATCATTGAATACTACTGAGCAGACGCTTTTCCATTTATCGGTTCAGCTACGCTTAGATGAACCATTGAAAAAATTGAGCGAGGCATTACCAAAATCTAATTTGGTAGGGGTAAGTGAGTTATTATCAAATTTATTTGGTTTGCCAAAGTCGGACATTATTTCTGCCTTAAAAGATAAGGGAAAACTATTAGGTTATGGCTTGCTTGAACGAAACTATAATCCAGATAGGTTCCATGACTATTTGGATTGGGGAAAAATGTTAGATTTTGATGAATTCATCTCAGAACCATTAAATGAACAGGTGTTATTAAAAGTTTGTACAAAACCAGCTATTGAGCCTAGTTTGAGTTTAGAAGATTTTGCTTATTTAAACGAGATGAAAACAATGATGCTGGATTATCTTCAGTCCTCATTTGCTACTCATAGAAAGGGGGCGAATATTTTAATTTATGGTGCACCTGGTACAGGAAAAACAGAGTTTGCAACGTTATTAGCAAAAGCAGTGAGTGTTTCGGCGCATAATATTACTTATATGGATGAAAATGAAGAAGTGATCCGAGCGGAGGAGCGTTTGAATAAATGCCGTTTTGCGCAAAAGGTGTTAGAAGGGCAATCTTCGTTATTGATTTTTGATGAAATAGAAGATGTTTTTCGTGCCGGTTTTTTTGAGCGTTCAGTAGCGCAGAAAAATAAAGCTTGGATGAATCAATTATTGGAAAACAATAATGTGCCGATGATTTGGTTATCAAATTCGGTTTTTGGCATAGATCCTGCTTTTTTACGTCGCTTTGATCTTATTTTAGAAATGCCAGATTTGCCATTGAAAAATAAGTCAGCACTGATTACGCAACTGACTGAGGGAAAATTAAGCCCGGCCTATGTGCAGCATTTTGCTAAAGTGCGGTCATTAACGCCTGCGATTTTAAGTCGCACAATTCGGGTGGCAAAGGAACTCAATACGTCAAATTTTGCGGAGACGTTGCTTATGATGTTTAATCAAACGTTAAAATCGCAAAATAAACCGAAAATCGAACCGCTTGTTTTAGGCAAAGCCGACTATAACTTAGATTATGTGGCTTGTAATGACAATATTCATTGTATTAGTGAAGGATTAAAGCAGTCGAAAAAAGGGCGAATTTGTTGCTATGGTCCGCCGGGAACAGGGAAAACTGCTTGGGCAGCGTGGCTTGCGGAACAGTTGGATATGCCTCTATTGTTAAAACAAGGCTCAGATTTACTTAATCCTTATGTGGGAGGGACAGAACAAAATATTGCTCAAGCCTTTGAACAAGCGAAAGCGGATAACGCATTATTAGTGTTAGATGAAGTAGATACCTTCTTATTTTCTCGAGAAGGGGTAAATCGAAGCTGGGAACGTTCTCAAGTGAATGAAATGTTGACTCAAATTGAACGCTTTGAGGGGTTGATGGTGGTATCAACAAATTTAATTGAAGTACTTGATCCGGCAGCCTTACGCCGTTTTGATTTAAAATTGAAGTTTGATTATTTAACGCTCAAACAACGTTTAGATTTTGCTAAACAACAAGCAGAAATTTTAGGGTTGCCGTTGTTATCAGAAGAGAATTTAAATCAGATTGAATCGCTTAATCTGCTGACGCCTGGGGATTTTGCTGCAGTGGCTCGTCGTCACCAATTTTTCCCTTTTCAAAAGGTGCAAGATTGGCTGATGGCACTACAAGGAGAATGTGAAGTAAAACCAGCATTTTCTGCAACGACACGACGGATAGGGTTCTAATCATTTTTTATTATAGCCAGACGAAAGTCTGGCTATAAAAACCATACGCTATGCGTATGGAGCCAAATAGCTTAACCGATGAACAGAAAAAATCCTCACTATATAATGAACAAGGCTGACAACCAAAATTCAACATATAGGAGGATTATCATGGTAAGTAAAACCAATGACGATTCAAGTCTATCACACACAAAATGGAACTGTAAGTATCACATTGTATTTATCCTGAAGTACAGAAGAAAAGCAATTTATAGAAAGTTAAGAGCAGATATAGGTCAAATATTGAGGCAGTTATGTGACTATAAAAATGTGGAGATAATAGATGCCAGCCCCTATCCATATGCTCTTAAAAATCCCACCTAAAATATCAGTATCAGGTTTTATGGGCTATCTGAAGGGGAAGTCAGCACTGATGATTTTTGAAAGACACGCGAACTTAAAATATAGATATGGAAATAGGCATTTCTGGGCGAAAGGATTTTTTGTAAGCACAGTAGGGTTAAATATAAAAGTGGTAGAGGATTATATAAGAAACCAAGAAAAAGAAGATATGGTTCAAGATAATTTATCAACGAAAGAACATGTTGATCCCTTTAAGGGGTAACCAAGGAAATAATTAGACGCGGTTGTGAGTTCTCACAACAAGCCCCTTGAGGGGCTTGTGAAGTATAGGCCCTTATAGGGGAGCCTAAAAACCGCACGTTTTACGTGCGGATTGTTATTTACTAGAATTATTTAGCTGCTTTTAATTCTTGATAATATTGTTCATAGAATTGAATTGCATCGCCAACGTCATCTTGCCAGTGACTATTTTTTAATACATCAGCTGGTGGATAAATCGCTGGATCTTCAGTGATTTCTTTTGGTAATGCTTTTTTCGCTTCTAAGTTAGCTGTTGGATAGCCAATTGCTAAGGTTAATTTTTCTGCAGCTTTAGCACCTAACATATAGTTAATAAGTTTATGTGCGCCATCTGGGTTTTTAGCGGTTTTAGGAATTGCTAAAGTATCAACCCAAAGTACAGGGCCTTCTTTCGGGAATACCATGTCTAAAGGTGCTTTTTCTTTTTTAGCAATACGTACAGAACCATTCCATAATTGACCCACTTCAACTTCACCTGAGATGAAAGAATTCGCTGGGTTATCAGAATTGAAAGAAAGCACGTTTGGACGTAGTTTCAATAATTCTTCATAGGCTTGTTTGATAATTGCTGGATCTTGAGTATTTGGATCTTGACCAATTTTCAATAAAGCGATGTTGAATACTTCGCGTGCATCGTCTAATAACTGAACTTTGTTTGCAAATTCAGGTTTCCACAAGTCAGCCCAAGAAGTGAATTGAGCGCCTTTATAAGTGTTGGTATTGAATGCAATACCTGGTGCACCTAATAATTGTGGAAGAGAGTATTTGTTACCTTTATCATAAGGTTTATCAAGCCAATCAGGGTCTAATTCTTTAATAACAGGTAATTTGCTGTGATCGAGCTCCATTAACATGCCTTCTCTAGCCATCTTAGAAACAAAGTAGTTAGATGGTGCAATCACATCATAGCCACCAGCAGCACCTTGAGTTTTGAGTTTTGCATACATCGTTTCGTTTGATTCTAGGCTTGAAACGATAACTTTGATGCCAGTTTCTTTAGTAAACTCATCTAAAAGACCATCTGGTACGTATTCAGTCCATGTGTAGAGGTACACGGTGTCATTGGCAGTAGCCGGAGATTTTGCAGCTTCAGCTTTGCTATCTTTATCATTACAAGCAGTTAAAGTTGCAGCTACTAAGCCTGCAGTAATTAAACCTGCGAATTTTTTCATTTTTGTTTGTTCTCCGTAAAGAGTCGTAAAAAAACCACCTGTCGAATGACAGGCATAAAAAAACGCCTTGATTGTGCGTCAAGGCGTATTCTATTTTAAATTCAAAGGTTTGTGAAACCTTTTGTTTATTAATGGTTATTTTTTCGTGTAATTAGCTGGCTTAAAACGACAAGAGCCAGTGAAAGCACAATCATAATAGTTGCTAAAGCATTAACTTCAGGTGTTACACCAGTTTTCACTAGAGAGAATATTCTCAATGGTAAGATTTCATAACTTACACCACTGACGAATGATGAAACTACAACATCATCTAATGAAATAGTGAAACTTAATAACCAACCAGATACAACTGCAGGTAATGCTAAAGGAAGGATAATTTTACGTAAAATAGTCACTTCGCTTGCGCCTAAGTCTTTCGCTGCTTCTAACATTCTAGAATCAAAGCCATTTAAGCGAGAGAAGATAGTTACGGTCACATATGGTAAACAGAATGTCACATGAGCTAGTAATAAAGACCAGAAACCTAATGAAATACCGACAACCATAAATAACGCGAGTAAAGATACTGCCATTACAATATCTGGTGACATCATGACGATAAATAACATGCCGCTTACCGCTTGTTTACCGCGGAATCGATAGCGATAAAGTGCGATTGCAGTTAATCCACCTACAATTGTAGCTAGTGTAGCCGCAAAAAATGCAATAGTTACAGAATGAATCGCGGCTTGTATTAAGGTGTCGTTATTAAATAAACGCTCGTACCAGTTCCAGCTAAAGCCTTTCCAACTTAAACCATAACGATCTTCGTTAAAGGAATTGGTGACCAAAATAATAATTGGGATATACAAATAAGCGTATACCACAAACATAAATACATTACGTAGTAAACGACTCATTATTCTAACTCCACCTTCTTATTCAATAGTTTGTTTGCGCGGTAGTACACGAAAATCAACAATGCCATTAGAACAGTTAAACCAATACTGATTGCAGAACCAAATGGCCAGTTACGAGAAATTAAGAATTCGCTCTTAATTACGTTACCAACAAGCAATACTTTTGCTCCGCCAAGTAAGTCTGCTACGTAGAACATTCCCATTGCTGGTAATAACACTAATAAACATCCTGCGATAATGCCTGGCATTGTTAGTGGTAAAATAACACGGAAGAAACGTTGGAATGCATTTGCGCCTAAATCTCTTGCAGCCTCTAATAAGCGACCGTCTAATTTTTCAATCGCAGAGTAGAGTGGCAAAATCATAAATGGCAATAGTAAATAAACTAACCCAATGATTACCGCAATTTCTGTATTCAAAATGCGAATTGGTTCACTCAAAATTCCCATGTCCATCAACATAGTGTTAAGTACACCTTTCACACCGAGAAACACTTTCATTCCATAAATACGGATTAATGAGTTTGTCCAGAATGGTAAAACCACAAGGAACAATAAGAGCGGTCGATATTTAGGATTAATTTTGCTCATCATGAAAGCAAATGGATAGCCAACTAATAAGCAAATAATGGTAGCTATGCCCGACATATACAATGAATTCCACACAACTTGTGCATAAAGCGGATTAAACAAGTTTGTGTAGTTTTCAATTGTGATTGGGAAAGCATAAAAGTCGCTACCGTCTCTAGTCAGAAAACTTACGGCGAATACCAATAAGTTTGGAATCAACACAAAGAAGATGAGCCAACTGAAGATAATCGCAACAGTAATTTTCTGGAATTTATTATTGATTATCTTCATCGTTGAGAACAACCTCCCAGCCTTCATGCCATGTGATGCCTACGCGTTGACCTACGCTATGATCCATATGTGGATCGTCTTCGTTAAAGAATTCACTTACAAGTACACGCATGCCATTATGATCAAATTCTACTGTTGATTCTAATGTCATTCCTTTGTAAGTGCGGTCAACAATGTGGCCGATAATTGCTTTAGAATGTTCATTTTCATCTAATTCTTCAATCACAATATCTTCAGGACGAAGTAGTACTTGAAGTTTTTGATCTTTCTCAACAGGCATGTCTGTGTAAATATCACAAACTCGACCTTCAACATTAGCGAGTACAACTTGTTCTGATTTACGTTCAATCACAGTCGCTTCAAATACGTTAATTTCGCCAATGAAACGAGCAACGAATAAGTTCGCTGGATCTTCATAGATTTCACGTGGAGAACCATCTTGTGCGATTTTACCTTTACGTAATAACACGATACGATCAGACATTGTAATTGCTTCTTCTTGATCGTGGGTGACGAAAATAAAGGTAATGCCAAGCTGACGTTGTAACATTTTGAGTTCATTTTGCATTTGTTTACGCAATTTGTAATCCAATGCAGATAAAGACTCATCAAGTAACAACACTTTTGGTTTATTTACTACGGCGCGAGCGATGGCAATACGTTGTTGTTGTCCGCCAGAAAGTTGGGTTGGCTTACGATCTGCCATCTCTTCTAGCTGTACCATACGCAAGGCTTCTAAAACACGCGGTTTAATTTCATCGTTTGGTACTTTTTGCATACGCAAACCAAAAGCCACGTTCTCAAAAATTGTCATATGTGGAAATAGTGCATAGCTTTGGAATACCGTATTAATATGACGTTTTTCCGCTGGCACATTGGTGATATCTTCACCGTCTAAAATAATGCTACCTGAATCCAATTCTTCTAAGCCTGCAAGTAAGCGCAAAACTGTGGTCTTACCACAGCCTGAAGGGCCGAGAATAGTGACAAATTCACCGTTATTAATTGTAAGATTGAAATCGTTAATAATGGTGTTAGAACCATAGGATTTTTTGATTGAACGAAGCTCAATAATAGGCTTGTTTTGAAGCTGATTTTCCACTAGCTTTGGTTTTCTCCCTAATTTCACCAATGATTTGGTACTGAGTAGAAATAAAACCTGCAAGACTGCAGGGGCGACATATAAAAATAGACGCCTATGATATAGTGAATTATTAATAATTAAAAGGACTTAATGCCTTAGAAAGTAAAAAAACTGCCGTTCATAAAAATAACGAGAAATTTAACCGCACTTTCGATGAATTTTACTTCGTTAATTTTATAAATATTGTTATATATCAAGATGTTTTCTATTTTTCTCGTTAAACTAAAAAAGATATTTTTAAAAGGAGCGAGAATATGATTTCTCAAATAGATAAAACAGAACTTTTAGAACGATTTTTACATTATGTGTCTTTTGATACCCAATCAAAAACCAATGCTAAGCATTCCCCCAGTTCTGTCGGGCAAATGAAGTTAGCCATGCAGTTGCAAAAAGAACTCATCCAACTTGGTTTAGAGAATGTTGAAGTAAGTAAATATGCAGTTGTGACAGCATTTTTACCCGCTAATGATCCTAACTTAACGAAAACCATTGGTTTAATTGCGCATCTTGATACATCTCCGCAATGTAGTGGTAAAAATGTACGCCCTGAAGTGATAGAGCAATATCGTGGCGGAGATATTGCATTAGGTATTGGCGAGGAATTTATTAGTCCTGTTTACTATTCTTTTATGCAAAAATTGGTAGGGCAGACTCTGATTGTTGCCGATGGAACCACTTTGCTTGGGGCGGATAATAAAGCGGGAATTGCAGAAATTATGACCGCACTTTCCATTCTTCAAAAAGAGAATATTCCTCATTGCAATATTCGCGTTGCTTTTACGCCTGATGAAGAAATTGGTTTGGGTATCCATTATTTCCCAATGGAAAAGTTTTACTGTGATTGGGCATATACCATTGATGGGGGAGAAGTAGGGGAATTAGAATACGAAAACTTTAATGCTGCCACGGCAAAAGTGCGGTTTTTCGGGCGGAGTATTCATCCTGGTTACGCAAAAGGAAAAATGGTGAATGCACTGACTTTAGCTTGCGAGTTCCATCAAGTTTTTCCAGTTGATGCAGTACCAGAAAAAACAGATGGGAAAGCGGGCTTTTATCATTTAGAAGATTTTTCTGGCGATATTGAGCAAGTAGAGCTCACTTATTTAATTCGTGATTTTGATGAGCATAATTTCGCACAAAGAAAAGCTTTTATTAAAAGTCAGGTGGAAAAATTTAATGCTAAGAAAGGTTTGAAAAAACCTATTGAGTTAGACATTCAAGATAGCTACCAAAATATGTATGATGTGGTAAAAAATGTTCCTCAATCAATTGAACTTGCTGATCGCGCAATGAAAGCGGTAGGGGTTAAACCAAGTCATAAGCCGATTCGAGGCGGTACAGATGGGGCATTTTTAGCATCTAAAGGTTTAGCATGCCCGAATATTTTTACTGGTGGCTATAATTTCCATAGTAAACATGAGTTGGTTTCTTTACAAGGCATGGAAAAGACGGTCCAAGTAATTATCGAAATGTTGAAATGTAAAGATCTGTAAAGATCTGTAAAGAAGCGTAAAGATTTGTAAAGAAATGTAAAGATTTTTCTTGCTATTCTTTAGATTAGTCAATATAATGACCTCGTTTTATCGAGATTCCTTTGATAAAGCTAAACTTTAGAGATTTTATTCATAAATTCCTTTTTGATGCCCCTAATGATTTAGGGGCTTTTTTTTACCTATTGTAAATGCATTGTGTCATTTAGTTTTTCAAGGCTAAAGCCTTTTTCACTGTCATAATGCATGATGCTAATAGCAGTATTTAATAAAGATACTGATTTGTCTTTATCTCGGTGATTTTGCCAAGTTGCGCCATTGAGTAAAGCAATCAATAGACGCAAGGTATGGCCATGCGATACCACTAAAATATTCCCTTCTTGATGAACTTTAATAATGTCTTGTAAAGCTGCAATGGCTCGTTTGGCTAGTTGTTCATAAGTTTCTCCACCATTAGATTCAGCTTTATAGTTTGCAGGATCATTAATCATTTGTTGGAATTCGGGTAAAGGTCGGATTAGTTCTAGATTTGTTCCTTCCCAACTACCAAAATAATGTTCATTTAATCCACAATGTTGGAATAAGGGAATGTCTCGATCGCTAATAATATAATTGGCTGTGTCAATGGTTCGTTGTAAACAACTCGAATAGGCCGCAATAAAATCGACATTTTGTAAAGCTTGCCCAGTTTTTACCGCACTTTTAATGCCTTCTTCTGTTAATGGAGAATCTCCACTGCCTTGCATCAATCCTTGTTCGTTCCAAACAGTGCGGCCGTGACGAATAAAGTAAAAAGTAAGTTGTTTTTTCATTTTTAGGAATATTTATTGGTAAGGTTTATACCTTAAGTGAGAAATGTAATATTAAAAAGGGCGCTTAAAAACGCCCTATGTTTAGTTTTATTAACGAGAGTAATATCCCGCCATTGAGCTATATATCGCATTTTCACTTTGCAACACTTGATATTTCGCGTTCAAAATCGCAAGTTGTGATGATTTTTCAGTATTGGCTGCAACTAACCATTCGCGCAATTCGGACACGCCTGCATTATAGCGATTTCGATAATATTGTGTGATACGCTGATTGTAACTATGGGTTTGCTGTAAATTACTTAATGTGCTTTGCGCTTGGGTAAATGCAAAGTAGTTGGTATCCACATTATTGAGAGCGGTGGTAATACGTTGTTCGTAATTTAAACGCGCGGTTTCATAGTCAGCTTCAGAAATTTTAACGTTCCATTTTACGGTGTTCCAATTTAAGAATGGCAAGCTAATTCCGACCGTGCCTGCAGCCACAGGATTGTGTAACGCCGTGCCAACAGTACTTGCTGTTGAAGATAGACTTCCACCTAAATTAATTTCAGGGAACCAACTTTTTTGAGTTGCTTTGGCATTTTTGAATGCACTACTTAAACGGAATTGTGCTGCTTTTACATCAGGACGATTTGCAATCACAGATACAGGAACATTCAAATTCACGCCAGCAGTTTTCACATTCATAATGTGTGGGAAAGTGATATTTAACGCATCATTTGGTTTTAAGTTCAGCAGATTGCGTAACGTTTGTTCTGCCGTTTTGCGTTGGGTTTCAAAATTTAATTTGTTATTACGTGCTGTTAATACTGCTTGTTGTGCTTGATCAACACTGACCGCATCAGCCACACCCTGTGCTAAACGCGTTTGCATAATATTACCAATATCAGTGTAATATTTGATCGTTTCGTTGGTTGTGCTAATTGCATCATTTAAATAAGCAATTTGATAATAAGTCGTGACCACAGAATTGATTAATGATAAACGAGCAGATTCCATGTCTTCTGCAGTTGCTTTGTGCGACCATTCTGCAGCATCAGCGGCATTGGCTAAACGTTGCCAAAGATCTAATGTATAGCTCACATTTAAAGAACCTTTGTGTGAAATGGCAGAGTTTACACTTGTGTCAACTCGGCGTTTTGCCTCAGATGAAGTTGAACCATTAAATGCAGGCACTAAATTTGCGCCCACTAAATTTGCACTATAAAGTGCACGGTTTACGGCCACAGCTGCTTTAGCTAAATCTTTGTTGTTTATTAACGCTTGTTCTACGACGCGATTTAATTGCGCATCGTTATACAATGACCACCAATTTTCTTTTACATTATATTGCTTGGTAATTTCTTCATATTGCTTGTAATCTTCAAGGCTAGCTTGATAAGAATCGCCAATATTGGCACATCCCACCAATGCACCAGACATCAACAAAGCAAGCGTGATATTTTTCATTTTAGACATTGAGTTTTCCTTCTTACGAAAATGAGTGGAAAGTGCGGATGATTTTAACCGCACTTTTGTGTTTTACAAAATTATTCCCTTGCGAACCCAATTATAAAACAAACCACTGAACGATTGTTCATAAAAGGCGGCATTGTAATGATTTATTCTATTTTTTGCACGAAAAATCTTGCTGTTAAACACAAAATGCTGAAAAAGTCATAAGCTATTAAGTATAAAGTGCGGTTAGTTTAGCGATCAAATTCACAAAGCCTTGCTTTTCGTATAGAATGGCAAATTATTTTTTCTATTTATGAGAAAGTTATGAGCAATACAGAAATTCTAGAAAGTGCAGAAAATACTCGCACTCACAATTTTATTACCCAAATTATTGATGAAGATTTAGCTTCGGGTAAACATAAAAGCGTTCATACCCGTTTTCCGCCTGAGCCGAACGGCTATTTACATATAGGTCATGCGAAATCTATTTGTTTAAACTTTGGTTTAGCCAAAGAATATCAAGGTTTATGTAACTTACGTTTTGATGACACCAATCCAGTGAAAGAAGACGTGGAATATGTGGATTCCATCAAAGCTGACGTGGAATGGTTAGGTTTCAAATGGGAAGGCGAACCGCGTTATGCATCTGATTATTTTGATGCGCTTTATGGTTATGCTATTGAATTAATCAAAAAAGGCTTAGCCTATGTGGATGAGCTTTCTCCAGAAGAAATGCGTGAATATCGCGGTACCTTAACCGAGCCTGGTAAAAATAGCCCATATCGTGACCGCACTATTGAAGAAAACTTAGCTTTATTTGAAAAAATGAAGAACGGTGAGTTTGCAGAGGGTAAAGCAAGTTTACGTGCAAAAATTGATATGGCATCGCCATTTATGGTCATGCGTGATCCAGTAATTTATCGTATTAAATTTGCGAGCCATCACCAAACAGGTGATAAATGGTGCATTTATCCAATGTACGATTTCACCCACTGTATTTCTGATGCAATCGAACGTATCACACATTCAATCTGTACATTAGAATTCCAAGATAACCGTCGTTTATATGACTGGGTATTGGAAAATATCAGTATTGAGCGTCCATTACCGCATCAATATGAATTCTCTCGTTTGAATTTAGAAGGCACGTTAACGTCTAAACGTAAATTATTGAAATTAGTGAATGATGGCATTGTTGATGGGTGGAACGATCCGCGTATGCCGACGATTTCTGGTTTACGCCGTCGCGGTTATACGCCGGCTTCGTTACGTGAATTCTGTCGTCGTATCGGTGTGACGAAACAAGATAACGTCGTAGAGTATTCTGCACTTGAAGCCTGCATTCGTGAAGATTTAAACGAAAATGCACCACGCGCAATGGCGGTGATTGATCCTGTTCGTGTTGTGATTGAAAACTTTGAAGGGGAAGAAACCTTAACGGCACCAAATCACCCTAATCGTCCTGAATTAGGGGAGCGTCAATTACCGTTTACGAAAGAGCTTTATATTGATCGCGCAGACTTCCGTGAAGAAGCGAACAAGCAATATAAACGTTTAGTATTAGGTAAAGAAGTACGTTTGCGTAACGCCTATGTGATTAAAGCTGAACGTGTCGAAAAAGATGCAAATGATGAAATTACTACGATCTTTTGTACTTACGATCCTGAAACTTTAGGTAAAAATCCTGCTGATGGTCGTAAAGTCAAAGGTGTCATTCACTGGGTTTCTGCAGCACATAATCACCCAGCTGAATTCCGTTTGTATGATCGCTTATTTACCGTACCAAATCCAGGTGCTGAAGATGATATTGAAAGCGTGTTAAATCCGCATTCTCTCGTGGTAAAACATGGTTTTGTAGAACAAAGCTTGGCGGCTGCGGAAGCAGAGAAAGGTTATCAATTTGAACGTGAAGGTTATTTCTGTGCGGATAGTAAAGATAGCCGACCTGAACATTTGGTGTTTAACTTAACAGTAAGTTTAAAAGAAGGCTTCTAATTTTAATCAACCAAGTGCGGTCAAAATAAATGCGATTTTGACCGCACTTTTTATTTGTATCTACTATGCAATCCAGTATGCAACTTGAACCTAATTTTTGGCAAACAAAATCCCTGCTTGAAATGACCGAATCTGAATGGGAATCCTTATGTGATGGCTGCGGTAAATGCTGTTATCGCAAATATATTCAAGGGCGAGGAAAACGCCAAAAACTTTATTACACCCGAATTGCTTGCAACCTTTTAGATGTAGAAACTGGAAAGTGCGGTAATTATTCAGAGCGTTTTAAAATTGAAACCGACTGCACCAAACTCACCAAAAAGAATTTACCTGATTTTCATTGGTTGCCTGACACTTGTGCCTATCGCTTGCTTTATGAAGGAAAAACACTCCCTGAATGGCATCCACTCATTTCTGGTCATGCGGATTCCTTGAAAAATGCTGATGTTTTAATCAAAAATGGGGTGCATGAACGCGATGTGATTGATTGGTTTGAATTTATTATTGACGAAGATCACACTTTTAAATAAAGCTGGTTGTCATCACTTTCAGCTTGGTTATAATCCCTAACAAGAGTTATACAGTTGTCATGTGGTGTCTATGCAAATCTCGGATTCTCTCAAACAAAAAGCAGAAAAATGCGGTATCGCGCTTTCTCATTATGATATTGATGGACATCTTATTTTCGCAGATGAAAAGACGGTTTCAACTTTTGTTGAGCTTTTGCAGCCTCCGCCAAAAGCGAAAGGACAGTTTGACGATGTACTGGCTGCATTTGAAAATGAACCGATTGATTATCGACTCAATCGTCTAGATTTGCCGCCTGCCAGTGAATATCGTTATCAGCTGATTGATGAATCTAATGCTATTCTGTTAGAAAAAACACTTTCAAATTTATCCGCACTTTCTTTGCCTCCACTTCCTTTTGGCTATTATCAATTATCTATTTTTTCCGATACTGAACATTACATCATTCGTTTACTTATTTCTCCTAAAACAGCGTTTCAACCACCCGTATTAAAAAATAAAAAAGTGTGGGGCGTTAATGTGCAACTTTACAGTTTACGCTCAGAACAAAACTGGGGCATTGGCGATTTTGGTGATTTAGGTTATTTGATCGAACAAAGTGCAAAATTAGGCGCAGATTATGTGGGAATTAATCCATTACATTTGCCGTATCCTGCCGTGCCAAAATGGGCTAGTCCTTATAGTTCATCCTCTCGTCGTTGGTTGAATTTTTTATATTTGGCGATTCCAAAGTTACCAGAATTTAAGCGTTGCCGTTCAGTGCAAAATTGGTTTAAGCGTGAGGATATTCAAGCAAAAATTGGTGCTTTGCGTGAAAGTGATTGCGTCGATTATTCTTCAATATTGGCTTTAAAATTAACCGCACTTGAATCCCTGTTTGATTTCTTTCAACGTAGTCAATCCGCTGAAATTGTGACACGTCGAAAAATCTTTGCTGATTATTTAAAAAACAAAGGTGAACCTTTGTTGTTACAGGGACTATTTAATGTATTAGATTTACAAGAACACGCTAACCATCAAGCAGAAGAAAATAGCATCGGTTGGCTTGGCTGGCGTAAGGAATGGCAACATTTAAGTGCGGCAAAAAGAAAAGCCCTATTAAAAACACACCATGAGCAAATCCAATTTTTTGCTTGGTTACAATGGCTTACGGAAGAACAACTTTCCGCATTACAAAATCTTTGTAAACAGTCTGGTATGAAATTGGGTATTTATGGCGATTTAGCTGTGAATAGTTCTCGTGGCAGTGCTGATGTATGGAGTGATCCAGATTTATATTGTGTAAATGCCTCTATTGGCGCGCCACCTGATCCATTAGGCCCTATTGGACAAAATTGGAATTTGCCACCTTATAATCCAACCGTGCTAAAAGCACGTGGCTTTGCACCATTTATTGATATGCTACGTGCCAATATGCAATATTTCGGTGTGCTACGCATCGATCATGTTATGGGCTTATTCCGTTTGTGGTGGATTCCAGAAGGAAAAAACGCAGCTGATGGCGCTTATGTTCATTATCCTTTTGATGAATTAATGGCGATTCTTGCCATTGAAAGTGTACGTAATGAATGTTTAATTATTGGTGAAGATCTCGGCACCGTGCCTGATGAAGTGCGGTGGAAATTAAACGAGTTTCAAATTTTCTCTTATTTTGTATTGTATTTTGCCCAACGAAATGGCGAATTTCCTCTTATATCTGATTATCCTCGAAATGCTTATGCCACCATTGGCACGCATGATGTTCCCTCATTACAAAGTTTTTGGCATTGCCGTGATTTAGAATTATTTAATCAACTCGGTATTCTGAATGGGGAAGTGCTCAAGCAAAAATATGATCAACGCGTCATGGATAAACAAGCCTTATTAAATAGTTTACATCGTGATAATTATTTACCACCGCATTATGAAGGTGATGCGCTTTCTATGGCGATGCATGATCATTTAAACCGAATGATTCATCATTATTTAGCGGAAAGTAACAGCCGATTGATTGGTGTGCAATTAGAAAATTTACTTAGCCAAGAAATCAGTTTTAATTTGCCGGGCACCTCAAATGAATACCCAAATTGGTGTAAGAAACTTGCTCAACTGTTAGAGTTTATTTTTAGCAATGAAGCTTTAAAAACGTTCTTTGTGCAAATTAACCAAGGGCGAAATGTATAAGGAGTAAATATGACAACCGCAGTAACACAAGCAATTATTGATGGTTTTTTTGATGCGAGCAATGGCGATCCTTTTGCTACGCTTGGTATGCACGAAACTGAGCGAGGAATTGAAATCCGTACGTTATTGCCAGATGCCAATCGAGTGGTGGTGATTGAGCGTGAAAGTGGTAAAGAAATAACGGAACTGGATTGTGTCGATGAGCGTGGCTTTTTTGTTGGTGTTATTCCAAATTGTCGTCATTTTTTTGCTTATCAATTACAGGTTTTTTGGGGCAATGAATCGCAAATAGTCGAAGATCCTTATCGTTTTCATCCTATGATTGATGATTTAGAACAATGGCTGCTTTCTGAAGGCTCGATGCTCCGCCCGTATGAAGTGCTGGGTGCGCATTTTATGGAATGTGATGGTGTGAGCGGGGTGAATTTCCGTTTGTGGGCGCCGAATGCGAAACGGGTTTCCATCGTGGGCGATTTTAACTATTGGGACGGTCGCCGCCACCCAATGCGTTTCCACCCGAAAAGCGGTGTGTGGGAACTATTCCTACCGAAAGTTTGTCTTGGTCAGCTTTATAAATTTGAATTGATTGATTGCTTTGGAAACTTGCGTTTGAAAGCCGATCCATTTGCCTTTAGTTCGCAACTTCGCCCTGATACAGCATCGCAAGTCAGTGCATTACCAAATGTGGTGGAAATGACGGAACAACGTCGTCAAGCAAATCAAGCGAATCAACCGATTTCCATTTATGAAGTGCATTTAGGATCCTGGCGTCGTAATTTAGAAAATAATTTTTGGCTAGATTACGATCAAATTGCTGATGAATTAATTCCTTATGTAAAAGATATGGGATTCACCCATATAGAATTTTTACCGCTCTCTGAATTTCCATTTGATGGTTCTTGGGGCTATCAACCACTTGGACTTTATTCTCCAACCAGTCGCTTTGGTTCACCTGAGGCATTCCGCTGTTTAGTAAAACGTGCTCACGAAGCAGGCATCAACGTGATTTTAGATTGGGTGCCAGGGCATTTCCCAAGTGATACCCATGGTTTAGTCGCGTTTGATGGCACGGCTTTATATGAGCATGAAGATCCTCGCGAAGGCTATCATCAAGATTGGAATACCTTGATTTATAACTATGGGCGTAATGAGGTCAAAAATTTCTTATCCAGTAATGCACTGTATTGGCTTGAACGTTTTGGTGTAGATGGTATTCGCGTGGATGCCGTGGCTTCGATGATTTACCGCGATTACAGCCGTGCGGAAGGTGAGTGGATTCCAAACCAATATGGCGGACGTGAAAATTTAGAAGCCATCGAGTTTTTAAAACATACCAACTGGAAAATTCACAGTGAAATGGCGGGAGCAATTTCTATTGCGGAAGAATCTACCTCTTTTGCTGGCGTAACCCACCCAAGCGAAAACGGCGGATTAGGTTTCAATTTCAAATGGAATATGGGCTGGATGAACGATACGCTCGCCTATATGCAGCTTGACCCAATTTACCGCCAATATCATCACAATAAAATGACTTTTGGGATGATGTATCAATACAGCGAAAATTTTGTGCTACCGCTTTCCCATGATGAAGTGGTGCATGGCAAATATTCACTTCTCGATAAAATGCCAGGAGACGCATGGCAAAAATTTGCGAACTTACGTGCTTACTACGGCTATATGTGGGGCCATCCGGGTAAAAAATTGCTCTTTATGGGTAATGAATTTGCTCAAGGTCGTGAGTGGAATTACGAAGAAAGTTTGGACTGGTTCTTACTTGATGAAAATATCGGTGGTGGCTGGCATAAAGGCATATTGAAATTAGTAAAAGACTTGAATCATATTTACCGAGAAAACTTACCGCTCTTTGAACTGGATTATTCACCTGAAGGCTTTGATTGGCTTGTCGTTGATGATGCGGCAAATTCTGTATTTGCTTTTGAACGTCGCAGCTCAAATGGTGAGCGTATTATCGTCATCAGCAACTTCACTCCTGTGCTTCGCCATAATTACCGTATTGGGGTAAATGTTGCAGGCACTTATGAAGAAATTCTGAATACTGATTCTATGTATTATCAAGGCTCTAACGTGGGCAATTTCGGCTATGTAACAAGTGAAGAAATTGAAAGCCATGGACGAGAAAATTCTATTTCGATTTCTATTCCACCATTGGCGACAGTTTATTTGAAATACAATTTGTAAGATATGTTTACGATTTATAACAACGGCAAACCAGCGCCAATGGGCTATTCAATATTTACCGAGAATGGCGTGAAGGTGACTAATTTTGCACTGTTCTCTGCTGCAGCGAGTGGTGTGGAACTTTGCCTGTTTGATGGGGATAAGGAAACGCGCTTTCCTATGGTTCGCACAAATAATGTATGGCATTTAGCTGTAGCAGGCGTTGAGGTTGGGACAGAATATGGATTCCGCATTAATGGTGAATATGCCAATCCGAATAAGTTAATGCTCGATCCCTATGCGAAAGCCGTGAATGGTAAACCTGATTTAAGTAGCGAAGAAAGTCGTTCTTGGTTTTTAATGAATGATCATCGCGATAATGCTCATATTGCGCCAAGAGCGGTGATTATTTCTGAAGATTTTGATTGGGAAAATGATACTGCACCCAATACGCCTTGGGCGGAAACCATTGTATATGAATTGCACGTTAAAGGTTTTAGTCAACTTAACGACAAGATTCCCGCTGAATTACGGGGCACCTATGCGGGCTTAAGTCATCCTATCAATTTAGCTTATTTAAAAGAATTAGGCGTGACAGCAGTGGAATTGCTGCCTGTAAATTTTTATATAAATGAACCGCACTTACAGGCACGAGGCTTACAAAATTATTGGGGATACAATCCCTTAGCCATGTTTGCGGTGGAACCTAAATATGCGGCAACAAATAATCCATTAGCTGAATTTAAAGCGATGGTGAAGGCGTTTCATAAAGAGGGCATTGAAGTTATTTTAGATGTGGTATTTAACCATTCCGCAGAATCAGAGCAAACTTACCCAACATTCTGCCAGCGTGGCATTGATGATCAAACTTACTATTGGCGCAACGATCAAGGGCGTTATATCAATTGGACAGGCTGCGGCAATATGCTCAATTTATCCTCTGATGTTGGGCGAAAATGGGTCGTAGATTGTTTACGTTATTGGGTTGAACACTGTCATGTTGATGGTTTTCGATTTGATTTAGCCTCCGTGCTCGGGCGTGATACACCCGATTTTAATCCACAAGCTCAACTTTTTACTGACATAAGAAATGAGCCAAGTTTACAAAATATTAAATTGATTGTAGAGCCTTGGGATATAGGACATTACGGTTATCAAGTCGGAAATTTCCCAAATTATTTTGCAGAATGGAATGATCGTTTTCGTGATGATCTTTGCCGTTTTTGGTTATGGAAAAGTGGTGAAATTGGCGCATTTGCAGAACGCTTTGCGGGTTCTAGCGATTTATTTAAGAAAAATGATCGCTTGCCACACACAACGCTTAATTTTATTACTGCTCATGATGGTTTCGTCATGCAAGATTTGGTGAGTTATAACCAAAAACATAACGAAGCGAATGGCGAAGAAAATCGTGATGGTCGCAACGAAAATTACAGTTATAACCATGGGGTAGAAGGTTCTACTGAATCCCTTTCTGAGCCGCAAAAAAGTGCGGTGGAAAATAACCGCACTTTTGCACAAAGCGGATTATTAATGAGTTTATTGCTGGCGAATGGCACACCTATGCTTTTGGCGGGTGATGAGTTCGGCAACACTCAATATGGTAACAATAATGCCTATTGCCAAGATAACGAAATTACTTGGCTGAAATGGGCAAATTTTAACAAGGAATTATTTGAACTTACCAAGCAAACGATTGCAGCGCGTAAGCAAATTGGTAGTTTAAACCGGAATCAATGGTGGTCAGGTGACAATGTGCAATGGCTTAACATTCACGGTAACCAGATGACAGTTGACAATTGGCAAAATCAACAAACCAAAGCATTACAAGTAGTTTTAGATAAGCATTGTCTTTTATTGATTAATGCCAAAGCCGAAGGGCAGGTTTTTCATTTATCCGATGGAAAATGGAAACCTCAAATCGGCACACATAATTTAACCCTCGATGCACAACAAGCAGAGCTTAGCTCAATGGGCTTTTGTATGCTGAGTGACGAATAACTATAAGACTATGGAGATCCTTATGAAAGCTGGCGACCTTAACAAATATGATTTAGTTAAAAATACTTTGGTGCTTATTCTTGCGGGTGGACGTGGTTCACGCTTGCATGAACTTACGGATAAACGCGCAAAACCCGCTCTTTATTTTGGTGGTAACCGCCGTATTATTGACTTTGCACTTTCTAATTGTATTAACTCTGGTTTGAACCGAATTGGGGTAGTGACTCAATACGCAGCACATTCTTTACTTCGTCATTTGCAAACAGGTTGGTCTTTCTTACCACAAGAAAAAGGGGAGTTTGTTGATATGCTTCCCGCACGCCAACAAATTGATGATTCAACTTGGTATCGTGGTACTGCGGATGCTGTTTATCAAAATATGGCGATTATTCGTGATCACTATCGCCCTAAATATGTTTTGATCTTGGCGGGTGACCATATTTACAAACAAGACTATAGCGTCATGTTGATGGACCATGTGAATAGCGGTGCAAAATGTACGGTGGGCTGTATTGAAGTACCACGCTCTGAAGCACATGAATTTGGTGTCATGGCAGTAAACGAAAATTTAAAAGTCAAAGCCTTTGTTGAAAAACCAAAAGATCCGCCTTCAATGGTAGGTAAACCCGATATTTCACTAGCATCAATGGGGATTTATGTATTTGATGCGGATTATCTTTATAAAATGTTGGAGAGAGAGGTCAATACACCACAAACTAGCCACGATTTTGGTAAAGATGTATTACCAAAATGTTTAGCAGAAGAAACCCTTTATGCGCATCCTTTCAGCCGTTCTTGCATGGGACGTAATACTGAAGGTGAAATTTATTGGCGTGATGTGGGTACATTAGATAGCTTTTGGCAATCTAATATTGACTTAGTCTCTGAAAATCCACAGCTTGATATTTATGATCAAAGTTGGCCAATTCGCGGTAATCCAATTCAAGCTTATCCGTCAAAATTCTTCTACAAAAATTCAAATGTTCATCCAGTCGATAATTCTTTAATTGGCGGTGGTTGTGTGATTACTGATGCCTCTATCAGTAATTCCGTGCTATTCGATCGCGTGAAAATTGATGCTTTTTCAAAAGTGGATCATTGTGTGGTATTGCCACAAGTTCAAATCGGTAAGAATTGTATATTGAAAAACTGTATTCTTGACCGTGAATGCATCATTCCAGATGGCATGGAAATTGGTGTGAATATGGAAGAAGATAAAAAACGTTTCCGTATCAGTTCAACCGGTAAAGTGATTTTAGTTACCCCGAAAATGCTGAAAAAATTAGAAGGGGAAGAAGTCGTATCTGAAGAGCATTTAGATTGATGATGAAAAGTGCGGTTAATTTTGACCGCACTTTATAACCCCCTCTTTTCTAAAGAGGGAAATTGATCGAGCATTATTTATGTTTTATAGGGAAAATAAAAATTAAATGAAAGTTTTACACGTTTGCTCTGAATTTTATCCGCTCCTTAAAACAGGCGGTTTAGCCGATGTTTTAGGAGCTTTGCCACAAGCCCAAAATCAAATAGGACTTGATGCACGCATTTTATTGCCTGCTTATCCAGCGATTTCTGCAGGTATTTCTAATACACAAGTTGTTGCTGAATTTGATAATTTTGCGGGACACGTTGTGTTGCGTTATGGCGAATATAATGGTGTAGGTGTTTATTTAATCGATGCACCACATTTATATGCGCGTGAGGGGAATCCATATCACGATTGTTACTATAATGATTATGGTGATAACTATAAACGTTTTGCCTTACTTGGTTGGGTTGGCGCTGAATTATCTACTGGTTTAGATAGCTGGTGGCGTGCAGATGTGGTTCATGCTCATGATTGGCATGCAGGTTTATGTGCCGCTTACTTATTTAATAAAGGTCGCCCAGCAAAATCCGTATTTACGATCCACAATTTAGCGTATCAAGGACAATTTCATTATCAGCATTTATTTGAAATTGGCTTGCCTGCAGGCATGTTTAATGTTGATGGTTTAGAGCTATTTGGACAGATTTCCTATTTAAAAGCAGGCTTATTTTACTCCGATGCCAGCACTGCAGTGAGCCCGACGTATGCCAAAGAGATTACAACACCTGAATTTGCCTATGGATTGGAAGGTTTACTTTCTGGCTTAAAATCTCAAGGGCGTTTAGTAGGGATTCTTAATGGTGTAGATGAAAATATTTGGCATCCAAATGCCGATCAATATATTAAGCATCGTTACAAATTGAAACATATGGCAGGTAAAAAACAGAATAAAGCTGAACTGCAAGCTTATTTTAATTTACCGCAAGATGAAAATGCATTGGCATTTGTGATGGTAACCCGCTTAACCGAACAAAAAGGCGTGGATTTATTGATTGAAAGTGCGGATGAAATTGTAAAACAAGGTGGCCAGTTGATGATTTTAGGGTCTGGCGCACCGCACTTTGAACAAGGTATTCGTGAGCTTGCTGAACGTTATCCACAACATGTTGCAGTCAAAATTGGTTATGATGAAACACTGTCACATTTATTAGTGGCCGGTGGTGATGTGATTTTAGTGCCAAGCCGTTTTGAGCCTTGTGGCTTAACACAACTTTATGGTTTGCAATATGGCACCCTGCCTCTTGTTCGTAAAACGGGTGGTTTAGCCGATACGGTGGTGGATAGCACTCCTGAAAATATTAAAGATCGCACGGCAACTGGTTTTGTTTTTGAGCAAGCTACCGCTGAAGATTTACGCAGAAGCATTCAGCAAGCGTTTGATATTTGGCAAAAAACGAGAGTGTGGTCAGCATTACGAGCGAATGCGATGGCGCAAGATTTCAGCTGGCGTAAAGCAGCAGAACAATATCGTGCACTTTATGAACGTTTGTAGTTTTATTTATAAACGTTAAGAGCAATAGTCTGTTTGTAGATTATTGTTGCAAGCTCTGTGATTGTGCTTGTTTTTCGACAAGATAAGCATAAAATTTGAACGAATTTATTAGAGGTATAAAGGTTCTCGGATACAAAGAGCGGTCTATTTCGATTGATTTTTTGAAATGTGCGTGAATTTTTAAATCAACATCTCTTTTATTATAGATAATTTTTTAACATTCAAACCGAGGTTTTACTTATGATAATGGATAATTTTGATTCTCCATTCCTATACAATCGCCCACAAATGACTGTTGAGGCAATCAAAAAATCAATTGTTTATAAGCTTATTTTTTTAATTGGTCGATCACCGCGTGAAGCGAGCCAACGCGATTGGCTTAACGCAACACTCCACGCTGTGCGTGACTTAGTAACAGAGGGTTGGATCACCACTGCGCGTCAAACTCGAGCGGAAGATTCCCGCCGTGTTTACTACCTTTCAATGGAATTCTTAATTGGACGTACCCTTTCTAATGCCATGATTGCAGAAGGTATTTATGGATTAGCACAAGAAGCCTTGTCTGAATTAAATGTGGATTTAGAAGAAGTGTTGGAAAAAGAAGTTGATCCTGGCTTGGGTAATGGCGGTTTAGGTCGTTTGGCTGCTTGCTTTATGGACTCTATCGCCACTTTAGGCTTACCCGGTATGGGCTACGGGATTCGTTATGAATATGGTATGTTCCGCCAAAAAATCGAAAATGGTCAGCAAGTTGAGTGCCCAGATGCATGGCTTGAAAAAGGAGCACCTTGGGAGTTCATTCGTCCATCTAAACGCTTTACCGTAGAATTTGGTGGAAACATTCATTTCGAAGGCAAAAAATGTATTTGGCAAGATACCGAAAAAGTGACTGCGCTTGCTTACGACCAAATGATTCCGGGTTATCAAAACAATTCTGCAGCAACATTACGCTTATGGTCTGCTCATGCAGGTGAAGTATTTAATCTTGCAGACTTCAACCGTGGTGAACACCTAGCAGCATTAGAAGAACACTCCGCAAATAAAAACTTATCTCGCGTACTTTATCCTGATGATTCTACTTGGAATGGTCGCGAATTACGTTTACGTCAAGAGTATTTCTTAGTATCTGCATCACTTCAAGATATTTTACGCCGTCACAAACGCACCCATGATAGCCTTGAAAACTTGGCTGATAAAGTGGCAATTCATTTAAATGACACACATCCAGCTTTAGCAATTCCTGAGTTAATGCGAATTTTAGTGGACGACGAAGGTTTCGAATGGAAAAAAGCTTGGGAGATGACGCGTAATATTTTCTCTTACACCTGCCATACTTTAATGTCAGAAGCATTAGAAACTTGGCCAGTGGAAATGATGGCAAAAATCTTGCCACGTCATTTACAGATGATTTTTGAAATCAATGATCATTTCTTAGAGTATGTTCGTTCTTACGTCACCACGGATAACGATTTTATTCGTCGTGTTTCATTGATTGAAGAAGGTTATCAACGTAAAGTGCGTATGGGATGGCTATCCGTGGTAGGTTCACACAAAATTAACGGAGTTGCCGAAATTCATTCCGATTTAATGGTGACTTCAACCTTTGCAGACTTTGCTCGTATTTTCCCAGAACGCTTTACCAATGTGACAAACGGTATTACTCCTCGTCGTTGGTTAGCCGTTGCGAATCCACAATTGGCAGACTTATTCGATAAATACATTGGTTCAGAATGGCGTTGTGATTTAAGTCAAATCGAAAAACTTAAACCATTTACGCAAGAAAAAGCATTTAAAGAAGCGATTGCAGATATTAAATTTGCGAACAAAGTGAAATTGGCGGGATACGTGAAATCTGAATTAGGTGTTGAACTTGATCCACATGCGTTATTTGATGTTCAAGTCAAACGTATTCATGAATATAAACGTCAAATGTTGAACGTATTGCATATTATTGCTCGCTACAATGAAATGCTTGCTCATCCTGAACAAGATTGGCAACCGCGCGTATTTATTTTAGCAGGTAAAGCAGCTTCGGCTTATTATGCTGCGAAACAAACGATCCATTTAATTAATGATGTTGCTAATGTCATCAATAATGATGAACGTTTGAAAGGCCGTTTAAAAGTTGTATTTATTCCAAATTACAGCGTAAGCCTTGCTCAGTTAATTATTCCAGCAGCGGATATTTCAGAGCAAATTTCACTTGCAGGTACAGAGGCTTCTGGTACTAGTAATATGAAGTTTGCCTTAAATGGTGCATTGACACTCGGTACACTTGACGGTGCGAACGTGGAGATTTTGGAAAACGTGGGTGAAGATAACATCTTTATTTTCGGTAACACTGTGGAACAAGTTGAGCAACTTCGTCGAGAAGGGTATCGATCATTTGAATACTATCAAAACGATGCTCAATTACGCACAGTTGTGGATCAAATTATTGAGGGTAAATTCTCACCAGAAGAGCCTCAACGTTATCATCAACTATTACAAGGCTTGCAATATCACGATTATTATCAAGCTTTCGCTGATTTCCGTAGTTATGTAGAAACTCAAAAAGCTGTAGATGAAAAATACAAACAACGCGACCAATGGATTGAAAGCACTATTCAAAATATCGTGAATATGGGCTTCTTCTCATCTGACCGCACGATTAAAGAGTACGCAGAGAGAATTTGGAAAGTTGGGCCTGTTCAATTAGGTGATTAATTTTATATTCATAGCCAATAAGTAAATTATCTGCATCAAGCACAAGTTTGATGCAGATTTTTTTATATTTAAACTAATGAAAAATAACAGAAATTACCGATGTAAACTTTATAGTCTTTTTAAATAGATTTTGATATCTTATCAACCATAATTTATTAATAACTTTATCTTTAGGGTAACAATGAAAAAATCCTCACACTTTTTTCTTTCTAGTTTATTATTTATTTCTCCTTTTGGTTTTTCGGCGCCAAGCTCACCAAATGCCAATTTAGAAAAACAAATCGATGCCAAACAACAGAGGCAACAAGCGGAACAGGATGCGGCTATTTTAGCCCAGCAAACGCAATCAGCGAATGTGCGTTTAGAAGCAGAAAAAGAATCGTCTCCTAGCTTTCCACAAAATGAAGCACAATGTTTTCCCATCAATCAATTAGCACTCACAGACTATCAAGCTGAAGAATCCACTTCATCCACAACTCCTCTTAAACTTGCTGAACCTAGCCAATTTTCTTGGGCGTTAAAATCAGTGTATGCTGAACGTGATTTTGCGCTACCGGCTTGTATTGGTTCAGAAGGGATTAACGTATTACTTCGTCGTATTCAAAATCGCTTGATTGATGCAGGTTATGTGACAACACGTGTTGTAGTTGAACCGCAAGATTTACGTTCAGGCGTGTTAGTTTTAACGGTGATACCCGGTAAAGTGGGTCGTATTCAATTACAAGACCAAAGTGCTATTCCATTTGCGACACGCGGTACACTGTGGTTTGCTATGCCAATGTCACAAGGGGACATGTTAAATGTACGCAATATTGAGCAAGGATTAGAAAACTTAAAACGTGTACCAAGTGCTGATGCCAATATGGAGCTTGTACCAAGTGAAAATGTAGGGGAAACCGATATTGTGATTTCCTATAAACAGACATTGCCTTTTCATTTAACTTTAGGTGTAGATGATTCAGGTAGCAAAGCAACAGGTCGCTTACAGGGCTCAGCAACATTTTCTTGGGATAATGTGTTAACACTGAACGACATGTTCTATATCAGTGGTACGCGTAGCTTTAAGCGTAATAGTGACGATGCAGAAGGCGATTATGGTAGTAAAAATGTAACACTCTATTATTCTATTCCTTGGAGAAACTACCTTTTAACTCTTTCAGGCTCTAAATATTCTTATCATCAAACAGTGGCAGGGGCTTTTGAGTCTTATGTCTATTCTGGCGAAAGTCAACAAATGAAAGTGAATTTAAGTCGCTTACTCTCTCGTGGTAGTCAACATAAAACATATATCAATGGTGCATTATGGACGAAAAAATCTCATAACTATATTGATGATACAGAAGTTGAAGTACAACGTCGTCGAACAGCAGGTTGGGAAGTGGGGATTAATCATACTCACTACATCAGCGACCTTGTTTTGCAGATTTTTGCTGGTTACAAGCGTGGTACAGGCGGTAATAAAGCGCTACCTGCACCAGAAGAAGCGTTTGGTGAAGGGACTTCACGCATGCAAATTATTACAGCGGGACTTGATTTAACGTATCCATTTACGATGGGTAATCAACCATTTCGTTTCAATACTAGTTGGAATGGTCAATGGAATCGCACACCTTTAACTCAACAAGATAAATTTAGTATTGGTGGGCGTTATACCGTACGAGGATTTGATGGTGAGCTTTCGCTTTCGGGTGAAAAAGGTTGGTTATGGCGTAATGAATTTGGGTGGGATATTGCTAATAAAGGGCATGAGCTTTATTTAGGTATAGACCAAGGTAAAGTACATTCTAGTCAAGATGAGCTTCAAGTAGGAAGTAGCCTAATTGGTGGGGTGATTGGTCTTAGAGGCAAATTATGGGGAATTAACTATGATTATTTCGTAGGTAAACCGATTAAAAAGCCAGAAGGATTTAGAACCAGTAATGTGACTACCGGATTTAATGTAAGTTACCGTTTTTAATACGTATTTATCAGATTAATTGAAATTAGACAGAATTTAAAATTTAAAGGAAATTGAGAACATGAATAAACGTCATTACAAAGTTATTTTTAGTCGTGTATTAAATCAACTTGTTGTGGTATCTGAACTTGCCAAATCACAAGGTAAGGCACAAAGTGAGAATATGAGTTCAGAGCCAGCAAAAACAGGATTATTTTCAACCGCACTTTCACTCAACCCTATTCATTTTAGCTTGATGTTGGCATTAGGCTTTGTGTTCCTTTCACCTTCAGTTCAAGCTGAAGATATGGCTATTCGTGCAGATAAATCAGCCCCAGGTAATCAACAGCCGACAGTATTACAAACGGGTAATGGCATCCCACAAGTTAATATTCAAGCACCAAGTCAGGCTGGAGTATCGCGTAACCAATATTCACAATTTGATGTGGCGGAGAAAGGGGCTGTATTAAACAATGCTCGTAAAGCCTCTCAAACTCAGATGGCAGGCTGGGTGCAGGGTAACCCGAATCTTGCTCGTGGTGAAGCGAAAGTGATTTTGAATGAAGTTAACTCAGCGAATCCAAGCCGTTTAAAAGGTTATGTAGAAGTAGCGGGTAAAAAAGCAGATGTGGTGATTGCGAACCCAAGTGGTATCCAATGCGATGGCTGTGGTGTGATAAATGCAGGGCGTGCAACGTTTACTACGGGTAAGGCAGAAGTTGAAAATGGTGAATTAAAAGGCTATCGCGTACAAGGAGGAAAGGTCTCAGTAGGTCAAAAGGGGATGGATACCTCTAAAGCAGATTACACTGATATTATTGCAGATAAGGCTGAAATCAAAGGTGGTGTGTGGGGTAATAAAGTTAAGGTTACCACAGGTAAAAATAAAGTAGACCGCACCAATGATTCAGTGGTTTATGTCGGTGATAAAAATACAAACGAAACTGACCGCACTTCAGAGAGCCAAAATGACCAAGCTCAAGCTTACAGTGTAGATGTGGGCCAATTAGGCGGGATGTATGCTGAGAAAATCCATTTAGTGGATAACGGTCAAGGCCTCGGTGTACGTAATGCGGGGCATATTGGTGCTGCTGCAGGTGAGGTGAAGATTGATAGCCAAGGGAAAATTGTCAATAGTGGTACTATCAGTTCGACACAACAAGCTGAGCTCAGTGCAAAGAAAACAATTGAGAATACTGGGAAAATTGAAACTAAGCAAGGTAATGTATCATTGCGCTCTCAAGCTAATGTAGCACAACATGGTTCGATTGTTTCGCGTCAGGGCGGGATCTCAGTTCAAGCTAAGGATAAAGTTACTCAAACAGGTGAAACTGTAGTGAAGGGTAATGTTGCTTACCAAGCGAAGAATATTGAGGCTAGTAAAGGTGCGTTAATTGCCGCAGGTGTAACTGCTCAAGAAACTACACAAGGTGAGACTCGTTCATTAGATAGTCAAAGTGCCCAAGGTGCTAGCATTACGCTCTCAGCTGAAAATTTTGTTTCATCTAAAGCTCAGCATCTAGCGAGTGGTCAAATTAATGCTAAAGCAGGTACCCTTGATTTATCTGAAAGTCAATCAACAGCTGATAGTATTGCTTTCCAATCTACTTACTCACCTTTAAATTTGAAGCAAGCAACATTATACAGTGAGGAGAATACCACATTAATCAGTCCAGACGCTATTCTAGCGGAGAATACTAACCTAAATGCAGGGCATTTTTCGATAGATACCGCACAACTTAATAATAAGAAGAGTAGCTGGATTCAACGTGGTAAAGAAGCCTTTTCACTGAATTTAAAAAAAGGGCTAGATAATACTCAAGGGAAAATCGCTGCTGAAGGGTTGATCTCTATTCAAAGTCCGTTAATTCAAAATAATCAAGGTGTGATTTGGTCAAATCAAGGTGTGAAACTTAACACAAATGCAGGACATATAGAGTCTCAATCTGGTTATTTATTTGGAAAAAATAGTCTTGATATTAGTACCTCAACATTAAATAACCAGAAAGGTGAAATGTTAGGTGGTCAAGTTTTATTGACTGCGCAGCAAGTTAATAATGAAGATGGAAAATTGATTGCCGGAAATCGCGCAGATTTATCAGTTAATCAATTTAATAATCAACATGGTATTGTTTATAGCCAAGGTGAACTATCATTAAAAACAGAAAATTTACACAACCAAGATGGCATTATTTCATCGGTTTCTCGTGCGATATTGCTTGCAAATGATTTAAATAACCTTAAAGGAGTGATTCAGGGAGAGTCTGATTTAACGATTCAAACCCAAAATTTAAATAATACACAAGGTGATATTTCAGCGAAAACAGCAGCGATTTCTTCAGCTGCAATAAATAATGCACAAGGTGTCATTTCATCTCAGGATTTAACATTATCTGGTACAAATTTAAATAACAAAGGTGGCATTGTTCAAAGTGTGAATTCAACATTAAATTTGACCGCACTTGATAACCAAGCTGAAGGTGATAAAGGCTCTTTGGTTAGTGCAACAAATCGTTTAGTGTTAAATGTTACAAATGTAAATAATAAAAATACAAAAGCTAAGCAAGATACTCCTACTCAAGGTATTCAAACAGCTAATTTAGTAATGGATGCAGAGCATATTGAAAACCAATCTGGTGGTATTTATGCAGGAAAATCAGCAAATATTACAGTTAATCAATCTCTTGATAATCAAAAAGGTGAGATTTTATCAACTGGTCGAGTTGATATTGTAAATCCAGATTTGACCTTAGTTGTAAATAATGCACTAGGGACAATTGAATCAGTGATTGGAACGACATTGCAAGCTAAAACATTAGTTGATGAGGGGTCAATTAGTACAAAAGGAGATTTGGGTATTGAGTTAAATGATAGCTTTACCCTAAATAAAGCCTTTGGTGTAGGTAATAATCTTACTTTTAAAACAAAAGGTGATTTTGTTAATAACTCCAACCTTGTGGTAGGTAATTCAGCATCAGTTGAAGGATCTACTATTCAAAATAGTGCTAATGCAGAAATTTCTTCAATAAATACACGTATTCAAACTAATAAGCTAAATAACTTTGGCTTAATTGATGGCGATACCACAGTGATTAAAGCCAATGATGTAAATAACATTGGTACGGCACGTATTTATGGAGGACACCTTGCAATTCAAGCAAACAATTTAAATAACCTTGAGAATGCTGACGGAACAGCGGCGACAATTGCTGCTCGTGAGAGACTTGATTTAGGTGTCGGTAATTTAGTAAACCGTAACCATTCACTTATTATGAGTTTAGGTAATATCTATATTGGTGGACAGTTAAATGAAAATAATCAAGCAACTGGTTACGCAAATAGTATTGATAACGGTAGTGCAACCATTGAAGCTTTAGGAAGTGGTTGGATTAAAACCCATCGTCTGCTAAACCACGATTTACATTTAAGGTTAGGACATAAATATACTAAAAATCATTTTGTTACGTATTCCCCGTTTGATAGCAGTGCGACTTATTATAGTAATGAAGGAGAAAAAGGTGAGGGCTATTTAGATCATGTTAATAATAGTCGTCATAATAGCAATCAATATTTTCGTTTCAATGATGGACGTAAAGCTGTGGCAGCTCAAAATTGGCTGAAACAAGATTACATTCGAACCACAGATACAAATACCATTGAACACCAAGATCCAGGTAAATTGCTTATTGGGCAGTCTTTACATTTGGAAGGGGGGGAGTATACGAATAAACACTCCCGAATTGTGATTGGTGACACCTTATATTTAGCGGATAAAGCGATTAAGGAATCCGTCAGTACAGTAAGCCAAGGATCACTAAAACTTGATAATATTGATGTTGATGGTGAAATTCATCGTCGAGATATCGGTTTGAAAACAGATATTAAAAAAGAACATCGTTATCATGGTGTGAGAGGTAAAAAAGTTTGGGCTGTGTATGGACGAAATAAACAAAAAATCGACCGCCTATTACCTGTCGAACCGTTTAAATTTGGGCTGGAACTTTTAAAAATAGGTGAGCCGGTGGAGTCTACTGGCACAACTGTTGGGGATAAATCAGATTTCCAAGGCATTTCATTAGCGGAGAAAACACCTTTAAATACAGATTTAAATGTTCACCGCGTTAACCTGGAAGCAATCACGTCTGGAGTGATGAAAAATAAAGATAACCTTGATATCAAAACGCATTTACCAGATATTTCATTGCCACAGGCAAGCCTTTACAAAATTAACCCAGTGCTATCTAGTCAATACCTAGTGGAAACTGATCCACGTTTTATTCAGAAATCTAAATGGCTAAGTTCTGATTATATGTTTAAACAGATTCATAGCGATCCGAAAAATATTCTGAAGCGTTTGGGTGACGGTTTTTATGAACAGCGTTTAGTAAATGAGCAAATCAATCAACTCACGGGCAGACGTTTCCTTCAAGGTTACTTATCTGATTATGAACAGTATAAAGCCTTGATGGATAATGGTGCGCAATATGCGAAGAAACTTAATTTGATCCCTGGCGTGGCATTAACGGCTGAGCAGATGAAACAACTCACCTCAGATATGGTATGGATGGTAAAACGTGAAGTAACGTTAAAAGATGGTTCGAAAAAAGAAGTACTTGCACCACAGGTTTATGTAGTGAGCCGTAATGCAGATATTGATAGTCGAGGCGCAGTGATTTCAGCCAACGATGTAATTGTCAATATTCAAGGCGACATTCAAAACAGTGGAGTTATTTCGGGGCGTAATTTGACCCATTTGGCGGCAAATAATATAGAAAACCTAGGCGGAAAATTGCAAGGGCGTGAGCTTTACTTAAAAGCGAAAGAAACTCTTAATAATCTCGGTGGAGAACTCAATGCAGAAGAGCGTTTAGTGGCTCAAGCTAAAAACATTAATATAGAAAGCCGCACGAGTGAAACCGAGGATACTGGCAATTTTTACCGCAAATCCCTTGTTCAGCAAGCCTCAATTAATGTGGGTAGAAAAGATGCAGCTGATAAGGGGCAAAAAGGCACTGCTCTTTTAATGGCAACGGAAAATATCACAGTAAAAGGCGCTAACTTTAATATTAAAGGTGATGCGGCATTGCAAGCGGGTGATAAATTAAATCTTGACACGATTGAAACCCAAAACAAAGAACATTATGTCTCTAACGCTGATAATTATTACAAGCTTGATCAAAAACAAGAAGTTGGCAGTCAGTTAAATGTCACTGGAAATCTTGATGCTGTGGGTAAAAGTGCGGTTGAAATGCGAGGCGTTTCTGTAACCAGTAATGGCACTATGAATGTGATGTCTGAGGGGAATATTAATATCCAAGAAGCCCGTTATAAAGAGCAGCTTTCTAGTGGTTCAAAAAGTAAATCTAGAGGTTTAACAAGCTCAACGACAGAAGTTTATCGACATAAACACGATTATGACGTTGCGGAAGCCTCAAATTTAGATGCAGATAAGATTTATCTTCATTCAAGCAAAGGTAATGTCACTATTCAGGGCTCAAATGTAGCAGCTGGTAATGGTTTGACGGTGAAGGCTAAAAACATTGATATTCGCGAAGCTGAGAACCGAGTCTACTCTGATGATTATTACAGCAAGAAAAAATCAGGCATGTTGGGAGGTGGTATTGGAGTAACCTTTGGTTCTCAAAAACAAACCACAGAAAGTGATCAGACTAAGCTTTATGCGAAAGGTAGCCAAGTAGGTAGCTTGAACGGTAATACTACGATGATTGCGGAAAACACTTATACTCAAACTGCGAGTAAGGTAAGTGCAATCAAAGACGGCGATGTGAATATTCTGGCGAAAAAAGTCGATATTAAAGCTGCAGATGACAAATATGAAACCAATACCAAACAAAAATTTGAGCAAAAAGGTTTAACTATTGCTATTACCTCTCCTGTTATTTCTGCTATTCAAGCAGTACAAGGGGCTATCGAATCCACTAAACAAGTTGGCGATAGTAAACATGACCGAGTGAATACTATGTCGGCAGCTAATGCTGGCTTTGAGGCTTATCGTGCCTACCAATCTGGAAAAAAAGCTGTAACCGATGTCAAAGATTTTATGAATGGTGAAGGGGATGTCGACTCCTTGATCGGTGTACAAATCACTTATGGTCAACAGAAGAGCGAATCTCACTCTCATACTGAAGGAAAAACAGCCTATAAATCCCAAGTTAATGCTGGCGGCAAAGTAAATATTATGGCGACAGGTGCCGGAAAGGATTCTAATATTAATATTGAAGGTTCGGATATTTCTGGTAAACAAGGCACGACTTTGATGGCAGATAATCAAGTAAACATCAAAGCAGCAGAACAAAACCATCAAGAACGCAGCACTAATAAATCGAGTGGTTTTAATGCTGGGGTAGCCATTAAAGTGAGTAATGGTGCGGCTATAGGATTTACTGCAGGCGGTAATTACGGAAAAGGTTACGGTAATGGTGACGAAACCTCTTATGTTGCTAGTCATGTGGGAGATAGCCAAAGTAAAACTGTGGTTAAAGCAGGTGGAGATGTAACCCTTGCGGGCAGTCAAGTTAAAGGTAAAGGTGTCGAATTAGATGCAGAAAATCTGAAAATTGAAAGCTTGCAAGATAAATCTAGCTATCGCGGTAAGCAAATGAATGCAAGTGCTAGTGTGACAGTAGGCTACGGTTTTGCTGCGGGTGGTAGTTTCAATAAGTCGAAAGTTAATACAGACTATGCGAGTGTAAATGAACAGGCAGGAATTTTTGCAGGTAATGATGGTTATGATATCAATGTAAAAAATAAAGTTTCTTCTGTTGGTGGCGCTATTCTTTCAAGTGCACCAAAAGAGAAAAATCAAATGACAGCACAAGATTTTGAATATTCAAATATTCAAAATTATTCTAATGCGAAATCATCTGCGATGGGATTGATGGGAGGTTTTTCTGTAGATCGTGATCAAACTTCTGATGAGGATAAAGCTTTAAATAAAATTTATCGTGGTGAGGATAGAAAGGGCGAAACCTTTGAACAGGCAAATCCAAATAAAGCAAATCAATCGCTGGTAAAATTTGGTTTAGGTACAAATGATGTTCATAGCACAGATTTATACGCTGCAGCAAAAATTGGTCTAGCTAATTTAGCCAGCAATAGCAGTCAAAGTGAAAATAATCAGAGTACAACCAATGCTGTGATTAGTGATGGTAACTTTAATATTGCGAGTATGCAGGGTAAACAGAATATTGAGACTATCAAAAAATCAACAGAGCAAGACGCAAATAAACTTGAAAAAGTAGATCATGCGAAAATGCAAAAAGAAGTTGAACAGGATGTTGCAACAATTCAGAGTTTTGCGAAGAATGTTGGTGGCGCAACGGATGAAGCTTATCGAACAATGTTTATAGCTGAGCATCGGATGTTTACTCATAAAGTGGATGAAAAAGGAGAGCCTATAAAGGATCCAGAAATTCTGAAGAAAATAGATGAAGAAGCTGATGCTAAAGGTGTAAATCGAAAAGAATACTATGATCAACAAGTAAGTAAAGGACGCAATATTTATCAATTGCATGAGTTGTCAGATCAAGAGCGTAATCAATTACAAAAAGTTACTTATACTGATCCCAAAACAGGGAAAACAGAGAGTAAATATGTCGTTGCATTTAATGGCATCTTTAATGATCGTAATTCTGCCGCAAAATTTGCGGTACAAAACTACATTGCTGGCAGGGATGATAAAACAGGCAATATAAATCAAAAGATATATAAAGATGTTTATTTTGTTCACCATCCTAAAGCGAAAAATGGTTTGTCAGAGCTCTTAGTGGCGGGTTATGAGAAAATGTTTGAAACTTCTTTTGGAAACCTATTAGGGATGGATAATTCAAGTTTACAAGCGATGAATATGATGAAGCAGTATGGTAAAGATGATTTATACCTAGGTTCCCATAGTCGTGGCACATTAACATTAAGTAATGCATTAAAAGCGCTAAATACAGAAGATAACCAAGCTAAAAAGCTACTTTCAGGTACGACAATTAAAATGGTGGGTCCTGCAGCTGATGTTACAAGAGCGGATGGCTATT
>NZ_LZOX01000012.1:0-61313 GCF_001679495.1 Haemophilus sp. CCUG 66565 | reverse complement strand
GAAAAAGAAATTAACTAAACGTTCAGCTTGTGGCCAATGAAGAACATAGATAGAAGTTAGAATAAAAGTTATCAAAGAATTATCCTGGCGGCGATAGTGCGGTGGAACCACCTGACACCATACCGAACTCAGAAGTGAAACGCTGTAATGCCGATGGTAGTGTGGGGCATCCCCATGTGAGAGTAGGGCACCGCCAGGTTACCAAATATGAATCTAAATTAAATAAAATAAAAGCAGAAGAACCCCAGTTGAAAAGCTGGGGTTTTTGTTTTTTACAATTTATTCATTATTTAATCAAATAAGAGTCTGATTTTAATTTTTAATAAATAAGTGATTTTTCAACTCATATGAAGTCACTTCCTATAAATGTTTTATTAGCTGTGCTACAATCCCGCTAAAATTCTACCCTTAAAAACAAGAGAAATTATGACCGCACTTAATGTTTTAATTTATCCTGATGATCATTTGAAGGTTGTCTGTGAGCCTGTTACTGAAGTTAATGATGCAATTCGTAAAATTGTTGATGATATGTTTGATACGATGTATCAAGAAGAAGGTATTGGTTTAGCCGCACCTCAAGTAGATATTTTGCAACGTATTATTACTATTGATGTTGAAGGTGATAAACAAAATCAGCTTGTCTTGATTAATCCTGAAATTTTATCTTTTGAAGGCGAAACGGGAATCGAAGAGGGGTGTTTATCCATTCCGGGGTTCCGTGCGTTGGTTCCTCGTAAAGAAAAAGTGAAAGTGAGAGCGTTAGATCGTGATGGAAAAGAATTTACTTTAGATGCGGATGGTTTGCTTGCGATCTGTATTCAACACGAGATTGATCACCTTAATGGAATTTTATTTGTTGATTATCTTTCTCCACTTAAACGCCAACGTATTAAAGAAAAATTGGTGAAATATAAAAAACAAATTGCGAAACAATAAGCTTCTGATTCTTAATTAAAGTGCGGTTGGTTTTAACCGCACTTTTTCCTATCAATCACCATAACGTAGAACATTATGAAATCACTTAATATTATTTTTGCTGGTACGCCAGATTTTGCTGCACAGCATTTACAAGCCATTCTAAATTCCCAACATAATGTGATCGCTGTTTATACTCAACCTGATAAACCAGCTGGTCGGGGTAAAAAATTGCAAGCAAGTCCAGTCAAGCAACTTGCTGAGCAAAATAATATTCGCGTTTATCAACCTAAATCCTTACGTAAAGAAGAAGCGCAGTCTGAACTAAAAGCGTTAAATGCAGATGTAATGGTTGTTGTGGCTTATGGATTAATTTTACCGAAAGCTGTATTAGATGCCCCTCGTTTAGGTTGTTTGAATGTGCATGGCTCTATTCTTCCGCGTTGGCGAGGAGCAGCACCCATTCAGCGCTCAATTTGGGCTGGTGATGCACAAACTGGTGTCACCATTATGCAAATGGATGAAGGTTTAGATACAGGTGATATGTTACACAAAGTCTATTGTGATATTTTACCGACTGAAACTTCAACAAGTCTTTATAACAAACTGGCAGAGCTCGCTCCATCAGCATTAATCGATGTTTTAGACAATCTTGAAAACGGTAAATTTATAGCCGAAAAACAAGATGACAGCCAAAGTAATTATGCAGAAAAACTTTCTAAAGAAGAGGCACAATTAGATTGGTCACTTCCTGCAATGCAACTTGAGCGTAATATTCGTGCTTTTAATCCTTGGCCGATTGCTTATTTTTCAACAGAAGATAAGGATGGCAATGCACAAACTTTAAAAGTATATCAAGCGGAAGTGTTGCCTCATCAAGATAAACCAGCGGGAACTATTTTAAGTGCGGACAAAAATGGCATTCAAATTGCGACTGTCGATGGTGTATTAAACTTATTGCAATTACAACCTGCAGGTAAAAAGCCTATGTCTGCACAAGATTTATTAAATGGCCGTGCAGAATGGTTTACTATTGGTAAGGTGCTTGCATAATGAAAAAATTTTCTTCTAAAACTATCAACATAAAAAATTCAGTAAAAATGACCGCACTTTCGACCAGGGCTATTGCCGCAAACTTAATTTTGCAAGTATTGGATGAGGGAAAATCCTTGTCGGCATTAATTCCAGAAGTGCAACCTTCTGTAAAAGCCCAAGATTTGCCCTTGTTACAAGAAATTTGTTTTGGCGTGTGTCGCGTATTGCCTCGCTTAGAGCAAATTATCAAACGTCTTGTGGATAAACCACTTAAAGGTAAAACTCGCATTGTTCATTGCTTGTTGCTTGTAGGGTTATACCAATTGCTTTACATGCGAGTGCCTGCTCATGCGGCAGTTGATGAAGTTGTGAATGCAACAAAATCATTAAAATCTGATAGTTTTAGAGGATTAGTGAATGCGGTTTTGCGTAGATTTTTACGTGAGCAAGATGAAATTTTGGCAATTATCGATAAAAATTGGCAAACACTTCACCCTGAATGGTTCGTGAATAAATTAAAAAAAGCTTATCCGAATTGGCGTGAGATCATTGAGGCGAACAATCAGAAACCACCAATGTGGCTACGTGTGAATTCACAAAAAAACGCACTCGAAACTTACCGCACTTTACTTGAAGAACAAGGTGTTTCTTCGAAAACAAGCCATCACCCTAATGCGCTGTGTTTAGATATACCGATTGCAGTGCAAAAATTACCGCACTTTGAAGATGGTGCTGTAACGGTGCAAGATTTGAGTGCTCAATGGGCAGCAACGTTGCTTGAGCCAAAAAATGAGGAATGGATCCTCGATGCTTGCGCTGCACCGGGCGGTAAGACAACTCATATTTTGGAATTGGCACCTCAAGCTAATGTGATTGCATTAGATGTGGAATCTCATCGCTTAAAACGAGTAGAAGAAAATCTTGAACGTTTAAATCAGCAAGCGATGGTGGTGTGTGGTGATGCGAGTCAACCTGACGAATGGTTAGCTGAAATCGGTAAAAGTGCGGTGAAATTTGACCGAATTTTACTTGATGCTCCTTGTTCTGCTACAGGGGTGATTCGTCGCCACCCCGATATAAAATGGTTACGTAAAGAAGCCGATATCGCTCAGCTCGTTGAATTACAGAAGAAAATTCTGAGTGCGCTTTGGGAAAAACTTAAGGAAAATGGTGTTTTGCTTTATGCGACTTGTTCTGTATTGCCAGAAGAAAATTGCGAACAAATCCAAGCATTTTTAAATGCTCACGCGGATGCGGAGTTATTGTCATTACCTTTTGGTGATGATAAAAGTGCGGTGGGTTTTCAATTCATTCCGCAACCAAATAGTGGTGATGGGTTCTATTATGCAAAGTTACGTAAATGTGCGTAGAGGCAGAAATGTTTTCCAATATTGATGTCATTATTCCTTGTTATAATGCAGAACAAACGCTATCACGCGCATTGCAGTCCGTATTGTCTCAAACTTATTTGGGAAAAATTTGGTTGATTGATGATAGCTCTAAAGATAACACGTTAACTTTAGCGCAAGAATGGGCTACGCAGTATCCAGAAAAAATAGTTGTTGAGTCTATGCCGAAAAATAGTGGCGTGGCTAAAGCGCGCAATTGGGGCGCTTTGCAATCAAGTAATGAATTTATTGCTTTTCTAGACGCTGATGATGCTTATGAACAGGGCGCATTAGAAGTTGCAGCGGCGACTTTTCATTTTCAACCAGATACCTCAGTGGTACGTTTAGCATTAAAGCCGATTGATTTGCCCGCGCGTTATGCTGAACATCCTAATTTTGAGTTTGCATGGCAACACATGCGAATGACCTGTGGTGGGAGCGTGGTTTTTCGTCGAGCTTTTTTCTTGGCATGTGGTGGTTTCCCACAAGATGAATTATTTCATCAATTAGGCGGTGAAGATGGTGCACTTGGTATTGCGACAACTAAGATAGCTAAAGTTGCAACGCTATTTAATGATGTTGGCGTACTTCATTACTGCAGAGATGGAATGCATGCAGAACGGCTATTGGATGCGATTTTATTCCAAAAAGCGCCACAGGAGATTACTGAAGAACAAATGGCTCAGGCTAATGGCGTGACAGATGAAATTTGTCGCCAAATTAACGCATTAAAGTGCGGTCTAAATTCATCAGAAATAGGCATTCGTCCTCTTGTATTAGAACGAACGGAGTAAGCGATGAAAATTATTATTTTGGGCGCAGGTCAGGTAGGAACGACGCTTGCTGAAAATTTGGTTAGCGAAGATAATGATATTACACTAGTTGATAACGAGTCCCCACAGTTACAAGCCTTACAAGAAAAGCATGATTTGCGTGTGGTGCAAGGCTCGCCATCATCACCCAAAGTGCTTCGTGATGCAGGTGCGGCCGATGCAGATTTAATGGTTGCCGTAACAGCCTCTGATGAAATCAATATGGTAGCCTGCCAAATGGGCTATACATTATTTAATACACCAACGCGTATTGCCCGTATTCGTAATTCAGAATATTTACGTGAAAAAGATAAGTTATTCAATGATGAAAATGTACCTATTGATCATTTGATTTCGCCTGAAAATCTTGTGACAGATGAAATTACACGCTTAATTGCTTATCCTGGGGCATTACAAGTTGCCCATTTTGCTAATAATCGTATTAGCATGGTTGTGGTAAGAGCTTATTATGGTGGTCCTTTGGTTGGATATGCGCTTTCCGCATTTCGTGAACATATGCCACATATTGATTGTCGTATTATGTCTATTTTGCGTAACGGCAAACCGATTCGCCCGCAGGGTTCTACTATTGTTGAAGCCGGTGATGAAATTACTTTTATTTGTGCAACTGAGCACATAAAAGCAGTAATGAGTGAACTTCAACGATTAGAAAAACCTTATAAACGTGTAATGATTGTTGGGGGCGGAAATGTTGCCGCTGGTGTAGCGAAATGTTTGGAAAATGTTTGTACCGTAAAATTAATTGAGCGTGATGAAGAACGCGCTAATTTGTTAGCTGAAAAACTTTCAAAAACCTTGGTTTTTTATGGTGATGCATCTGATCAAAATTTATTGTTTGAAGAGCATATTGAAAATGTCGATGTGTTCCTTTCATTGAGTAGTGATGATGAAGCGAATATTATGTCCGCTTTATTGGCAAAACGTTTGGGTGCCAAGAAGGCAATGGTGCTGATTCAACGAATTGCTTATATAAACCTGATTCAAGGTGGCAGTATTGATATTGTGGTTTCACCACAGCAAGCGACAATTTCTGCTCTGCTTGGACATGTTCGTAAAGGGGATGTGAAAAATGTGGCGACATTACGACATGGTATTGCTGAAGCTATCGAAATTGTAGCACATGGTGATGAAAGTACCTCCAACGTGGTGGGAAGAAAAATCGGTGAGTTGCGTTTGCCTATGGGAACTATTATTGGTGCTTTATTACGTGGGAATGATGTAATTGTTGCACGACGCCAAGTTTTGATTGAAGAAGGCGATCATGTGGTGATTTATTTGAGTGATAAGAAGAATGTGCCTGAAATTGAAAAATTGTTCCAGCCAAGTGCATTCTTCATTTAACGATTTATTTACTTTTAAGAGCGACTCATTATAATAGGCGCTCTTTTATTCAATCTCTAAAGGAAAAATTATTATGAGTTTTATTAAAGAATTTCGCGAATTTGCAATGCGCGGTAATGTTGTAGATATGGCTGTCGGTGTGATTATCGGCGGTGCGTTTGGTAAGATCGTAAGTTCACTTGTTAGTGATATTTTTATGCCTGTGCTTGGTATTTTAACGGGTGGCATTGATTTCAAAGATATGAAATTTGTATTAGCTCAAGCACAAGGTGATGTTCCTGCTGTTACTTTAAACTACGGTGTATTTATTCAGAATGTGATTGATTTCATTATTATTGCTTTTGCAATCTTTATGATGATTAAGGCACTTAATAAAGTGAGAAAACCAGAAGAGAAAAAAGCAGGTCCAACATCAGAAGATTTGCTCACAGAAATTCGTGATTTGTTAAAGAATAAATAATGAAATTGAAAAATAAAGGTTGGTAAATATGCCAACCTTTTTTTATTGTTATTTTTTAGGCTATAATCGCCCCCTAAAATTTAAGGAATTAAAAATGGAAAAATATAATAAACTCCGTATTGAATGGGATTGCCGCCGAGGAATGTTGGAGTTGGATAAAATCATTATGCCTTTTTATTTGGAGCATTTTGATGAATTAACAGATGACAAAAAAGATATATTTATTCGTTTATTAGCAAGTACAGATCTGCAGCTGTTTTCTTGGTTTTTTAATCGTGGTCAATCATCAGATTCAGACATTCAATCTATGGTGGAATATATCCAAAACGTACAAAAAATCACAACTAATTAAAATTATTAAGATACGTATGAACTTTTTTCACACACTTGTGTCTGAGATTGCAACAAGAGCTTGC
Source organism: Haemophilus sp. CCUG 66565 (assembly GCF_001679495.1). Classification (NCBI taxonomy): domain Bacteria; kingdom Pseudomonadati; phylum Pseudomonadota; class Gammaproteobacteria; order Pasteurellales; family Pasteurellaceae; genus Haemophilus; species Haemophilus sp. CCUG 66565. The sequence goes on along the minus strand of NZ_LZOX01000012.1, from coordinate 54,925 downwards.
TGTCTTGAATATTAAGGCGTGTTAGATATTGGCATAGGAGAAATATGGCTGAACAGCTAACAGATCAGGCTTTGGTAGAAAGAGTGCAGCAAGGGGATAAGAAAGCCTTCAATTTGTTGGTTTCTCGTTATCAGAATAAAGTGGCGGGGCTTTTGACTCGCTATGTATCACGTAACGATATTCCTGATGTGGTGCAAGAATCCTTTATAAAGGCTTATCGCTCAATTGAATCTTTTCGTGGCGAAAGTGCTTTCTATACATGGCTTTATCGAATTGCCGTCAATACGGCAAAAAATTATTTAACGGCTCAAGGGCGTCGTCCACCTAATGAAGATATTTTAGCTGAGGATGCTGAAAATTATGATGTGGGTACGCACTTGCGGGATGTAGATACACCCGAAAATGAAATGTTATCTAGTGAACTTGAACGAATCGTGTTTAGTACGATTCACAGTTTGCCAGAAGATTTAAAAACAGCAATCACCTTGCGAGAGCTAGAAGGCTTAAGCTATGAAGAGATTGCAGAAATTATGGATTGCCCTGTTGGTACTGTTCGTTCTCGTATTTTCCGCGCAAGGGAAATTATTGAGAATAAAATTCAGCCACTGATGCAACGCGAATAAAAAAGTCGGAGTTTACTATGCAAAAAGAGCAACTTTCAGCCTATATGGATGGCGAACAAGTCGATGCTGGCTTGACAGATGCTTTATTGAAAGACGAAGAATTACAAGAATCTTGGCAGGCATTCCATGCTGTACGAGCAGTGATGCGTAAAGAAAGCGCTTTGTTTCTAGGGGCTGATTTTACCGCTAAAATGGCAGTTTTAATTGAATCTGAAGACGTGAAGAAAGTCGATGTCATTGCCGTGTCTCAACCTGAACCAGAAGACGCACATAATTCTGTATTTATGCAAAAATTAAAAGCGTTCTTTGCGCCAATGACACAAGTTGCTGTTGCTGCTGGTGTATGTTTAGTGGCGGTACTTGGTGTTCAATCTTTCAATAATAAAAACGATGCGTCTAATTTACCTGAGACTCCAGTATTGCAAACATTGCCATTTAATAATGCGGTCCAAGAGGTGAGCTATAATGCGCCGAGTAAAGATACATTAACATCGGATCAGCTTGAACAAAAAAGTCGCCGTATTGGTGCGATGTTACAGAACTATGAATTACAACGTCGTATGCATGCTGATGCATTAAATGTAAGTAGTAATAGTCAGAAATAATACGATTAGTTCAGTTAGTTTATGTTAATTCACCACCTAATATGTTATTTAGCGTGGTGAATTTTTATCCTTTAAATTTATTTTTATGAAAAAAATCGCGTTAAAATTCACCGCACTTTCTCTTTCTTTACTATTAAGTAGCATTGCTTCTGCTGAAGATTTTTCTGCTAAGCAGTCTTTAGACAAAATGACACAAGCATTGGATAATCTCAATTATGAAATTGCCTTTGTTCAAACAACGCCATCAAATATGGATTCCTTTCGCTATCGTCATATTAAGAAAGATAATAAAACTTATGCGCAATTAGTGACGCTTGATGGACGTCAACAAGAAATTATTCAACGTGATAATTTAGTCAGTTATTTTCAGCCAAATACTCAAGCATTTACGCTTAATAGTGGCAATATCGTAGATGCAATGCCGGCCGTTGTTCGTGCTGATTTTGATAAACTTTCTTCAGTTTATGATTTTATAAAAATAGGCAAAGATCGAGTGGCTGGGCGTTTTGCTGACACTATTCGTATCGTCCCTAAAGATGATTTTCGATATCAGTATTTAGTTTTTGTCGATGAAGAAAATGGTTTATTATTACGCGGCGATATGCTTGATAGTGAAGGTAAATTACTTGATCAGTTTAGAGTTGTAACGCTTTATATCGACGATAGACTAAGAGGATTGACGGAGTATATTAACAAGGTCTCAATGCCCCCGTTATTGAAAGAGAGTAAAAATGAACAAAACTCAGATATAACTTGGTCTGCAGGTTGGTTGCCACAAGGTTTTTCTTTAATTCGATATACTCAAGAAACATTAGAAAATGAAGTGATAGATAGTACGCTATATAGCGATGGTTTGTTTACTTTTACTCTGTTTGTTTCTAACGCTGGCTCTAATGTTTTGCCAGAAAATACTTGGAAACAAGGGGCATATACGATTTATAGTGAAGTGAATGGCGGAAAAGAAATTACTTTTATCGGGCAATTGCCCATAGCTGCAGCTAAGCGAATTGTACAAGAAGTTAAATTTCGATAACAAGTGCGGTGATTTTTCACCGCACTTTTGTTTTTAAAGATTAGTGTAATTTTAATCTTGGTTTTAAATAACGATTAAGTTTATCAACCAGAATAATCAATCCAATTTTAATGCAACCATGTAAAGCATGTTGATGCATTCTATATAAGGATACATAGGCAAATTGTGCAAATTTACCTTGAACGGTAAGTGGATTTTTTCCAAATTTATTCGAAATACTGCCTAATGCAGTAAAGCTCGAGAGAGAAACCAAGGTGCCTTTATCGTTATATTTAAATGCTTTTAATGGTTTTTGCTCAAAAAGTGCAAAGATATTTTTCGCACAAGCTTTTGCCATTTGATGTGCGGCTTGAGCTCTTGGTGGCACTAATTTACCGTTTGGCTGAGTTAATGCTGCACAGTCGCCAATAGCAAAAATACTGTCATCAACGGTTGTTTGAAGCGTGTCTTTTACCACTAATTGATTGATTCGATTGAGTTCTAATCCATCAAATTGTTGTGTCACCGTTGAAGTGCGAACGCCTGCGGCCCAAACAATGAGATCTGCCTTAATTTCATCTCCATCTTTGGTGATAAGGGTATTTGGTTGGGCTTCCGTGATCATTGTATTTAATTTCACGTTCGCGCCCATTTCTTGCAATTCCTCTAATACCGCAGCTGATAAATCTTCGGGTAATGCTGGCAGTAAGCGAGCTCCTGCTTCAACGAGAGTGACTTGTAAACATGAGTTATCAATCTTGCCATAGCCGTAAGAAGATAGGTCTTCAGTGGCATGATAAAGCTCAGCGGTTAATTCCACGCCGGTTGCGCCACCACCAACAATGGCAATATTTACTTTATTTTCATCGACTAATTTTTGTTTAAATTCTTCTTCACCAATATCATCTAAAGCACGGTTTTCAGAGAATTTAAGGAATAATTCCAACATTTTTTGCTGAAAGCGCAAAGCTTGATCTGCGCTGTCTAAGAAAATACAGTTATCAGCTACACCTTTTGTGTTGAAATCATTTGATTTGCTACCGATCGCAATCACTAAGTAATCATAAGGAATTCGGCGAGCAATGACGAGCATATCGCCTTCTTGCCCATAAACAGGGGCGAGTTCAACATATTTTTGTTCACGATTAATACGAGTGATTGAACCCTGTTCAAAACTGAAATGGTGATTTTTACCATGTGCGCGATAGCTAAGAGAATCTACGCCATCATCCATTACGCCAGTTGCAATTTCATGTAATAAGGGTTTCCATAGATGCGTGGCATTGCGATCCACAAGCGTCACTTTAGCCTGTTCTTTTCGACCTAATTTGTCGCCTAAAAATGTCGCTAATTCAATGCCGCCAGCCCCCCCGCCAACGATCACGACGTTTTTCATAATGTACTCCTAAAAGCAAAATTGTTAAAAATGTTAAATTAATGTAATGATAACATAACAACTAAACAGGGCGAAAAACTTTCATGAAAATAACCGCACTTTTATTGATGGCAATATTCGTAGATTGGTTGTAATGCTTGAATAGTTTGAGTGATAAAATATACGGGATTTATTTGACTGAGCTCCGATTTTTCAATGCTTTTGCCTATGCACCAAAAATCTTCTTCTGAGCGTAAAATGAGATCGTTTTTAGTCATTTGTTTTACTTGGCGAAAATCATCATATTCGCTTTCATCTTCTCGCCAAATATCAAAATCAGCAAATTGTTTGAAATCAAATTGATCAAGCCAATAATTATATTGTTGCACATTAATTTGTGAGCGATCAGCACGATAGCAATGCCAATCTAAACACACTCTTAATCGACGACGATTTAATAGCACAGAAAAGATAGCGGCAGAATCTTGATTAAATTCATATTTGAAATAAGCGAAGAAATGCGCCCGCACTTGCCAACCATTGGTCCAACTTTCAATATGCGGTTTCGCAAAAGGCATACCGAGTTGTGCTGAAACAGATTGAATTATCGCTTTCCAATTATCCCAATGTAATTTGTAATCCGCTTTAATCGCCGGAATATCTTCTGGACAGAATTTTTTCATTTGGGCAAATTGATAGAAAGGAATATTGAACAGTTCGCAAGATTCAGCATTGAGCGAGAGCATGGCGTTTCCTTAAAAATCACTGTAATTTTTGACCGCACTTTGCGTGAAGATCTGTCTGTCTTCCCAACGCAACAGGGTCATCCGATTATTCCACACACATCCTGTATCCAAGGCATAAATACCTGGTGGAGTAGGCTCATCGACTAAACTTGCCCAATGTCCAAATACAATGGGAATTTGTTTATAAAGTGGATTATCTAAATTAAACCAAGGCGTGAGCTCAGCTGGTGCATCTTTTAAAGGGGATTTGCAAGCAAAATCAAAGCGATGATCTAAATAGCAAAAACGCATGCGAGTGAAAGCATTAATAATGTAACGATGACGCGCTAAGCCCTGCAAATCTGGCGACCAGCGATCAGGCTGTTCAGAATACATATTTTCAATAAGATAATGAAAATCGCCGTGCTGTAAAATCTGTTCAACTTCAGCTGCACAAGATTTCGCAGTTTCCAAATTCCAATCAGGCGAAATGCCTGCGTGTGCCATCAGGAAGTTTGACTTTTCATTATGCACAAATAATGGCTGATGACGTAACCAATGAATTAGCTCATCAAAATCGGGTGCATTAAAAATAGCATCGACACGATCACGTGGTTTCACTTTTTTAATACCCAGTGCGGTCGCAATTAAATGTAAATCGTGATTCCCTAGTACGGTTTGCGCCGCATTACCAAGTGATTTTACGAAACGAAGGCATTCAAGTGATTTATCACCACGCGCCACCAGATCTCCCACAAGATAAAGTTTATCTTGCGTAGGATTGAAATTTACACGCTCTAATAAAAGCTGTAATTCGTCATAACAGCCTTGTAAATCACCGACGAAATAGGTTGCCATTTTTGATCGCTCTTTTTACTCTTCTGAATCTAATATTTCATCTTTATTGATATCGGCTGGTGGATTATCTGCAAGCCAGTTCGCTAAGCGTGCATAATCTGCGATAGTCAAATTTTCTGCGCGTGCATTTAAATCAATACCAAGTGCGGTCAGATTTTCAGGTGAAAATAGCGTTGAAAGCGCATTGCGTAATGTTTTTCGACGTTGATTGAACGCTTGGGAGCAAACACGGTTCAACCAATATAAATCTTTTACAGGGTGCGGCAATTCTTTATGAGGAATTAAACGCACAACGGCTGAATCCACTTTTGGTGCAGGTTTAAATGCAGAAGGTGGCACTTCAAGTACTGGCATCACTTGGCAGAAGTATTGAGCCATAATGGTTAAGCGACCATAAGCTTTGCTATTTGGTCCTGCGCATAAGCGTTTAACCACTTCTTTTTGCAGCATGAAATGCATATCTTGAATCACATCATGATACTTAAATAAGTGGAACATCAATGGCGTAGAAATGTTGTATGGCAAGTTACCAAACACACGTAATTTCTGACCTTTTTCTGCCAAATTTTCTTTTGTATACAGCGCACCAAAATCAAATTGCATCGCATCCGTTTCAATAACGGTGAGCTTTTGATGTAAAAATGGGTGATGACGTAAACGTTCTGCTAAATCTCGATCAAGCTCTACCACAGTCAGATGATCAACAAGTTCACCAACCGGCTCTGTTAATGCGCCAAGTCCAGGGCCAATTTCCACTAAGAATTGATTGGGTTGAGGGTAAATTGCCGCCACGATACCTTGAATTACAGAGGTATCATGTAAAAAGTTTTGACCAAAGCGTTTACGCGCCGTATGGCCTAAGTGTTTTTTTGAATTCATATATTATCTTCTTTTATAAGAGTGCGGTTATTATAGGGCTTGTTTTGGCTTTGTAAATCATTGTTAACTTATGCTAAATTGAGTTTTTTATGAACAATATTATTTTTTCTTTCGTAGAAAGCCAAAAACGGCTATAATCCGCCCGTTTTTCTTAACTTTTCCGCCTAAAGTGCGGATAAAAAATCGATTATTTTTAGAGGATACAATGGCGAAAGAAGATTGCATTGAAATGCAAGGCACAATTTTAGAGACTTTACCGAATACTATGTTCCGCGTGGAGTTGGAAAACGGTCACGTGGTTACTGCGCATATTTCTGGAAAAATGCGTAAAAACTATATCCGTATTTTGACTGGGGATAAAGTAACTGTAGAAATGACCCCTTATGATTTAAGTAAAGGTCGTATTATTTTCCGCAGTCGTTAATCGCAGAAGACTTGAGATAGGCCGATATTGTTATAATATCGGCCTTCTTTTTTGTTCAAAAAGAACTCAAACTGGTTGCGGAACGTAAAAAAATCGGTATAATCCGCAACCCTTAGCCACATTGAATTTTTCGTTCCTTGCCTTTGCAGATTGGTGGCTGATCTACGTCAAAGGCTGATTAACCCGTAAGGAGCAGTAATGCGTCACTACGAAATCGTGTTTATGGTTCATCCGGACCAAAGCGAGCAAGTACCAGGTATGATCGAACGCTACACCGGTTCTGTAAAAGAAGCTGGTGGTCAAGTTCATCGCCTAGAAGATTGGGGACGTCGCCAATTAGCGTACCCAATTAATAAATTACACAAAGCACACTATGTGCTTATGAATGTAGAAGCGCCTCAACAAGTCATCGACGAGCTAGAAACGACTTTCCGTTATAACGATGCTGTATTACGCAGTCTTGTTATCCATACTAAGCACGCCGTAACAGAAGCGTCCCCAATGAAAGCGGCTAAAGAAGAACGTAAACCTTTAGCTGAAGTTGAAAACAACGATTTTGAGGATGCTGAAGAGTAATTTGAAAATTGATAATCGTTTTTCGGTTATGGGAATCGTTTCTCAGTTGCCAAAGCGATTAAAGAGCCCTAGTGGAATTGAGCATTGCAAGTTTTTGTTAGAACATCGTTCTGATCAGATTGAAGGTGGTTTCACACGTCAAGCTTGGTTAAAGATGCCAGTTCAAATTAGTGGTAATCAATTGATAGAAAAAACTCAAAGCATTACGGTCGGTAGTAAAATTTTGGTGGTGGGATTTATTACATCACATAAAACCCAAAGTGGGTTATGCCAATTAGTTTTACATGCCGAGCAAATCGAATTTATAGATTAGGAGACTAGCCAAATGGCACGTTATTTCCGTCGTCGTAAGTTCTGCCGTTTCACAGCGGAAAATGTTGTTGAAATCGATTACAAAGATATCGCTACATTAAAGAACTATATTTCAGAAAGCGGCAAAATTGTACCTAGCCGTATTACCGGTACTCGTGCGAAGTACCAACGTCAATTAGCACGTGCAATCAAACGCGCTCGCTATTTAGCGTTACTTCCATACACTGACAATCATCAGTAATTAAGGAGATACGGTAATGCAAGTAATTCTTTTAGATAAAATTGTTCACTTAGGTCAAGTGGGCGATCAAGTAAATGTTAAATCAGGTTTTGCGCGTAACTTCTTAATCCCACAAGGTAAAGCAGTTATGGCAACTAAAGCTAACATTGAACACTTTGAAGCACGTCGTGCAGAATTAGAAGCGGCAGCAGCAGCAAATCTTGCAGCAGCTCAAGCTCGTGCAGCAGAAGTTACTGCATTAGGTTCTGTGACTATCGCATCTAAAGCAGGTGATGAAGGTCGTTTATTCGGCGCAATCACTACTCGTGATGTGGCAGAAGCAGTAACTGCAGCAGGCGTTAAAATTGCGAAAAGTGAAGTTCGTTTACCAAACGGTCCAATCCGTACTCTTGGTGACCACGATGTTCGTTTCCAACTTCACGGTGAAGTATTTGCAACATTAGATGTAATCGTTGTTGCAGAATAATTTGTCAGATAGGCAAAATAAAACCCGGTCTTAGATCGGGTTTTTTTATTATTAGTTTAATGTAATAAAAAAGGAGCATAGCTCCTTTTTATTTGTAACTTTTAGTCGTCAAGGAAACTTCTTAATGTTTCTGAGCGGCTCGGATGGCGTAATTTACGTAACGCTTTTGCTTCAATTTGACGAATACGTTCGCGTGTAACGTCGAATTGTTTACCCACTTCTTCAAGCGTATGATCGGTATTCATATCGATACCAAAACGCATACGTAATACTTTTGCTTCTCGTGGTGTTAGGCCTTCAAGAACTTCGTGAGTCGCAACTCTTAAGCTTTGTGCTGTTGCAGAATCTAAAGGAAGTTCTAAGGTTGAATCTTCAATAAAATCACCTAAATGTGAGTCATCGTCATCACCGATAGGCGTTTCCATAGAAATTGGCTCTTTTGCAATTTTCAATACCTTACGGATTTTATCTTCCGGCATACCCATGCGTTCAGCTAATTCTTCTGGCGTTGCTTCACGTCCCATTTCTTGTAGTAACTGGCGAGAAATGCGGTTAAGTTTATTGATTGTTTCAATCATATGTACCGGAATACGGATTGTACGAGCTTGGTCTGCAATAGATCGTGTAATTGCTTGGCGAATCCACCAAGTCGCATATGTAGAGAATTTATAACCACGGCGATACTCAAATTTATCTACCGCTTTCATTAAGCCAATATTCCCTTCTTGAATTAAGTCTAGGAATTGTAAACCGCGATTCGTGTATTTTTTCGCGATGGAAATTACTAAACGCAAGTTAGCTTCTACCATTTCTTTTTTGGCACGACGAGCTTTTTGTTCACCTCGGGAGACTGCATCACAAATATCGCGCATTTGGGTAATGGTAAGTTTCGTATTTTCTTCAATGTTAGCTAAGTTGTTTAATGCCTCAAGAATACGTTCTTCATATTTTGGTAAGCGTTTTGCCCATGATTTGCTTGATTTTAAGGCTTTTTGTACCCATTCAGTATTGCTGCCATTAGTTGTAATGAGTTTTTCAAAATCATCTTTTGGCATTCCAGCAATATCAACTAATATTTTTTGTAATTGGCGTTCTTCATAGCGCACACGTTTCATCATTTCTTTCATTGATAAAACGAGTAAATCGAATTGTTTTGGTACTAAGCGGAATTGTTTAAAAATTTCACCAAGCAGTACGATTTGATCCTGGGCTCGTTTTCCTGAGCGACCATGTTTTTCAATAACAGCAAGCGTTTTGGTATGCTGGTCTTTTAACTGTTGGAATTTTTCTCTCGCGACCTCTGGATCGATGCTATTATCAGATTCGCTTGAATCTGATGTAGATTCTGATTCGCTTTCGTCTTCATCTTCATTATCTTCAACGTCCGCACTTTCTGATTCTTCTCCGTCTTCAGAAAAGTTTTCATCAATGACATTATGTTCTTCTATTTCGGCATTTGGATCGACAAAACCTGTAATTAAGTCAGCTAAACGGAAGTTTCCTTTTTCCACATCATCATAATTTTTTAGCAACCCATTTAAAGCTTCAGGATAGGCTGCAATGGATGTTTGAACTTCATCAATTCCTTCTTCAATACGTTTTGCAATGCTGATTTCATCTTCACGAGTAAGAAGATCAACGGTTCCCATTTCACGCATATACATACGGACAGGATCGGTTGTTCGACCGATTTCAGATTCTACATTTGAAAGAATTTGGGTTGCCTCTTCCACCGCATCTTCATCCGGAATGGTGTCATTCAACATCATCTCATCGCTTTCAGGGGCTTCGTCCAAAACCGGAATCCCTGCATCATTTTGCAGCGTTTGTAGCAACTTATCGTAATATTCAGGGTCGATGACATCTTCTGGTAATAAATCATTAATTTCTGCATAGGTTAAATAACCTTGAGTGCGACCTAATTCCATCAGTTGTTCAATTTGTTCTGAATATTGTTCAGCTGTAGATTGTTGATTTTTTTCCATTTTTATATCCGTTTTGCTTGATGTGATAGTAGCAATATAATTCTTGTTACAAACTTAGAATTTTATCATTGTTATTGCGGATTAACTAACTGTTTTTTCTGCTGTTCTTTACCCGCTAAAAGGTGAACGAGCACTGTTTTTTCCTCGTTAGTAAGTCCTTCAGCTCGTTCTTTAGCAATAAGCATTTCAATATCCCGCTCAATGGCTTGAATATTTAAGCGGCGATAGTTTTGTGAAAATGCATTGATTATTTCTGCTTCGTCTAATAAATGATCCCAAGTTGCCAGTATTTCAAGAGGATTGTTGTAAGGCGTATCACGGAAGTGCTCTAAAATCTGCCCTGTCGTAATCCCTTCTCGTTGGCGACAAAGTGCGGTCAATTTTTCCAGAATTTCAAAACCAGCTTCTGCACGTAATGCTTGCACACCGCTTTCAGACATTCTTTTCACTAATTCAGGATTTTGAAGAAGCAATGAAATGACCATTCGCATTGGTGTCTTCTTGATTTTATTATTAGCAACTTTTTGTTGTGTGTCAGTTTGTTCTAATTGTTTTGGAATAAGATTTTCTAGCTGAGTTTGATCAAAAATCCCAAGTTTCTGAGCAAGCATATTGCGTAGTGATAAGCGCAGCATTTCCCCTGGAATTTGGCGAATTAACGGTGCAGCCAGAGCAACTAATTTTCCGCGCCCTTCTTTGCTAGAAAAATCAACTTGTGGGCTTAAGTGAGCAAACATAAACTCGCTTAAAGATTGTGCACTTTCGATATATTCTTCAAATTTTTCTTTGCCATATTGGCGAATGTAAGTATCAGGATCTTCTCCCTCTGGTAAGAAAATAAATTTGAGTTGTCTGCCATCTTCTAAATAAGGCAACGCATTTTCTAATGCTCGCCAAGCCGCATCACGCCCTGCACGGTCACCATCGTAACAACAAACAACTTGCTCAGTCGAACGAAAAATAAGTTGAATTTGTTCTGATGTTGTGGACGTACCTAAAGAAGCGACCGCATAATCCACGCCAAATTGTGCTAATGCCACCACATCCATATAACCTTCAACAACAAGTAATTGTTTTGGTTCATCGTTGGCTTGTAAGGCTTCATACAAACCATAAAGCTCGTTACCTTTATGATAAGTAATGGTTTCTGGCGAATTCAGATATTTCGGTTTTTCATCTGTTAATACCCGCCCTCCAAAAGCCACTGTGCGCCCACGTTTATCGCGAATTGGAAACATAATGCGATTTCGGAATTTATCGTAAATATTGCCACGATCATTTCGAGAAAGCATGCCTAATTCAATGAGTTTTTGTTGTTCTTCGCGATTGACACCAAATTTACGTAATACCGTATCCATTGCATTCGGTACAAACCCAATTTGGAAACGCTCAATAATTTCAGCCGAAAGCCCACGTTGTTGTAAATATTCTTGCGCTTGCGTATTTAATGGCAATTGGCTTTGATAAAACTTGGCAATCTCTTGCATTAATTCATAGAGATTTCGTTTGGTTTGATAATTAGCTTGAGGTTTCCCGCTGTTATTAGCGCGTTTTTCGTAAGGAACTTCAAGCCCTGCCATCGCTGCAAGTTCTTCAATAGCCTCTACAAATTCAAGTTTGTCATAATCCATTAAAAAGGAAATGGCATTACCATGTGCGCCACAGCCGAAGCAATGATAAAACTGTTTCTTTTGACTAACCGTGAAGGATGGTGTTTTTTCGTGATGGAAAGGGCAGCAGGCTTGATAATCGCGGCCAGCTTTTTTTAGTTTTACGCGCGTGTTAATCACATCGACAATATCGGATTTTGTTAGCAAATCATCAATAAAGGGGCGTGGAATAGAACCTTTCATTGTCGAGCCTCCGTGATCGTGGTGTGAAAGTGCGGTCGTTTTTGGCGTAGATTTTTGTTTTGCTTAAAGTAACAAAACCGTGAGTCCAAAGGATTCACGGTTTGTCTTAACTCGAGTCAGAAAATACTATAAATTAGTATAAACGGGTATTGCGCGCGTTTTCGCGAGCGTTGCGTTTTGCGTGACGTTTTGCAAGTGTTGCATTTTCACGTTTACGAATTGTAGTTGGTTTTTCGTAAAATTCGCGAGCGCGTACTTCAGCTAAGATTCCCGCTTTTTCGCAAGAGCGTTTGAAACGACGTAAAGCTACGTCAAATGATTCGTTTTCACGTACTTTAATTACAGGCATAAGCCAATCACCTCAATGAGTTTAATTTAATTGCAATTTAAAATTTTATTTTCACCAAAGCACCACTGTGCAAATGGTAAATTTAATAAAGGACGCAATTCTAATCTACTTTTAGGGAAAAAGTAAAGGAAAGAATGCCAATTCACCTTAATATTTGTGGTTTCAACTGGTTAAAACCGCTTAAACAGGGTAAAATCGCGCAACATTTTAGGTAATAAATTAAGAAAATCAATGAAAATCTTAGGCATTGAAACCTCGTGTGATGAAACGGGCGTAGCAATTTATGATGAAGAAAAAGGATTAATTGCTAATCAACTTTATACTCAAATTGCCCTACATGCAGATTATGGTGGTGTGGTTCCTGAATTAGCATCGCGCGATCATATTCGTAAAACAGCTCCTCTCATTAAAGCTGCGCTAGAAGAAGCTAGGTTAACGGCAAGCGATATTGATGGCGTGGCTTATACGAGTGGTCCAGGGCTTGTCGGCGCATTGCTTGTCGGCGCTACGATTGCGCGTTCTTTAGCTTATGCGTGGAATGTTCCTGCGATTGGTGTTCATCATATGGAAGGGCATTTACTTGCGCCAATGCTTGATGAAAATTCACCGCACTTTCCTTTTGTCGCTTTGTTAGTATCGGGTGGTCATACTCAATTGGTACGTGTAGATGGTGTAGGAAAATATGAAGTGATTGGTGAATCCATTGATGACGCTGCAGGTGAAGCCTTTGATAAAACAGCAAAATTACTTGGACTAGATTATCCTGGTGGCGCGGCACTTTCTCGTTTAGCAGAAAAAGGCACGCCAAATCGTTTCACATTTCCACGTCCAATGACAGATCGTGCAGGCCTTGATTTTAGTTTTTCTGGTTTAAAAACGTTTGCTGCGAATACGATTAATCAAGCAATTAAAAACGAGGGTGAACTAAAAGAGCAAACTAAATCAGATATTGCTTATGCTTTCCAAGATGCGGTGGTGGATACCCTTGCTATTAAATGTAAGCGCGCATTAAAAGAAACTGGCTATAAACGTTTAGTGATTGCGGGGGGAGTGAGTGCAAATAAAAAACTCCGAGAAACGCTTGCGCACTTAATGCAAAATTTAGGTGGTGAAGTGTTTTATCCTCAACCTCAATTTTGTACAGATAATGGTGCCATGATTGCTTACACAGGTTTTTTACGTTTAAAACAAGGTCAGCATAGCGATCTGGCTATTGATGTTAAGCCTCGTTGGGCTATGACGGAATTACCAGCAATTTAGGAGAAAAAATGGCGAAACTCTACTTCTATTACTCCACAATGAACGCTGGAAAATCAACGACGTTGCTACAATCTTCCTATAACTATCGTGAGCGCGATATGAACACAGTAGTTTATACGGCTGCGATTGATGACCGTTTTGGCGTGGGGAAAGTCACATCGCGTATTGGCATTTCGCAAGATGCTTTTTTATTTCGCTCGGAAACCAATTTGTTTGATGAAATCAATGAGCACTTAAAAAAAGAAAAAGTGCATTGTGTGCTGGTGGATGAAGCTCAATTTCTTAGCAAGCAACAAGTTTACCAGTTGAGCGATGTCGTCGATAAACTCAAAATCCCTGTGCTTTGTTATGGCTTGCGTACAGATTTCCAAGCGGAACTTTTTGAAGGAAGTAAATATTTACTGGCTTGGGCAGATCAACTCGAAGAATTAAAAACAATTTGTTATTGTGGCCGTAAGGCTAATTTTGTTTTGCGCTTAAATGATCAAGGCGAGGTTATTAAAGAAGGCGCGCAAATTCAAATTGGCGGCAATGACTCTTACCTTTCTGTTTGCCGTTTACATTATAAAGAAAAGTGCGGTCAACTTTAAATTAGTTTTCAAACACAACACTATAAGGATAATTTTATGTTACAGAATAAAACATTTGGGAGTGCACTAATTATTGCAGGCACAACCATTGGAGCAGGTATGCTTGCTATGCCGCTTACATCAGCGGGCATGGGCTTTGGTTATACCGTGTTATTGCTCGTTGGCTTGTGGGCTTTGTTGGTTTACAGTGGATTGTTGTTTGTAGAAGTGTATCAAACAGCGGATCAGTTGGATGATGGTGTTGCCACGCTAGCTGAAAAATATTTTGGCGTTCCGGGACGAATTTTAGCAACGTTGAGTTTGTTAATTTTACTTTATGCGCTTTCAGCCGCTTATATTACGGGTGGTGGATCTTTACTTTCAGGTTTGCCAACTGCTTTTGGAATGGAGGCGATGTCGCTTAAAACCGCGATTATTATCTTTACTGTGGTATTAGGTTCTTTTGTCGTTATAGGAACGAAAGGCGTGGATGGTTTAACTCGCGTGTTATTTATTGGTAAGTTAGTCGCCTTTGCTTTTGTGCTATTTATGATGCTTCCCAAAGTATCAACAGATAATTTAATGGCATTGCCTTTGGATTATGCTTTTGTGGTTTCTGCTGCACCGATATTTTTCACCTCTTTCGGTTTCCACGTCATTATGGCGAGTGTAAATAGCTACTTAGGTGGAAGTGTAGAAAAATTTCGTCGTGCTATTTTGATTGGTACCGCGATTCCATTAGCCGCTTATCTTGTATGGCAGTTAGCAACTCATGGTGTATTAAGTCAAAGTGAATTTGTGCGTATTTTACAAGCTGACCCAACGCTAAATGGTTTAGTGAATGCAACACGTGAAATCACAGGTTCTCATTTTATGGGGGAAGTAGTGCGCGTGTTCTCATCACTCGCTTTAATTACTTCATTCTTAGGCGTAATGCTTGGTGTGTTTGAAGGCTTAGGTGATTTATTCAAACGCTATCATTTGCCAAATAATCGCGTTGTATTAACCATTGCCGCATTTTTACCGCCACTTGTATTTGCATTGTTTTATCCTGAAGGATTTATTACTGCATTAAGTTACGCTGGTTTGTTGTGTGCGTTCTATTGCTTAATTTTACCAATTGGCTTGGCATGGCGTACACGTATTGAAAATCCAACATTGCCATATCGTGTTGCTGGCGGTAATTTTGCTTTGGTGTTTGCGTTATTGATTGGCGTGGTGATTATGGTCATTCCATTTTTAATTCAATGGGGATATTTACCGGCCGTAGCGGGGTAATGTGAAGAAAAGTAACTCAATGTGGTTCTTTTTATAGATAAAAGTGCGGTGAAAAATTTCAGTTTTTTGATAATAAAAATAAGCTCAAAATTAACCGCACTATTTTAGAAGATAATAAGTCATATTTCAGTTGCTTTAAAAATTACAATTTATCTGAATGATGAATCATCACAAAGCGTTCCCAAAGCTGTTCTTCGGTTTCTTGATGTTCAGGATCGGGCTTAATACAGTTAGTGATTGGGCAAACTTTTTGACAGGTTGGGGTATCGTAATGGCCGACACATTCTGTGCAAAGTACAGGATCGATCACATAAATCTCATCGCCAATGGAAATGGCTTCGTTCGGGCATTCTGGTAAGCACATATCGCAGTTGGTACATTTGCTAGTGATGAGTAATGCCATTGTGATCCTTAATAGAAAGTTGAAAGCCGCGAATTATAGCCGACAAAAACTTGATTGACAAAAACTAAACAAAATTTATGAAAAAATTCACTTCCACCCTTTCTCTTATTGTCCTCGTTGTATTAGCAATTTGGCAATATTTTACCGATTCAACCAAAACTAAAAATCAATTACCTTCTCCTACAATCGAACAGGCTAAGCAAACAAAAGCATCTGAGCCTAAATTTGAGACAAATCGGACGGATATTGAGAAAAGTGCGGTGAAAAATCCGAATGTTTTTGCCAATTATGATGTGATTATGCGTGATGATCCTATCGGGCAAAATGCAAAGGCACCTGTCGATTATTATATGTTGGTATTATCTTGGTCGCCTGGATTTTGTGATATTCAGCGTGAAAAATATGGTAATCAGCTGCCTTCCTCCGCTCAATATCAATGCGGAAATAACCGCGCTTTAGGTTGGGTTGTTCATGGATTATGGCCTCAAAATGCAAGTGCACTTTCAGTGACGGATCATCCACGTTTTTGCAAGGGCGATTTACCCGCATTGCCAAAAGATTTATTAGCACGATATTTGGCTATTTCACCTGGTGAACAATTATTGCAAGGTGAATGGGAAAAACATGGTAGCTGTGCATTTGATTCTGCCCAGCAATATTTTGCTAAGGAGCAGGAATTATTTAGCTCATTAAAATTACCGAATCAAAATTTAAGCCGTAATGAACTTTTTCGTTGGATGAAACAACATAATCCACAATTAAAAAATGCTTATTTAGGCGCAAGTCGAAACGAATTATTCATTTGTTATGATAAAAAATGGCAGGTAATGAATTGCCAAAGCAAATAAGAATTTCTTTGATCTAAATCGTTACAACCTAGCGCGAAGTAGGTATAATACGAAAAGTTTTCAATTTTAATTTTAACTTAATAAGAGGATAGATTATGTCAGTAATCAAAATGACCGATTTAGATTTAGCCGGTAAACGTGTATTTATCCGTGCGGATCTTAATGTGCCAGTAAAAGATGGCAAAGTGACCTCAGATGCGCGTATTCGTGCGACCATTCCTACTTTAAAATTAGCCTTAGAAAAAGGCGCAAAAGTGATGGTAACTTCTCACTTAGGTCGTCCAACTGAAGGTGAATTCAAACCAGAAGATTCTTTACAACCAGTTGTTGATTACTTAAAAGACGCGGGCTTTAATGTTCGTTTAGAACAAGACTATTTAAACGGCGTAGATGTTAAAGAAGGCGAAATTGTTGTTTTAGAAAACGTACGTGTGAACAAAGGTGAAAAGAAAAACGATCCAGAATTAGGTAAAAAGTATGCTGCACTTTGCGATGTATTTGTAATGGATGCGTTTGGTACCGCTCACCGTGCTCAAGCATCAACTTACGGTGTTGCAGAATTTGCACCAATCGCTTGTGCGGGTCCATTATTAGCCGCTGAGTTAGATGCATTAGGTAAAGCCTTAAAAGAACCCGCTCGCCCAATGGTGGCTATTGTTGGTGGTTCTAAAGTTTCCACTAAATTAGAAGTATTAAATTCTCTTTCAAAAATCGCTGACCAAATTATTGTGGGCGGTGGTATTGCAAATACTTTCATTGCGGCAGCAGGCCATAATGTAGGTAAATCTTTATATGAAGCTGATTTAATTCCAGTTGCGAAAGAATTAGCAGCAAGCACAGATATTCCTGTGCCAGTTGATGTGCGTGTAGGTTTAGAATTCTCTGAAACGGCATCCGCAACAGAAAAAGCAGTAAACGAAGTGAAAGATGAGGAATCTATTTTTGATATTGGTGATAAATCTGCAGAACAATTAGCAGAAATCATCAAAAATGCAAAAACCGTTTTATGGAATGGCCCAGTTGGTGTGTTTGAATTCCCTAACTTCCGTAAAGGGACTGAAATCATTTCTCACGCAATTGCAAACAGCGATGCATTCTCTATCGCAGGTGGTGGTGATACATTAGCGGCTATTGATTTATTCGGTATTGCAGACAAGATCTCTTACATTTCAACAGGTGGTGGTGCATTCTTAGAATTCGTAGAAGGAAAAGTATTACCAGCAGTAGAAATTCTTGAAAAACGTGCGAAAAATTAACCGCATTTTTCCTATGTGACATATCGATGGCGAGTATTAAAAATGTCGCCATCGATAAAAAGTCAAAAAAATTCTCCAATTGTGGGTTTGTCCCGCTAAACATAAAAAGGAAACACAAGTATGGCTAAATTATTAGATATCGTGAAACCTGGTGTCGTAACAGGTGAAGATGTGCAAAAAATCTTTGCTTATGCAAAAGAGCATAACTTTGCTATTCCAGCAGTAAACTGCGTGGGTTCTGACTCAGTTAATGCCGTGTTAGAAACTGCTGCACGCGTAAAAGCGCCAGTTATTATTCAATTTTCTAACGGTGGTGCAGCGTTCTATGCGGGTAAAGGTATTAAATCTGCAAGCGGTGCTCGTCCTGATGTACTTGGTGCGATTGCTGGAGCGAAACACGTTCATACTTTAGCTAAAGAATACGGTGTTCCTGTTATTCTTCACACTGACCACGCTGCGAAAAAATTACTTCCATGGATTGATGGTTTACTTGAAGCAGGTGAAAAACACTTCGCAGAAACTGGCCGTCCATTATTCTCTTCTCACATGCTTGACCTTTCTGAAGAGCCAATGGAAGAAAATATGGCAATCTGTCGTGAATACCTCGCTCGTATGGATAAAATGGGGATGACCCTTGAAATTGAAATCGGTATTACCGGTGGTGAAGAAGATGGCGTAGATAATTCTGGTGTTGATGAGTCTCGTTTATATACTCAACCATCTGACGTACTTTATGTTTACGATCAATTAAATCCAGTAAGCCCTAACTTTACCGTTGCAGCGGCATTCGGTAACGTACATGGTGTTTACAAACCAGGTAACGTAAAATTAAAACCATCTATTTTAGGTGCATCACAAGAGTTCGTTGCGAAAGAACGTAATCTTGCAGCAAAACCAATTAACTTCGTCTTCCACGGTGGTTCAGGTTCTAGCCGCGAAGAAATCCGCGAAGCAATTAGCTACGGTGCAATCAAAATGAACATTGATACCGATACTCAATGGGCATCTTGGAATGGTATTTTGAACTTCTATAAAGCAAATGAAGCTTATCTTCAAGGCCAATTAGGTAACCCTGAAGGTCCTGATGCACCAAACAAAAAATACTACGATCCACGTGTTTGGTTACGTAAAATGGAAGAATCTATGTCTAAACGCTTAGAACAATCTTTCGAAGACTTAAATTGTGTTGATGTTTTATAATCCACAAAAATAACATAAAATATGACCGCACTTTCAAGTGCGGTTTTTTCATTTTAGCGGAGAAATTATGGAAAAGATCTTAGTTATTCGTAACGATAAATTAGGCGATTTTATGCAAGCATGGCCTGCTTTTGCTATGCTGAAGTTATCGAATCCTTCTTTAAAATTAACCGCACTTGTTCCGAGTTATACTGCGCCTTTAGCGGAAGTTTGTCCGTTTATTGATCATGTTATTATTGATAGCAAAAAAAATGATCAAACGGATTTCAAACGTCTTGTGCAGGAAATCAAATCGCAGCAGTTTGATGGAATGATTAGTTTCTTTTCCAATACCCATAATGGAAAACTCGCTTGGAAAAGTGGGATTAAATATCGTCTCGCGCCAGCAACGAAATGGGTTCAAATTCTCTATAATCACCGTCTAACACAACGCCGTTCTCGTTCTGAAAAATCAGAAGCGGAATATAATCAAGATTTAGTCCGCGCTTTTTTGCAAAAGCATAATATGCCAATTGTTGAACCTAAACCGCCTTATTTAACTTTTGAGAAAAGAGCGGTGGAAAATCAACGTGTTTTCTTGCAAGAGAGCTTAGGGCTTTCCGAAAACAAAAAATGGATCTTTGTACATAGCGGTTCTGGTGGTTCAGCTACGAATCTTTCTTTAGCGCAATATGCGGATTTAATTAAAGGCTTATTGGCTGAGTTTGATTGTAATGTTGTGCTGACTGCAGGACCTGGCGAAAGTGAAAAGGCCCATGAGTTAGCTAATCTAGTTAATGATTCACGCGTAGTTATTTACGATAAGAATAAAGGTTTAGTGGATTTTGCGCATTCTTTGGCTTGTGCGGATTTATTTATTGCGGGATCTACTGGTCCATTGCATTTGAGTAGTGTGTTTAATATTCCAACTATCGGATTTTATCCAAATAGTCGTTCTTCTCAGCCGAGACGCTGGAAACCGATTAATGATGTCGATAAGCATCTTGCATTTTGTCCACCCGCGGGAAAAGAGACTCAAATGAATCTAGGTTTAATTTCAATAAATAATGCTTTAGTAACCATTTTCCCCTTTGTGAGAAAAATGTGGGCATTGCGCAATGATGTTTAAGCAAATCTGAACTATCCATCCTATACTGGCGGCAAAAATAATTGTCCCCAGACCGACGGTGCCACCAAGAATAAACCCTAGAATACAAACAAAGATTTCAATGCTTGTTCTGACGATGCTCACTTTTAAATAAAATCTTTGACAGAAACCAACCATTAATCCATCCCTTGGTCCCGCGCCTAAATGGCAGGTAAGATATAAGGCTGTGCCTAAGCCATAAAGTAATAAGCCCACCGCACCACATAATAGTTGTTCTGCCAATGAGCTTGGTGTGGCCAGTATTTTTGTTGTGAGACCAAGGAAAAAAGCAATAATAACGATATTAAGTAGAGTGCCCAATCCTAATCGAAGTTTTAGTGGAAACCAGGCTATCATTACGATACAACTGATAAAAAATGATGCCCAACCAATGCTCATATTAGTTTGTATTGCAATGCCTTGTGAAAGCACCGTCCAAGGTGTTGAACCTAGATTCGAAAGCACGATTAATCCATCGCCGATACCGAGGATTGATAAGGCAAAGATCAAAACTGACAATGTTTTGATGTCCAACGACCAAAGAGATGTCGCTGCCCAAGATGTATGGGGAATAACACGTACTTTTTTCTTCATAAAATATCCTTTTAACTCTTGCCATAATAAAAGGAAATGTAGAAAAAATGAAACAATTTAATGTTCTATTTTAGAATTGTATTTTATAGAAATACACGACCATTTATATCAATATTAATTTCTAAAACTGTGATCTTACTCACATTTTGAAAATTGTTTAATATCTCTCCATTTCGTACAATATGCCCAATTCTTAATGGGAGAAAATTATGTTAGCAACACTTCAAGATATTCTCGATACGGTTAAAGCCAATAATCTGACTTATCATCAAAAATTAATGACATTAGGTAATATTGCTGAGCGTTTATTTGATCCTCGCGATTTGCTTGGCTATACCGATGAAGAATGGGGCTTTTTACAGAATCAGATGATTTGTGATTTATGTGAAGGTTACGCAATTTATCGTCCTCGTTATATCCTGCCTGATTACAATGTGTATATTAAAAAAGGCTGCGAATTTTTAGAGCTGCCGCCACCAAAAGATCTTGATGAGGCACTTGATGGATTATTGATTCTTTATTCCCACGTGCCATCCATTACAACTTATCCTGTTTATGTTGGTCGTCTTGATGTATTGCTCGAGCCTTTCATTACTGATGAAGAAAAAGACTATATAAAAATTAAACGTTTCTTAAATCATATCGATAAAACTGTGCCTGATTCATTTTGCCATGCCAATATTGGGCCTTATGATACGAAAGCGGGTCGCTTGATTTTGCGCGCGGTGATTGAGCTTGAAGCGCCAACACCGAATATGACCATTCGTTATGATAAATCCAAAACGAGCCGTGAGTTTGCTGAACTTGCAGCAAAAGCCTGTTTATTAGTTTCTAAGCCATCTTTTGCAAACGATGCGTACTATATTTCCGATCTAGGTGAAGAATATGGCGTAGCAAGTTGCTATAACGCATTGCCTGAATGTGGCGGTGCTTACACATTAACGCGTTTACGTCTAGGGACGATTGCTCGCGCGTGTAAAAGTGCGGATGAAATGGTAAACGAATTATTACCACGTGTGGCGAAATGTGCTCTTTCAACGATGGATAAACGACATAAATTTGTAGTGGAAGAAAGTAATTTCTTTAACAGTTCATTCCTCGAAAAAGAAGGCTTTATCAAACGCACTAATTTTACGGGGATGTTCGCAATTGTGGGCTTGGCAGATGCAGCAAACCACTTATTGCAATGTGAAGGCTTAAATGAAACCTTTGGTAAGAGTGCTCGCGGTGATGAAATTGCGACAGCAATTATGGATAAACTTAAAGAAATCACTGATGCTCATGAAGGGGTTTATGCTGAACGCACTGGCAATCGTTATTTATTACATGCGCAAGTTGGCGCAAGTAACCACGAAGAAGACAAACGTAACGCACCGGCTCACCGTATTCGTGTAGGCGAAGAACCAACGTTACTTGAACATTTAAAACAGTCTGCCCCGTTCCATAAGTATTTCCCATCTGGTACAGGGGATTTATTCGCCTTTGATCAAACCTATGTAGATCACTGCGATGCGGTGGTGGATATTATTGACGGTGCATTCTCTTTAGGCTATCGCTACATTACCACCTATTTGAAAAATACGGATTTAATTCGCGTTACAGGTTATTTGGTGAAGAAAAGCGAAGTTGAAAAATACCGTAAAGGCGAAGTCGCATTACGCGACACAACCTGGTATGGCTCGGGTACGGATGAATGTGCCAACGTGTTTGATCGCCAATTGCGCGATGAAAAAGATGTCACCGCTGAAAAATAATTGGAAAAATGACCGCACTATCTGAGATTTTTGTGCCGTTGCATCGGATTATTCCTTTTTCAAATGTAGAAGGGCAAGGCAATCGTTCGAGCATTTTTCTGCAAGGTTGCAAGCTAAATTGCTTGTATTGCCATAATCCAGAAACTATTCCTCGTTATACGGAAAATGCGAAATTGGTTAGTTTGCAGTATTTGTATGAACAGGTTATGGAGGCGGTTCCATTTATTCGCGGTGTCACAATTTCAGGTGGCGAACCGACAATCCATCATAAAAAACTCGTTCCGCTCTTTGAGGCTTTACGTTCGCAAGGATTAACCTGTTATTTGGATAGTAGCGGCTTTTTTGAGTTTGATCGTATTCGTTCTTTAATCGATGTCACTGATAAATTTTTATTCGATCTGAAAGGTGAGGGCGCAGGTTTACAATCGCTCTGTTTTGACCGACAAAATCAAGAAGGCATTGTACCACAGCAAGTGATACCAGAACGTTTACATATAAAGAACGATAAACTTGAGCGAAATTTACAAAATCTGACAGCCTTGTTGCCGTTAAATAAAGTGGAAGAAGTGCGGTTAGTTTTTTTAAAGAATTTTTTTGATGCTGAACATTTGGTGGGCAAAGTTGCGCTACTTTTACGAAATTATCCTGATGTGGCATTAAAAATTATTCGTGTGCATAGTAAAGGTGCGCGCGATGAAACTGGGTTATCAACGCACATTCCAAGTGCGGAAGAAACTAATGCATTGGCTACTTATGCGCGTCAATGTGGAATTAACAAGGTTTTGACTATTTTGTAGTCGCTTACAAAAAAGTGCGGTGAAAATTCACCGACTTTTTGTGAGAAAACAAGTAGAATAAGCCGAATTTTTTATTAACTTAACCAATCTAGGGGAATCAAATGAGTGTGTTAAGCAGCATTTTGGGAATGGTCGTATTAATCGCTATTGCCGTGTTACTTTCCAATAATCGTAAAGCGATTAGTATCAGAACCGTGCTCGGGGCGTTAGCAATCCAAGTTGGATTTGCCGCCCTTATTTTATATGTGCCAGCAGGTAAACAAGCACTTGGTGCAACTGCTGATGCCGTATCAAATGTTATTGCTTACGGTAATGAAGGTATTAACTTTGTATTTGGTGGTTTAGCTGATCCAAGCAAACCTTCAGGTTTCATTTTTGCCGTGAAAGTATTACCAATTATTGTGTTCTTCTCTGGCTTAATTTCTGTGCTTTATTACCTTGGCATTATGCAAGTGGTGATTAAAGTATTAGGCGGTGCATTACAAAAAGCATTGGGTACGTCAAAAGCAGAATCCATGTCAGCAGCTGCTAATATTTTCGTCGGTCAAACTGAAGCACCATTGGTTGTTCGCCCTTACATTAAAAATATGACCCAATCTGAATTATTTGCCATCATGGTAGGTGGTACTGCATCTATCGCGGGTTCAGTAATGGCGGGTTATGCTGGAATGGGCGTGCCATTGACATACTTAATCGCTGCGTCATTTATGGCAGCACCAGCAGGTTTGTTATTTGCGAAATTAATGTTCCCACAAACAGAACAATTCTCTGATAAACAACCAGAAGACAATGATTCAGAAAAACCAACTAACGTACTTGAAGCAATGGCGGGCGGTGCGAGTGCAGGTATGCAACTTGCGTTAAACGTAGGTGCAATGTTAATCGCATTCGTTGGTTTAATTGCATTAATTAACGGTATTTTAAGTGGCGTTGGTGGCTGGTTTGGCTATGGCGACGTAACTTTACAATCTATCTTTGGTTTAGTTTTCAAACCATTAGCATACTTAATCGGTGTAACTGACGGTACCGAAGCGGGTATCGCAGGACAAATGATCGGGATGAAGTTAGCGGTTAACGAATTCGTAGGTTACCTTGAATTTGCAAAATACTTGCAACCAGATTCTGCGATTGTATTAACTGAAAAAACCAAAGCAATTATTACTTTCGCACTTTGTGGTTTTGCTAACTTCAGCTCAATTGCAATCTTAATCGGTGGTTTAGGTGGAATGGCGCCAAACCGCCGTAGTGATGTTGCACGTTTAGGCTTGAAAGCGGTAATCGCAGGTACTTTAGCAAACTTAATGAGTGCAACGATTGCTGGCTTGTTCATCGGACTCGGTGCTGCAGCGCTTTAATTCTCGGATAAGTGCGGTGAAAAATGACCGCACTTTTTATTTTTACATTTGAAAAAAGGAAGGAAAATTATGACTCCACATATTAACGCGCCTGAAGGTGCATTTGCTGATGTTGTTTTAATGCCAGGTGATCCACTTCGTGCAAAATACATTGCAGAAACGTTTTTGCAAGATGCAGTAGAAGTAACAAATGTTCGTAATATGCTTGGTTATACCGGTACTTACAAAGGTCGTAAGATTTCTATTATGGGCCACGGTATGGGAATTCCATCTTGCTCTATTTACGCGAAAGAATTAATCACTGAATACGGTGTGAAAAAAATTATCCGTGTAGGCTCTTGTGGCGCTGTTCGTATGGACGTGAAAGTGCGCGATGTAATTATCGGTTTAGGCGCATGTACTGATTCAAAAGTAAACCGTATTCGTTTCAAAGATAACGACTTTGCAGCTATTGCTGACTTCGATATGGCACAAGCCGCTGTTCAAGCTGCAAAAGCAAAAGGTAAAGCTGTTCGTGTCGGTAACTTATTCTCGGCGGATTTATTCTATACGCCTGATGTTGAAATGTTCGATGTAATGGAAAAATACGGCATTTTAGGCGTGGAAATGGAAGCGGCTGGAATTTATGGTGTGGCTGCAGAATATGGTGCAAAAGCATTAACAATTTGTACTGTGTCTGACCACATTCGTACTCACGAACAAACCACAGCAGAAGAGCGTCAATTAACATTCAATGATATGATCGAAATTGCATTAGATTCAGTATTAATTGGTGATGCGCAATAATTTCTTATAGTGGATTTAATAAGTGCTTGAAAAACAACCGCACTTTTTATATAATCCGCGCCCATTATGAGCCGTTCGCGGCTCATATTTTTGTGTGGTGCAATGAATGTTGCACTGAAAATTATCGGGGAGCTATTTAATGGCGTTATTACCCAATTAGAGGAAAACTAAAATGGCAAAAAAAGTCCAAGCCTACGTTAAGTTGCAAGTTGCAGCTGGTATGGCAAACCCATCACCACCAGTTGGTCCTGCATTAGGTCAACAAGGTGTGAACATTATGGAATTCTGTAAAGCATTCAACGCTCGTACTGAGAGTTTAGAAAAAGGTTTACCAATTCCAGTTGTTATCACTGTATATGCAGACCGTTCATTTACTTTCGTAACTAAAACTCCACCAGCAGCAGTATTATTGAAAAAAGCTGCGGGTATCAAATCTGGTTCTGGTAAACCGAACAAAGAGAAAGTGGGTAAAGTAACTTTAGATCAAGTTCGTCAAATCGCTGAAACTAAAGCAGCAGATATGACTGGCGCGTCTATCGAAACCAAAATGAAATCAATTGCTGGTACTGCTCGCTCTATGGGCTTAGTGGTGGAGGAATAATACGATGGCTAAATTGACTAAAAAAATGAAAGCAATCAAAGCTGGCGTAGATTCTACTAAAGCATACGAAATCAACGAGGCAATCGCGGTATTAAAACAATTCGCAACAGCTAAATTCGTTGAAAGTGTTGACGTTGCAGTAAACTTAGGTATCGATCCTCGTAAATCTGACCAAAACGTTCGTGGTGCAACTGTATTACCACACGGTACTGGTCGTGAAGTACGCGTAGCTGTGTTCACTCAAGGTGCTAACGCAGATGCAGCTAAAGCAGCTGGTGCTGATTTAGTAGGTATGGAAGATTTAGCAGAGCAAATCAAAAAAGGCGAAATGAACTTTGATGTTGTTATCGCTTCTCCTGATGCAATGCGTGTTGTTGGTCAATTAGGTCAAGTATTAGGACCACGTGGTTTAATGCCAAACCCTAAAGTTGGTACTGTAACACCAAACGTTGCTGAAGCAGTTAAAAATGCTAAATCTGGTCAGATCCGTTATCGTAACGATAAAAACGGTATCATCCACACCACTATCGGTAAAGCAAACTTCTCTGAAGTTCAATTAAAAGAAAACCTTCAAGCATTATTGGCTGCTTTAAACAAAGCAAAACCAACTACTGCTAAAGGTATTTTCATCAAGAAAGTAAGCATCTCTACCACTATGGGTGCAGGTGTTGCTGTTGATCAAGCTTCTTTATAATTTAAAGAATTGATAGATTTTAAACCGCACTTTTGAAAGTGCGGTTTTTTATTTCATAAAACTTCTCCATAAGTTTTAAACTTGACGAGAAAGCTGCATTCATTTAAAATTTACCGCCTTAAAATTAGCAAAGATTTAGATTGATTTTTAATCAATTTTGACCTTTTATTGTTTAATTTAACCGTGTTTTTGATAGAAAGCACATCCATACAATGACAAATCCACCGTTATTTGTCGTTGTTTTGCTCAAGTTGTCGTCCTATGTAATTTGAGTTGTCACCCCACTATAGAAGTAAGGTTCAGAGTGCGGTCATTTTAACGGTCATTCACGTCACAGTTAGTTTGTGGCTAGGTCACTGAACAGTTAGCAGAGGAAAACCAATGGGTTACTCCTATTCTGAAAAAAAACGAATTCGTAAAGATTTCGGTAAACGTCCGCAAGTTTTAAATGTTCCTTATTTATTAACCATTCAATTGGATTCTTTTGATAAATTTATTCAAAAAGATCCTGAAGGTCAGCAAGGTTTAGAAGCGGCATTCCGTTCTGTATTCCCTATTGTAAGCAATAATGGCTATACAGAATTACAATATGTAGATTATCGTTTAGAAGAACCTGAATTTGATGTACGTGAGTGCCAAATTCGTGGCTCAACTTATGCAGCAGGCTTACGTGTAAAATTACGTTTAGTGAGCTACGATAAAGAATCTTCTTCACGCGCAGTTAAAGATATTAAAGAAAATGAAGTTTATATGGGTGAAATCCCATTAATGACTGATAACGGTACTTTCGTAATCAATGGTACCGAGCGTGTTATCGTTTCACAATTACACCGTAGTCCAGGCGTATTCTTCGATTCTGACAAAGGTAAAACCCATTCTTCAGGTAAAGTGCTTTATAACGCACGTATTATTCCTTATCGTGGTTCTTGGTTAGATTTTGAATTCGATCCAAAAGATAACTTATTTGCACGTATTGACCGTCGTCGTAAATTACCGGCAACAATTATTCTTCGTGCATTAGGCTACACCACTGAAGAAATCTTAAACTTATTCTTTGATAAAATTACCTTTGAAATCGCTGGCGATAAATTGTTAATGACTTTAGTGCCAGAACGTTTACGTGGTGAAACAGCTTCTTTTGATATTGAAGCAAATGGCAAAGTTTATGTTGAACGTGGTCGTCGTATTACCGCACGCCATATCAAGGCATTAGAAAAAGACAAAATTTCACAAGTCGTTGTACCTTCTGAATATATTTTAGGTAAAGTTGCGTCGAAAGATTATGTCGATTTAGAGTCTGGTGAAATTATTTGCCCTGCAAACGGCGAGATTTCTTTAGAGATTCTTGCAAAATTAGCTCAAGCAGGTTACACCACGATCGAAACTTTATTTACTAATGATTTAGATTACGGTCCATATATTTCTGAAACTCTACGTGTAGATCCAACTTATGACAAAACTAGTGCGCTTTACGAAATTTATCGTATGATGCGTCCAGGTGAACCACCAACACCAGAATCTTCAGAAGCGTTATTCAATAATTTATTCTTCTCTGCAGAGCGTTATGATTTATCTGCTGTCGGTCGTATGAAATTTAATCGTTCTTTAGCGATCGCAGAGGGTGAAGGCGCTGGCACTTTAAGCAATGAAGATATTATTGCGGTAATGCGTAAATTAATCGACATCCGTAATGGCCGTGGCGAAGTGGATGATATTGACCACTTGGGTAACCGTCGTATCCGTAGCGTAGGTGAGATGGCGGAAAACCAATTCCGTATCGGTTTAGTGCGTGTAGAAAGAGCGGTGAAAGAACGCTTATCTTTAGGTGATTTAGATGCAATCACACCGCAAGACTTAATTAATCCAAAACCAATTTCTGCAGCGGTGAAAGAATTCTTTGGTTCTTCACAACTTTCCCAATTTATGGACCAAAATAACCCATTATCAGAAGTCACGCACAAACGTCGTATTTCTGCATTAGGTCCAGGCGGTTTAACGCGTGAGCGCGCAGGCTTTGAAGTTCGTGACGTACATAATACTCACTATGGTCGTTTATGTCCGATTGAAACCCCTGAAGGTCCAAACATCGGTTTGATCAACTCACTTTCTGCTTTTGCACGTACTAATGATTATGGTTTCTTAGAAACGCCATATCGTAAAGTGGTTGATGGCCAAGTTACTGAAGAAATTGAATACCTATCTGCAATTGATGAAGCAAACTATATCATTGCACAGGCAAACTCAAATTTAGACGAAAATAACCGTTTTACTGATGCCTTTGTTACTGCGCGTGGTGAACGTGGTGAATCAGGTTTATATAAACCTGAAGATATTCACTATATGGACGTTTCGACACAACAAGTGGTATCTGTTGCGGCAGCATTAATTCCATTCCTTGAGCACGACGATGCGAACCGTGCGTTGATGGGTGCGAACATGCAACGTCAAGCAGTTCCAACATTACGTGCGGACAAACCATTAGTTGGTACAGGTATGGAAAAACCAATCGCACTTGACTCAGGTGTTGCGGTTGTTGCAAAACGCGGTGGTACAGTTCAGTACGTCGATGCTTCTCGTATCGTCATTAAAGTAAATGAAGATGAAACCATTGCAGGTGAAGCTGGTATTGATATTTATAACTTAATCAAATATACCCGTTCTAACCAAAATACTTGTATTAACCAAATTCCTTGTGTGAATTTAGGCGATCCAATCAATCGTGGTGAAGTATTAGCAGATGGTCCTTCTACTGATTTAGGTGAGCTTGCATTAGGTCAAAATATTCGAGTGGCGTTCATGCCTTGGAACGGCTATAACTTTGAAGACTCAATGTTAGTTTCTGAACGTGTTGTTCAACAAGACCGTTTCACTACCATCCATATTCAAGAATTATCTTGTGTTGCCCGTGATACCAAGTTAGGTGCAGAAGAAATTACGGCGGATATTCCAAACGTAGGTGAGTCAGCGTTAAGCAAACTTGATGAATCTGGTATTGTTTATGTTGGTGCTGAGGTTAAAGGTGGTGACATCTTAGTAGGTAAAGTAACGCCTAAAGGTGAAACTCAATTAACCCCAGAAGAAAAACTTTTACGCGCAATCTTTGGTGAAAAAGCATCTGACGTGAAAGATTCTTCATTGCGCGTACCAAATAGCGTAACAGGTACGGTAATTGATGTTCAAGTCTTCACTCGCGATGGCGTGGAAAAAGACAAACGCGCACTAGAAATTGAAGAAATGCAATTAAAACAAGCGAAAAAAGACCTTTCTGATGAATTAGAAATCTTGGAAGCCGGCTTATTCACACGTGTTCGTAATCTTCTTATCTCTGGTGGTGTTGATGTTGCTCAATTAGATAAATTAGAGCGTACTAAATGGTTAGAACAAACCATTGCAGATGAAGAAAAACAAAATCAATTAGAACAGCTTGCAGAGCAATACGAAGAACTTCGTAAAGAGTTTGAACATAAACTTGAAGTGAAACGTAAGAAAATTATCAAAGGTGATGATCTTGCACCAGGCGTGTTAAAAGTGGTTAAAGTTTACCTCGCGGTGAAACGTCAAATCCAACCGGGTGATAAAATGGCGGGTCGTCATGGTAACAAAGGTGTTATCTCGAAAATTAACCCAGTTGAAGATATGCCATACGATGAGAATGGCCAACCAGTTGAGATCGTATTAAACCCATTGGGCGTACCATCTCGTATGAACATTGGTCAGATCCTTGAAACCCACTTAGGTTTAGCAGCGAAAGGTATTGGTGATCAAATCAATGCAATGCTCAAACAAAAACAAGAAGTGGAAAAATTACGTGGTTATATCCAAAAAGCGTATGACTTAGGTAATGGCTCACAAAAAGTGGATTTAAGTACCTTCACAGATGAAGAAGTATTGCGTTTAGCTGAAAATCTACGTAAAGGTTTACCAGTTGCGACACCAGTATTTGATGGTGCAGCTGAAGCTGAAATCAAAGAGTTATTAAAACTTGGTGGATTACCAACTTCAGGTCAAATCACTTTATATGATGGCCGTACAGGTGAGAAATTCGAGCGTCCAGTAACAGTAGGTTATATGTACATGCTCAAATTGAACCACTTAGTTGATGACAAAATGCATGCTCGTTCAACTGGTTCTTATAGCCTTGTTACACAACAACCATTGGGTGGTAAAGCTCAATTCGGTGGTCAACGTTTCGGTGAAATGGAGGTATGGGCACTTGAAGCATACGGTGCAGCTTACACCTTACAAGAAATGTTAACGGTGAAATCTGATGATGTGAATGGTCGTACGAAGATGTATAAAAACATTGTAAGTGGTAACCAACACATGGACCCAGGCACACCGGAATCTTTCAATGTAATTATGAAAGAAATCCGCTCACTTGGTTTAAATATCGAGTTAGACGAAGAGTAATCAGTAGGGGAGTGAAGAATTTCTGATTCACTCACCTTACGAAAGAAAAATCGCCGAAGTGCGGTGGAAAAACATCGAAATTTTTAACCGCACTTTAAACCTTTAACTCCGACAGGAGAACATTTGTGAAAGACTTAGTTAAGTTTTTAAAAGCACAGTCAAAAACCAGTGAAGATTTTGATGTGATTAAAATTGGGTTAGCTTCCCCAGATATGATCCGTTCTTGGTCATTTGGTGAAGTGAAGAAACCTGAAACCATTAACTACCGTACGTTCAAACCTGAACGTGATGGTCTTTTCTGTGCGCGTATCTTCGGGCCTGTAAAAGATTACGAATGTTTATGTGGTAAATATAAACGTTTAAAACACCGTGGTGTGATTTGTGAAAAATGTGGTGTTGAAGTTACCCAAACTAAAGTTCGTCGTGAACGTATGGGGCACATTGAACTTGCATCGCCAGTTGCACATATTTGGTTCTTAAAATCATTGCCGTCTCGTATTGGTTTACTTTTAGATATGCCATTGCGCGATATTGAACGTGTACTTTACTTTGAAATGTACATCGTGACCGAACCGGGTATGACTGATTTAGAGCGCGGTCAATTATTAACTGAAGAACAATACCTTGACGCTGAAGATCGTTGGCAAGATGAATTTGAAGCGAAAATGGGTGCTGAAGCGATTCAAGATCTCTTAAAAGGTATGGATCTTGAAGTTGAATGTGAAAAATTACGTGAAGAATTACAAGAAACTAATTCTGAAACTAAACGTAAAAAAATCACTAAACGCTTAAAATTATTAGAAGCATTTGTTCAATCTGGTAATAAACCAGAATGGATGGTAATGACTGTATTACCAGTTCTTCCACCAGATTTACGCCCATTAGTACCACTTGATGGTGGTCGTTTTGCGACTTCAGATCTGAACGATTTATACCGTCGTGTAATCAACCGTAACAACCGTTTAAAACGTTTATTAGATTTAATTGCGCCAGATATTATTGTGCGCAATGAAAAACGTATGTTACAAGAATCTGTTGATGCGTTATTAGATAATGGTCGCCGCGGTCGTGCAATTACGGGTTCTAACCGTCGTCCGTTAAAATCATTGGCAGATATGATCAAAGGTAAACAAGGTCGTTTCCGTCAAAACTTATTAGGTAAACGTGTTGACTATTCAGGTCGTTCTGTAATCACTGTTGGTCCGTACTTGCACTTACACCAATGTGGTTTGCCGAAGAAAATGGCATTGGAATTATTCCGTCCGTTTATCTACGCTAAATTAGAAAGCCGTGGTTATGCAACGACAATCAAAGCGGCTAAGAAAATGGTTGAGCGTGAAGATGCGATCGTTTGGGATATTCTTGCAGAAGTTATTCGTGAACACCCGATTCTATTGAACCGTGCGCCAACACTTCACCGTTTGGGTATCCAAGCGTTTGAACCGATCTTAATCGAAGGTAAAGCGATTCAATTACACCCACTCGTTTGTGCAGCGTTCAACGCGGACTTCGATGGTGACCAAATGGCGGTACACGTTCCATTAACGCTTGAAGCTCAATTAGAAGCTCGTGCATTGATGATGTCAACCAACAACGTGCTTTCACCAGCAAACGGTGATCCTATTATCGTTCCATCACAAGACGTGGTATTAGGTCTTTACTATATGACCCGCGAAAAAGTGAACGGTAAAGGCGAAGGCATGTTATTGCAAGATCCTCGCGAAGCTGAAAAAGCATATCGTACAGGTGAAGCAGAATTACATTCTCGCGTGAAAGTACGTATTACTGAATATGTGAAGAATGAAGCTGGCGAATTTGATGCGAAAACCACGCTTACTGATACAACTATCGGTCGTGCGATTTTATGGATGATTGCACCACAAGGTATGCCTTATTCATTGTTCAACCAAACATTAGGTAAAAAAGCCATTTCTAAACTGATTAACGAAGCTTATCGTCGTTTAGGTTTAAAAGAAGCGGTAATGTTTGCTGACCAAATTATGTATACCGGTTTTGCTTATGCGGCACGTTCAGGTTCATCAGTTGGTATTGATGATATGGAAATTCCAGCGAAGAAATACGAAATTATTTCTGCAGCGGAAGAAGAAGTGGCAGAGATCCAAGAACAATTCCAATCAGGTCTTGTGACTGCAGGCGAACGCTATAATAAAGTAATCGATATTTGGGCCGCAGCGAATGAACGCGTAGCGAAAGCGATGATGGAAAACTTATCTCAGGAAGAAGTCATCAATCGCGAAGGTAATCCTGAAAAACAAGCATCCTTTAATAGTATCTTTATGATGGCTGATTCTGGTGCTCGTGGTTCTGCAGCGCAGATTCGTCAGTTAGCTGGTATGCGTGGTTTGATGGCGCGTCCAGATGGTTCGATCATTGAAACTCCAATTACAGCAAACTTCCGTGAAGGTTTGAACGTATTACAGTACTTTATTTCAACCCACGGTGCGCGTAAAGGTTTGGCGGATACCGCATTAAAAACAGCGAACTCAGGTTACTTAACTCGTCGTTTAGTTGACGTAGCACAAGACTTAGTGATCGTAGAAGATGACTGTGGTACGCACGAAGGCTTAGTCATGACCCCATTAATCGAAGGTGGCGATGAAAAAGTTCCACTTCGTGAATTAGTGTTAGGTCGTGTAGCTGCAGAAGATATTTTAAAACCAGGTACAGAAGAAGTATTAATTCCTCGTAACACGTTATTAGATGAAAAACTCTGTGATGTGTTGGATGCAAACTCTGTAGACAGCGTAAAAGTACGTTCTGTTGTAACTTGTGATACTGATTTTGGTGTATGTGCGAAATGTTATGGTCGTGACTTAGCTCGTGGTCATTTAATTAACCAAGGTGAAGCTGTGGGTGTTATTGCTGCTCAATCTATCGGTGAGCCGGGTACACAGTTAACCATGCGTACGTTCCATATCGGTGGTGCGGCATCTGCGGCAGCAAAAGAATCGAGTGTACAAGTTAAAAACACTGGTACATTACACTTAATGAATGCGAAATTCGTTACTAATGATGAAGGTAAATTAGTATTAACGTCTCGTAATACTGAATTAACTATTACCGATGCATTTGGTCGTACTAAAGAACACTATAAAGTGCCTTATGGTGCGGTGTTAAGCAAAGGTGACGGCCAAGATGTAACAGCAGGCGAAACTATCGCAAATTGGGATCCACATACAATGCCAGTTGTCTCTGAAGTTTCTGGTTTTGTGAAATTCGTTGATATTATTGATGGCTTAACTGTTACTCGTCAAACCGATGAATTAACAGGTTTATCATCAATCGTGGTTCAAGATGTGGGTGAACGTGCTACTGCGGGTAAAGATTTACGTCCAACCATTAAATTAGTTGATGCAAATGGTAACGATATTTTCTTACCTGAAACTGATGTTCTTGCACAGTACTTCTTACCGGGTAAAGCAATCGTAAGTTTAGACGATGGCGCAGCAGTAAAAGTGGGTGAACCATTAGCACGTATTCCGCAAGAATCTGTGGGTACGAAAGATATTACCGGTGGTCTACCGCGCGTTGCGGATTTATTTGAAGCACGCAAACCAAAAGAACCAGCTATCTTGGCTGAAATTTCTGGTATCGTGTCTTTCGGTAAAGAAACCAAAGGTAAACGCCGTTTATTAATTACTCCTTCAGAAGGCGAAACTTACGAAGAAATGATTCCAAAATGGCGTCAGCTCAACGTATTTGAAGGTGAAATGGTGCAACGTGGTGACGTAATTTCTGATGGTGCTGAAACACCACATGATATTTTACGTTTACGTGGCGTGCGTGCAGTAACTGAATACATCGTGAACGAAGTACAAGATGTTTACCGCTTACAAGGGGTAAAAATCAACGATAAACATATAGAAGTTATCGTTCGTCAAATGTTACGTAAAGCAGTAATTACCAAAGCTTACGACTCAGAATTCCTAGAAGGGGAACAAGTCGAAGTTGCTCGCGTGAAAATCATCAACCGTCAACGTGAAGCAGAAGGTAAACCACCGGTTGAGTTTGAACGCGAATTATTGGGTATCACTAAAGCGTCTCTTGCGACTGAATCCTTCATCTCTGCAGCGTCGTTCCAAGAAACTACTCGTGTTCTTACCGAAGCAGCAGTGGCAGGTAAACGTGATGAATTACGTGGCTTGAAAGAGAACGTAATTGTAGGTCGTTTAATCCCAGCGGGTACAGGTTTTGCGTATCATCAAAGCCGAGTTAAAAATCGTCAAAAAGCGGCTGATTTAGCAACATTAGCAGCGGAAGGTGTAGCTTCTGCTTTCGCAAGTGATGCTGATATCGCTGATGAATTTGAAATGATCGCAGATGATGCTACACAAAATCTTGCTGCATTATTAAATTCAGAAATGGAAGATTAATTTTCCAAATGAGATGAAAAAAGCCCCGAAAGGGGCTTTTTTATTATAGCTACTCAAAGTTTGGTTATAAAAGTTATATGCTATTTGTATGACGGGAAATAGTTTAAGTGAATGATAAATAGAAAAATCCTCACTATATAATGAATAAATCTGATAAGCAAAATTCAATATATAGGAGGATTGTTATTGAATCACATCTTAAAGAAGAATGTGAGAAAGACCTAAACCGATTAATAAGCAGAAAAGCATGCTTAATAAACCAGGAATCATAAAGCTATGGTTTAAAATATATTTACCAATTTTGGTTGTGCCCGTAGTATCGAAGTCAATGGATGCAATGATTGGACCGTAATTAGGAATAAAGAAGTAACCATTTACTGCCACAAATACACCGATTAATACTGGCGCTGGGATACCTAATGCGATACCAAGTGGGAACAATGTCGCTACTGTTGCACCTTGGCTGTTTACTAATACTGAAAGTACAAATAGCGCGAAAGCAAATGCCCATGGCGCAGTTTCAACTAAGCCTTTCACCATTTCTTTCACTTCAGTCATGTGCGCTTGCATCAATGTATCGCCTAACCATGCAATACCGAAGATTGCAATTACTGCACGCATACCTGCGTGGAATACAGAACCTTTAGTGATTTCAGTGCCATCTGGTTTACAAGTTAAGATAATTAACGCACCAATCGCTAACATAATGATTTCGATAGTGTGTGCCATCCCCATTGGTTTACCATCAAATACTGGACGTAAAGATGGAACCGCACCCATGATTACAACAAGTAATGAACCAAATAAGAATAAAGAAACAGAAATTTTAGCTGTTTTGCTCACTTCTACTTCTTTAACTGAAGTGGTAGAAGCAAAAGTATCTGCATATTTTGGATCATTTAAACGACGTTGATATTCTGGATCATCTTTTAATTCTTTCCCCATTTTGTTTACAAATAAACAAGCAATAAAAATACCTAAGATGGTTGAAGGAATAGTTACCATTAATACGTCGCCAAGATGAATGCCTTGAGGTTCAAGGTAAGCAACAACCGCTACAACAGCTGCCGCAATAGGGCTTGCTACGATAGCAAATTGTGATGCGATTACCGCCATTGACATTGGACGTTCTGGACGGATACCGTTTTGACGGCTCACTTCAGCGATAACTGGTAATACAGAATATGCTACATGGCCAGTACCCGCTAAGAAAGTGAATAACCAAGTTACTGCTGGAGCGATAAACGTAATGTGTTTAGGATTACGACGTAAGATTTTGGTTGCGATTTTGATCATGTAGTCTAAACCGCCAGCTGCTTGCATTGCTGCTGCCGCTGCCACTACCGCCATAATCATAAACATAACATCAATAGGTAAACCTGCTGGTTTTAGACCAAAGCCAAAAGAAAGAATAGCAAGGCCTAAACCACCAAATACACCTAAACCGATACCACCCACACGTGCACCCACAAAGATACACAATAATACGATGGCAAATTGTAGTAAGAACATTGCAGACATACTGCCCCCTAAGTTAATTAAAAAAACATCTTTGTTTTATTTGTTAAAACAGCGACTAATATAGCAACAAATAGGTATCGATTCCATAACATGGATCAATAAATTGTAGTCAAAAGTACAGTTATTTCTAACCGCACTTTTGTTTCTTACAATTGCTCTTAGAAGTCTTCGAAATATTGTTGAATTACTTTTGGATCTTTAGTTTGAGTTAAAGCTAATTGCAAGAGTACGCGGGCTTTTTGTGGATTTAAAGTACCTGATGCTACAAAGCCATATTTACTATCATCAACTTCAGCGTCACGAGTTGTATAGCCAGTTGGTACACGAGAAGAACGGACTACAACGACCCCATCTTTTGCGGCTTTTTCTAAGCGCTCTAAGTGTGCAGCATTAACATTTCCATTGCCAACTCCAGCAGATACAATCCCTTGATAGCCAGCATTGAGTAGTGAGTTTAATGGTTCAACTGGTGCATTTGAATAAGCATAAATAATCCCCACTTTTGGTAGTCTATTTAATTTTTCTACATTAAACGGAGTGTTGATGGTGTGTTTGCTTTCTGGGGAACGTTCATAGTCCACTTTGCTGTTATGAATATAGCCTAGAGAACCATAATTTGGTGAATGAAAAGTTTGCACTGCGGTAGTACTGGTTTTTGTGACATCACGAGCACCTAGTACTTCATTGTTCATTGCGACTAAAACGCCACGACCACTCGATTTTTTGTCTGCTGCAACGACAACTGCATTGTAAAGATTTAATGGGCCATCAGCACTTTTTTCTGTTGCTGGACGCATTGCTCCTACGAGAACAACCGGTTTTTCACATTTTACGGTTAAATCTAAGAAATAAGCTGTCTCTTCCATGGTATCTGTACCATGGGTAATGACAAATCCATCAGTACTTTTACATTGACTATTGATAGCTTTTGCAAGTTTTAGCCAGACTTCGTCATTCATGTCTTGTGAACCTATTTTTACAATTTGCTCACCTTTAATGTTGGCAATATTTTTCATTTCTGGTACTGCTTCAATTAAAGTATCAATACTTAATTGTCCAGCTTTATATGCAGAATTTACCGAACTTTGTCCGCTTCCTGCAATGGTACCACCCGTTGCTAAGATTGTAATATTTGGCAAGTTTGCTGCATTTGCTATTGAAATACCTAGACCAAATAAAGTACATAAGGCTAATTTAGTTAATTTCATAGATTTCTCCTAATGAATAAAAATTACTTTCTAATCATCTAACTAAATTGAGCTATTCTGAATAATGAAAATGTAAATTTATGATCCCGATCACATAATTTTTTGTTGATTGTATAACCTTTATACAAGTACGGAATTTAAGCATAATTTTTTTGAAAGATAACCCAAGTACGGTTATACTTGAGCCCTATTTTGACGTACTTAATCAGTAGAGAAAACAATGCAAGAATTTATCCCAATGGCAACAGAGTTTGCTCAAAAACATACTCTTTTAGCGGTTTCTTGGTTTGCGATTTTAGTGATGGTGATTTATACCTTCTATAAAGGCGCAACGAGTAAATTTAAAGTCATTACTCACAATGAGGTTATTCGTTTAATCAATGCGGATGAGGCTATTGTGGTGGATTTACGTAGTATTGAAGAATTTCAACGTGGTCATATCATTGATAGCATTAATTTACTTCCAAGCGAAATTAAAAATCAAAACATCGGTAAAATTGAACAACACAAAGAAAAAGCAATTGTGTTGGTAGATATTAACGGTGTTTCCGCACCAGCTTCAGCTACACTTTTAGCGAAACAAGGTTTTAACCGTGTGTTTGTGTTAAAAGAAGGCATTTCTGCATGGGCGGCGGCAAATTTACCTTTAGTTAAAAAACATAAATAATAAGGAATAGAAAATGTCAGAACAAAAACAAGACGTTGCAACAACAGAAGAACAACAACCCGTTCTTCAAATTCAACGTATTTATGTGAAAGACGTGTCTTTTGAAGCACCAAATCTTCCACATATTTTCCAACAAGAATGGAAACCAAAACTTGGTTTTGATTTAAGCACCGAAACAACCCAAGTTGGTGATGACTTATATGAAGTGGTATTAAACATTTCTGTTGAAACTACACTTGAAGATAGTGGTGATGTCGCATTTATTTGTGAAGTAAAACAAGCGGGCGTATTCACTATTAGCGGTTTAGAAGATGTTCAAATGGCGCATTGTTTAACTTCTCAATGCCCGAATATGCTTTTCCCTTATGCGCGTGAATTAGTGTCTAACCTAGTAAATCGTGGTACATTCCCTGCATTAAATTTATCTCCAGTAAACTTTGATGCATTGTTTGTTGAATAT
Organism: Haemophilus sp. CCUG 66565; assembly: GCF_001679495.1. NCBI lineage: Bacteria > Pseudomonadati > Pseudomonadota > Gammaproteobacteria > Pasteurellales > Pasteurellaceae > Haemophilus > Haemophilus sp. CCUG 66565. The sequence goes on along the minus strand of NZ_LZOX01000012.1, from coordinate 15,461 downwards.
ATGAATCGTCAACAAGCAGAAAATGCAGAAGAAAAATCTGAAGAAGGTCAAACTAAACACTAATTAAGCGGTAAAACAAAAGGCAAGCTAGGAATCCTAACTTGCCTTTTTGTTGTTAAAGTGCGGTCAATTAATAGCTTGAATTGATTAACACTTCTTCACCGTATCCACCTAAAGTCGGCATTGGTTGATAAGTTGAGTTTGCTGCACGCATTAAACGAATACCACGAATACCCGCTTCTTTAGCTGCTAATACATCATCATCGCTGTCGCCATAGTGAATGCTAACTTTATGCGCAATAATGCCCGGGGTTTTGTTGTATTTAGTTGTGCGTTCACGTCCGCCCATAAACTCAACAGGGTGCATATTTTTAATATCAAATGCTTTTTGTAATATAGGCGTTACACCATCCACGTTCCCTGCTGTACGACCTGTAATAAAATAAATTTGGTCTCCGCGTTCTTGGTGCATTTTGATCAAATCAGCAGCGATTTGTTTTGGAATAGAATATTTATCACAACCTGCGTTAACTTCATTCCAGAAATCTTGGTTTTTCAAATAGTCTTGTTTACCTGGAGAATATTTTTGTTGACCATAATAGAAACAAGAGCTGGTGAAAAGTACGGTATCATCAATATCAAAGCTGACATTAATTGGGCCTTTGCCTTCTAATTCTTTTTTAATTTGATCTACTGAAATCCAGTGAATTGGTTGCTCTTGCAACATTTCACGCGCATTTGTACCAGATTGTGTATAAGGTTCAGTTTTGCCAGCCATGGCGGGAATCGCTGCGGCAGTTAACAATGCCACTAAAGATAATTTCATTAAATTTTTCATAGAGAATCCTTCTAGGTTGGGTTTAAAATCTGCGTCATAATACGCTTTTTATTGCATCAATCAATTAGAAGCAATCGTTTTCGATGTTAAAATATGATCATGATCACATTTTTTAATTTCTTTTGATGAATAAATATACAATATATATTTGTACTTGAATTCTGATAATTCATCACCATATAACGAAAAACTTTTCTTTAATAAAGGATAGAACAATGACAACGATTGTATGTGTTCGTAAAAATGGCAAAGTGGCAATTGGTGGAGATGGACAAGCAACACTTGGTAACTGTGTGGAAAAAGGAAGTGTACGTAAAGTGCGCCGTTTATATAAAGATAAAGTAGTGACAGGTTTCGCTGGTTCTACTGCTGATGCTTTTATTTTACGAGACTTATTTGAGAAAAAATTAGAATTGCATCAAGGACATTTAGTTAAATCTGCGGTGGAGTTGGCAAAAGAATGGCGTACAGAGCGCTCATTGCGCAAACTAGAGGCCATGATGATTGTTGCAAATGACAGCGATTTTTTACTCGTATCAGGTTCTGGTGATGTAATTGAACCCGAGTTTGATGTGTTGGCTATCGGTTCTGGTGGCAACTACGCAAAAGCTGCTGCACTTGCCTTGCTTAGAACTAAAAATGATTTAACCGCAAAAGAAATCGTCGTGGAAGCGCTAAAAATAGCGGGTGATATCGATATTTACAGTAACCATAACCACGTTATTGAAGAAGTATAAACTTACTCATGTAGGTGTGAAAAGCGAATTTCATATACAAATATGAAATGGTGATCCATGTTAATAAAAGCATTTCTCCTACATTTTCATTATATAAAGGATAATTTATGTCAATGACCCCTCGTGAAATCGTTTCTGAATTAGATGCACATATTATTGGACAAAATGAGGCTAAACGTGCAGTGGCGATAGCATTGCGTAACCGCTGGCGCCGTATGCAGTTAACTGAAGAACTTCGTCAAGAAGTAACGCCTAAAAATATTTTAATGATTGGTCCAACAGGCGTAGGTAAAACAGAAATTGCACGTCGCCTAGCGAAACTTGCTAATGCACCATTTATCAAAGTAGAAGCGACCAAATTTACTGAAGTGGGGTATGTCGGTAAAGAAGTAGATTCTATTATCCGAGATCTTACGGATGTTTCCCTGAAGTTGGTTCGCCAACAAGCGGTAGAAAAAAATCGTATGCGTGCACAAGATGCTGCAGAAAATCGTATTTTAGATGTGTTACTTCCTCCAGCAAAAGATCAGTGGGGAAATGTGCAGGATTCTGACAATGCTAGTACGCGTCAAATCTTCCGTAAAAAACTACGTGAAGGGCAGTTAGATGATAAAGAAATTGAAATTGATGTATCTGCTGGAGTATCAATGGGGGTAGAAATTATGGCGCCTCCAGGTATGGAAGAGATGACAAGTCAATTGCAGTCGCTTTTCCAAAATTTAGGTACCGAGAAGACTAAAAAACGCAAAATGAAGATTAAAGAGGCGTTGAAAGTTTTAATTGATGATGAGGCGGCAAAGCTCATCAATCCAGAAGAGCTTAAGCAACAAGCCATTGATGCGGTAGAACAAAACGGTATCGTCTTTATTGATGAAATTGATAAGATTTGTAAAAAAGGTGAGCACTCAGGTGGTGATGTTTCGCGTGAAGGCGTACAACGTGATTTATTACCGATTATCGAAGGTTCAAGTGTGAATACTAAACATGGTATGGTAAAAACGGATCATATTTTATTTATTTGTTCTGGTGCATTTCAAATCGCACGTCCATCTGATTTATTGCCAGAATTACAAGGTCGTTTGCCAATCCGAGTGGAATTGAAATCCCTGACGAAAGAAGATTTTGAACGTATTTTAACTGAACCAAATGCATCACTTACATTGCAATATCGTGAGTTAATAAAAACAGAAGGCGTGGAAGTTGAGTTTACTCAAGATGGTATTAGTAAGATTGCAGAATCAGCGTTTAGAGTGAATGAAAAAACGGAGAATATTGGTGCTCGTCGTTTACATACTGTATTAGAGCGTTTAATGGATGGAATTTCTTTTGACGCAAGTGAACGCGCGGGGGAGAAAATTGTGATAGATGAAAAATATGTTTCTGAAGCGTTAAATGACGTTGTTGAAAATGAAGATTTAAGTCGTTTTATTCTTTAAATATTTTCTTTTCTGATACAAGAAGTGCGGTGAATTTTCACCGCACTTTTTTGTTTTTTTAAATTAAGAAATTAATTGGTTTTTAATTTGCTCCAATATTTTTCATAAATATCGACAGCTTCACCAACATCACCTTGCATAATCCCTTTTTCTACTTCTGATGCTGGTGGAAATAGTTTAGTATCGTTGGCAACTTCTGGGCTGAGTAATGCTTTGACTCCTTCATTTGGCATAGAAAAGCCCATGCGTTCTACTACAACTTTGGCATTTTCTGGACGAAGTAAGAAGTCAATGAACTTATGCGCACCTTCAACATTTTTTGCTGTAGTTGGAATCGCATAGTTATCCATCCAGAAAATTGCCCCTTCTTTTGGATACACAAATTGGAGAGATGGATTTTCTTTATGTGCTAAATAAGCAGAACCATTCCAAATCATACCAATTGCAGCTTCACCTTGTACGTAAGGGACTTCTGGCGAGTCAGAGTTAAAGGTTGCTACATTTGGTAAAAGTTTTTCTAAACGCTCATAAGCTGTTTTGATGTCTTCTTCATTGGTGGTATTTGGCGATTTACCATCCAGTAATAATGCTACGTGGAACACTTCACGCGCATCACTGGTCATAAGAACTTTGCCTTTGAATTCAGGTTTCCATAAATCCGCCCAGCTCGTGATGGTTTTAGGATCAATTTCATCCGCATTAACTTCAATACCTGTTAAGCCGTAAACGTAAGGTAATGAATATTTATTTTCGGGGTCGAATTCTTTGTTTAATAAATGTTTAGGAATTTGATGAATATTGGTCAATTTACTTTGATCAATCGGTTGAAGCATCTTTTCCTTAATCATTTTATTTACGTAGTAACTTGATGGAAACACCAAATCATAGCCAGATCCAGTATTCTGAGTAAGTTTAAGTTTCGCATACATTTCTTCGTTGCTTTCAAAGGTAGAATAAATTACCTCGATGCCGGTTTCTTTAGAGAACTGTGCGACTAAATCAGAAGGTACGTAGTCTGTCCAGTTATAGACGTAAAGTTTGTTATTGGCAAAAGCGGAAGCCGCGAAAAGTGCGGTGGTGGAAAGGAAAAGATTTTTGAGTGAGTGAGCAAAGAATTTTTTCAATTTATTGACCTCCGAGGGTTATCGTTCATCATAAAGCGCACAAATTTTGCGCGCGCGCAGTATAGCATTTTTTTCGTAAAAGGTTTGACATATTTCCCTTTCGGGGTAAGATTTTGCCAGTTTTTTCCTAAGAGATTTTTTATGCTTACTTTTGCCTATCAAGAACACGTTCGCTCTTATTATTTCGACTCTCGTAACCAAGATTTTCAATTCCCGCCGTTAACTCAAATTGAACATGCTGATGTATGTGTGATCGGGGCTGGATTTTTTGGTTTATCTGCGGCATTAGAACTGGCGGAGAAAGGAAAAAAAGTCATTGTATTAGAGGGCGCTCGAGTAGGATTTGGTGCTTCTGGTCGTAGTGGTGGGCAAGCAATTAATGGCTTTGAAGAAGGCATTGATGAATACGTTAAACAAGTTGGCGAAGATAAAGCGCATAAACTTTGGAATATGTCATTAGAGGCTATTGATATTATTGATGAACGCATTGAGAAATATGGCATTCAGTGCGATTGGAAAAAAGGCTATGCCACATTAGCATTAAATGAACGTCGAATGGATGACTTAATTGAAATTGAAAAAGAAAGTCATGAGAATTTTGGCTATCAGAATATGCAACTTTGGGATAAGGATAAACTAAAACAGCACTTAGGCAGTGATATTTATGTGGGCGGCTTATTTGATAGTAACTCAGGGCATTTACATCCACTTAATTATTGCTTAGGTTTAGCGAAAGCTTGTGTCGATCTAGGTATTCAGATTTTTGAACAATCTCCTGTAGTGGATATGGTTGAGAAAAATGGTTGCGTTGAGGTTAAAACAGATAAAAGTGCGGTTATTTCTCAAGACGTTATTTTAGCCACCAATGCTTATATTGATGCGCTTCCGAAATCTATTCATCACGGAATTAATCGTAAAATATTACCTGTAGAAAGTTTTATTATCGCCACAGAGCCGTTAAGCCAAGCGGTTGCTGATTCTGTTATTAATAATGGAATGTCGGTGTGCGATAATAATTTATTATTAGACTATTATCGTTTGAGTGCTGACAATCGTCTTCTTTTTGGTAGTGATTCTAGCTCAGAAAAAGATATGGTCGCGATTATGCGGAAAAATATGTTGCGCGTATTCCCGCAACTTGAAAATGTAAAAATCGATTATGGCTGGGCTGGCCCGATTGATATGACGTTAAATTCAACGCCACATTTTGGTCGTATTTCTCCGCACATTTATTTTGCCCATGGTTATTCTGGTCATGGCGTGGCTTTGACAGGTCTTGCGGGACGAATTGTAGCCGAGGCAATTTTAGGTGATGATGAACGCTTATCTATTTTTGAAAGTCTGAAAGTCCCTTCTGTTTATGGTGGTCGAATTATCAAAGATCTTGCAACAAAGATTGGTGTTCAATATTACAAATTTTTAGATCGTTATCGTTAATAATATTCGGAAACACATTTTTCCCGTATAATCGTAGATATTTTTTACAGCAGAACGGCATTATGAATAAAAATCAAACCTTAGTTTCTCTTGCTATTTTCACCGCACTTTACAGTCAGCAGAGTATGGCGGATTTACGTGATCAATGTTTAATGGGGGTACCACACTTTACTGGCGAAGTGGTACAGGGGGACTTAAATACCTTACCCGTCTATATTGAAGCTGATGATGCAGAGATTAATCAGCCTACACAGGCCGTATATCAAGGTAACGTAGATGTAAGACAGGGAAACCGCCACTTAATGGCAGATTCTGTTGAAGTGAAACAATTGGGGAATCATCAAGCCCCACAGCGTTTTGCCTATATACGAGGTGGATTTGATTATAAAGATAATCAACTTAATATGCTGGGGAAAAATGCTGATTTTAATTTAGATAGCCATGACGGCCATGCCACAAATGCGGATTATGAATTGGTTGGGCGACAAGGAAGGGGCAAGGCAGAACATATCAATTTACAAAATGATTATCGTGTAATGAAAAATGCCACATTTACCTCTTGTTTACGAGGTGAGAATGCCTGGGCGGTAGATGCATCAGAAATCCGTCAATATGTAAAAGAAGAATATGCTGAAATGTGGCATGCACGTTTTAAAGTGCATGGCGTGCCTGTTTTTTATACCCCTTATTTGCAATTACCAATTGGTGATCGCCGTCGTTCGGGATTATTGATTCCAAGTGGTGGCTCATCTAGCCGTGATGGCTTCTGGTATATGCAACCGATTTATTGGAATATTGCACCGAATTACGACATGACGGTTACGCCTAAATACATGTCGCATCGTGGTTGGCAATTAAATGGTGAATTTCGCTATTTAACCTCTATAGGGGAAGGAAAAGTTGCAGGAGAATATCTAGGCCGAGATCGTTATGATGAATATATTAGTGATAAACGTAAACGCCATTTATTCTATTGGAATCACAGTTCAAGCTTCTTAGAAAACTGGCGTTTTAATGTAAATTATACACGAGTGAGTGATAAACGTTACTTTAACGACTTTGATTCACAATATGGTAGCAGCACAGATGGCTATGCAGATCAGTATGCGCGAATTGCTTACTATAAACCTAATTATAATTTCTCGCTTTCAGCGCGTCAGTTCCAAGTTTTTGATGAAAATCTATCTATTGGTCCTTATCGTGCGATGCCACAAATGGACTTTAATTATTACAAACATGATTTAGCCAATGGCTGGTTAGATTTTAAATGGTATTCTCAAGCTGTACGTTTTGATAATGACAGTGATCTCATGCCAACGGCATGGCGTTTTCACATTGAACCAAGTTTAGCTTCATCAATGTCAAATGAATATGGTGGCTTGAAAGTAGAAACTAAACTTTATGGCACACGTTATGAACAGAAAAAGGGTTCTGGCGTGAATGCGGAAGAGGTTCAGAAAAACATAAATCGTGTCATTCCACAATTTAAGTTTGATTTACAAACTGTATTAGCTCGGGACACCACTTTCTTAAAAGATTACACTCAAACTTTTGAACCACACATTCAATATTTATATCGCCCTTATCGTGAGCAAAGCAATATTGGTTCAAAACAACGTACGAGTGATTATTTAGGATTTGGTTATGATTCCGCATTGGTACAGCAAGATTATTATTCGCTTTTCCGTGATCGCCGTTACAGTGGATTAGATAGAATCTCCTCTGCGAATCAAATGACATTAGGTGGAACAACTCGCTTTTATGATAAAGCGGGTGATGAACGCTTTAATTTATCAGCCGGTCAAATTTATTATTTAAATGATTCACGTATTGATGATAACCCCGCAAATAAAACGCCAACATCGTCATCAGCTTGGGCTTTAGAGTCTAACTGGAAAATGAGTGATCATTGGCGTTGGCGTGGCAGTTATCAATATGATACGAATACGCACGCAACATCGTTAGCGAATACATCATTGGAATATAATCCTAAAAAGGATAATTTAATCCAATTAAATTATCGTTACGCTAGTCAAAATTATATTGATCAAAATTTAGGGCGATCAGCAAATGCTTATCGTCAAGATATTCAGCAGATAGGGCTTGTTACTGCATGGGAAGTTTCAGATAACTGGTCGGTTGTGGGCAAATATTATCATGATCTCGCACTTAAAAAACCTGTTGAACAATATCTTGGTATTCAATATAACACTTGTTGTTGGGCTGCCGGAATTGGTGCAAGACGCTATGTGACAAGCCGTCAACATCAAGATGAGGACTCTGTGCTCTATGATCATGGTATTGGTTTTACCTTAGAGTTACGTGGTCTAGGTACAAATAATTACCAAAATGGCATTGATGATATGCTCGAAAAAGGTAAGTTACCTTACATCCGTGCATTTAGCCTTGAATAATCCATTCTAAAACCGATAGCGATTGCTGTCGGTTTTCTCATTTTTTTAAACGAAAGCACTTTCACCAAAAATTAGTATAAATTTCACCGCACTTTTATCTCTTTTATTGACTGATGTCAAGATTTCATTATATTGACAGCTTTCATTCTAACTTATAGGAACAATTTATGGCGCAATCTGCACCAAAGCGTGAAACCTTCTCTGGTCGTAACGCGTTTATTATGGCTGCCATTGGCTCAGCGGTGGGCCTTGGTAATATTTGGCGTTTCCCTTATACCACTTATGAAAATGGTGGGGGCGCTTTTATTATCCCTTATCTTATTGCATTATTAACTGCAGGGATTCCTCTTTTATTTTTAGATTATGCGATTGGGCACCGTCACCGTGGTGGGGCACCCTTGTCTTATCGTCGTTTTAGTCCACATTTTGAAGTGTTTGGCTGGTGGCAAATGATGGTGAATGTCATCATTGGCTTATATTATGCCGTTGTGCTTGGCTGGGCTGCAAGTTACACCTATTTCTCAATTAATGGTGCTTGGGGAGATAAACCGATTGATTTTTTCATTGGTGAATTTTTGAAAATGGGCGATATCAAAAATGGGGTGAGTTTTGAGTTTGTGGGAATGGTCACCGGCCCATTAATTGCGATGTGGATTATTGCCCTTGGTGTACTTTCACTTGGTGTACAAAAAGGCATTGCAAAAGTTTCATCGGTATTAATGCCGGTGTTAGTCATTATGTTTATGGCTTTGGTTATTTATTCCTTATTTTTACCTGGTGCGGAAAAAGGCTTAGATGCTTTATTTACACCAGATTGGTCAAAACTATCGAATCCAAGTGTATGGATTGCCGCATATGGACAAATATTCTTTTCTCTCTCAATTTGTTTTGGGATTATGGTGACATATGCTTCTTATCTTAAAAAAGAATCAGATTTAACCGGAAGTGGATTAGTAGTAGGTTTTGCAAATAGTAGTTTTGAAGTGTTAGCAGGCGTAGGTGTTTTTGCAGCATTAGGCTTTATTGCAACGGCACAAGGTCAAGAAGTAAGTGAGGTAGCAAAAGGTGGAATTGGTTTAGCATTTTTCGCATTTCCAACCATTATTAACAAAGCACCATTTGGTGAAGTATTAGGTGTTTTGTTTTTTGGTTCATTGACGTTTGCAGCATTAACTTCTTTCATTTCTGTTATTGAAGTGATCATCTCTGCTATTCAAGATAAGTTGCGTGTTCGCCGTGTGAAAGTAACCTTTATCGTGGGTGTACCAATGATGCTGGTTTCAGTGCTCTTATTTGGTACGACAACAGGATTGCCAATGTTGGATGTCTTTGACAAATTCGTGAACTATTTTGGTATTGTTGCTGTTGCATTTGTATCATTAATTGCAATTGTGGCAAACGAAAAATTAGGGTTATTGGGCGATCATTTAAATGAAACCTCTTCTTTCAAAGTTGGCTTTTTCTGGCGTTTATGTATTGTGTTGACCACAGGTATTTTAGCATTTATGTTATTTAGTGAGGGCGCCAAAGTCTTCTCTGAAGGATATGAAGGATACCCAAGCTGGTTTGTCAATATTTTTGGCTGGGGAATGGCTATCAGTTTATTAATTGTGGCGTTTATGCTTTCTCGCTTAAAATGGAAAAATGATACCCAATTAATCCTTGATGAAAAAAAAGGAGAGTAAAATGAGTTTGAGTGCAATTATTATGATGATTGTGGCTTTTGGCGTTATTTGGGGCGGTTTTATCTACGCCTTGATACGATTACCTAAAGAAAAATAAGTATAGTATTAACCGCACTTTAATCGTGCGGTTATTTTTTAGTTCGCTTGATAATTTAATAACATCAGTGTAACTCATATCATATTATTGGAAGGGGCATAAAATTCATTCATGCCGTAGGGGTTTATCTAAAAAAGCGAATCTTTACATTAATTTATAAATTTTTTATTCTCATTTCCATTAATATTATGTAGAATATGTACCCAATCTGATCTTTAACTTGCGCCCACCTAGTTTGGATTACTAATCGGCAGGTTAATTTGTTGGAGTAAAGTCATTGATTTTCTAGTTGTATTTATCTATGACAGAAAATTCCATTTTTTCTTTTTAAGAATAATAAAAATGTCTCATCCTAATAATGTAACATGGAATGTTGCCTATCATTTATTAACCACATATATTGCATTTAGCATATCAAAGAAAATACATTCATTTCACTTATTAACAATCTTAACGAGTTCTAGGTTTAGGTTTTAATCTTTCTTAAGATGGAATTTCAGAGTGGAAATTTAAACATTCTGTTATTTCTTATTTCCCTTAACAATATAAAGGTATTTATACGCTTTTCCTGAGCCTTTATTTTTTCACTTATCTCACGCCTGAGAGCGTGCATTTAAATTAATATAGGATTATCAATATGAATCATATCTATAAAGTTATTTGGAATACGATTACACAAACATGGGTTGCAGTTTCCGAACTTAGCCGCGCAAAAGGCAAAACAAAATCAAGTAAAACATTAAGTGCGGTAGTTTTAGCGGCAGTTTCTGCTGGGGCTATTATTGGGGATGCAGAGGCTGCAACGAACTTTGTACAGAATCAGACTGGCATTGCAATCACGAGAACAGGAGGTGATGCTCCAGCACAAGCTACAGACCGCTGGGCAATCGCTGTCGGTGATTCAGCTAAAGCAACTAATGAATACTCTATTGCAGTAGGCGGCCACACAAATGCGGCAGGTGAAAGTGCAATAGCTATTGGTAAACAAACTCAGGCTCATGAAACGGGAGCAACAGCAGTTGGACGAGTAACTTTAGCGAACAAACAGTATTCAAGTGCCTATGGTGCCCAAGCAAAAGCAACTGGAAATCAATCAACAGCATTAGGTTATGTAGCTAACGCAGCCGCCACAAATAGCCTGGCAGCTGGCGCCTTAGCTCAAGCTCAAGGTGAGAGCTCTGTAGCCTTAGGTAGAGACGCTCAGGCTTGGGGAAGCGGGGCTAGCGCAGTGGGTGAAGGCTCAAGAGCAAATAACTCGAATGCTTTTGCAGGAGGTAATGGCGCACAAGCAACAGGCTCCTGGGCAACTGCCGTGGGCCCCTCAACGCTTGCATCTGGTGAGGCATCAGTAGCCTATGGTGATAGCTCTCAAGCAACAGGTAAAAAATCTATCGCAACTGGTTCACATGCCTCTGCTTCTGAGGAGAATGCCATTGCCTTAGGAACGACAGCGAGTGCGACTAAAACTAATGCAACAGCAATAGGTAATAATTCAGAAGCTAAAGCTAACAATACGATTGCTATTGGTAATGGCACAAAAGCAACAGATAAGGCTGAAAATAGTTTAGTTATTGGTCAGGGGGCGGTAGTAACTGCAAAAGATGCTACAGTTGTTGGTCCTGTTGCTCAAGCAAATGGAGAAAACGCGACAGCGGTAGGGCGTGGTGCGGCAGCGAATGGCACAGAATCAACCGCTTTAGGTCGTGGTTCGGTAGCAACTGGCAACCAATCTATTGCATTAGGTAAAGGTGCTAACGCTAAAGTAGATAGCGGTGTGGCACTGGGTGATGATTCTGTTGCTGATCGTACTGCACGCAGTCAAAATGGAATTGTTATTAATACTAGCGATCCTAGCAAAAGCACAGGATTTAATACTGAAAACAGTGTTTATGCACCAGTACGTTTAGTGGATGCTCCTGAAGCATTAAATCTAATTAAAAATACTATAAAAGGTAACAAAGGTGCGGTTTCTGTAGGGGATTCTGGCAATACTCGCCAAATTATTAATGTTGCTGCGGGTAGCGCCGATTCTGATGCTGTAAACGTTGCACAATTAAAAGCTGTTGCTGGAGCGATTAAACATTATGATGTTGTTTCACCAAATGGCGATATTACAGTTACTCACCCAGATCCACATGATCCTAATAAAACCGTTTGGAATTTAAATCTTAATCCCGATCGTGTAAAAGAAATTACAAAATGGAAATTACGTGATGTGGAGGAAAATGGCAATCCAAAAGCAGGTCAAACTGATGCTTTAGTAAAAGGTGATGAAACCGTAACCTTTCAAGACACCGATACAATCGATGTGGAACGCGATGGCAGAACCTTAAAATTCAAAACGAAGAAAAATATTAAATATTTCTCTGTTAACTCTAGCGGTGGCACCAATGAAGATAATAAAGGTGCAACTGGGGATAATGCGATTGCGATTGGTAAAGATGCTTCTTCTACCGGCTCTAGTGCCGTAAGTTTAGGCTTAGGAGCTAAGGCTTTAGGAGCCAATAACACCGCCATTGGACCAGGCGCACAAGCAAAAGATGTTAGAACAACAGCTATTGGTTACAATGCTAACGCTTCCGAAGCAAGTGCGGTTGGTATTGGATACGCAGCTAATGCAGCCAAATCCCGTTCTTTGGCAATAGGTCAAGATGCAACCGCCTCAGCAAATAATGCTATTGCACTTGGCTCAAGTAAACAACACGGAGGAGATAAAACTACTGCGAGTGCTGAACATGCTGTTGCCATTGGCTCAGGCGCCGACGCAAACATCGCCAATGGTATTGCTTTAGGCTCAGAATCAAAAACAACTACAGATAAAGGTCAATCTGGCTTTGATGCATCTACACATGATGAGCGAGCAAATCACTATGATGGACTAAAGGGAAAAACGCTTACCTCTAACCTTGCTGGACTATCAATTGGTAATGGTGACAAAACCCGTCAAATCAACCACCTAGCTGCAGGTAAAGCAGATGATGACGCAGTAAACGTAGCGCAATTAAAATCCGTGAACCTTGCTTTCAAAGGTGATAACAACACAAAAGGTGATGTACGTTTACACGATCAACGTTTATCTGTTGTTGGGGTAGAAAATAGTTTTATTACAACCAAAGCAGGTGATAATAAATTAGAAATTGGTACTACACAAGGAACATTCTCTACGACGGATGGCAAATCATCAGCTCCTAAACAAGGTTTAGCTACAACTACCACTGTTGCTAGTGCAATCAATGACAGCGGCTGGGAGGTACGAGCAAAAGGTACAAAAGTTGGCCTTGTAAATCCAGGTGATAAAGTTGACTTCACCAATGCAGATAAAAGCATTGAAATCGAATCATTCGCCGAAGCCAACGGTTTATCTACAATTAAATTTAAAGCAGTCACGGAAACAATCCAAACGGAAGAAAAATCACCAATTACTCAAATTGATGTAAATGGCAGCACTGTTTCTAAAACAACAAAAGGGAAGAATGAGCCTACAGGTCGATTTGTTGTACCAACAGGAGACAAGGCTAATAAATATGCCTTAGCTACAGCTTATGATGTAGCAGATAAAGTGAATCAAACAGGTTGGAATTTATACACCAATGGAGGGGCTCGCTCTTTAATCAACCCAGGTGATTACGTCAACTTTAAGTCAGGCAATGCTACCAATGCCAAGGTTGTGACTGAAGCAAGCGAAGGGGCAACGATTAGCTATGATGTAAACGTAGATAACACCACAATAAAAATTGACTCTAATGGTAATAAGCTTACTGCAAATACCGGAGACGTAGATTCGGTAACAAATACCGAAGGTACTAGTAAAAAAGGACAAGTTACAATTCATAAAGACCCGCTAGAGCCGTCAAAAACTGATTCAGGTAAACTTGCTACTGTTGATACTGTAGTAAAAGCGGTTAATAACGCCAAATGGTTTACTATAGCAAAAGACTCAGATGACAAGGTTACAGGTGAAACTAAAACCAATGAATCTGAAGGTACTGCAATGGCAGCAGGTGAAACACTAGGTTTAAATGCAGGCAAAAACCTACGTTTAAAACGCGAAGCCAACACAAACAACTTTACTTTTGCTTTGGATAGCAATTTGAAAGACCTTGATAGTGTTCACACAAAAGAAATTAAGTTGGGTGAGAGCAATAACCCTATCAGCATTAAAAATGATGGCGACCGCATCACCTATACGACGAAAGGTGGAAATAACTCCGACGTAACGCACAAGGTAGCAAACCTAGAAGATGAGAAACACATCAAGCCAACAACAGATGGCAACGAATATACTGTTGATGCAAGCGGCAACATTACCATGACCTATGCGGACGGCAACAATAAAGATGTAACAAATACGAAAGCAGTAATCAAAGGTGTTGCTAAAAACGATTTATCCAATATTACTAATGATGGTAAAAAGGCTATTACTACTTTAGGCTCGGTAGTAAAAGCGGGTGACAATGTGTTAGTTGACGAGGATACTGATGCAATAACAGGTAAAAAAACTTACACCGTGAATGCAGTTACACCTGTGGTTTATACTGACAAGCAAGGCAATCGTGTTTACAAAGTGAAAGATGGTAATGGCTATAAATTCACTAAAAATGCAGATGGCACAGGCGAGGTTGTAAACAAATCAGACGTGATTGCATCATTCTACGATGGTAACAACAGCACTACTGCAGGCACCATGATTGTGAACAATATTGGTTCAGCAATTAATAATGCAGGTAATGCTGGTGATAATTACTTAACTAAATTAGAGGTTGCTGCATCAGCTACAGGTACACCAAATGCTGCGGTAAATGTTTCTGACTTACACAATACGGCTGAAGCATTGCGTAGTAATGAAATCCATATTGCCCCAACAACTGATAAGGCCGAGGGTAAGGAAGCAACTCACTACAAGTATGATGCGGATAAAAAACAAGTTGTGATGACTTATCAAGATGGTAAGGGTAATGACGTTGCGGACAAAAAAGCCGTGATTGATTTAAGCTCACTGGCTGACTCTGTTCACAATTATGGATTTAAAGCAAATGCAACAGGCAATGGCTCCACTGGTGCCTCCGCTCAAGATGTAGCCAATGGAACAACAGTCAACTTTGATGCAGGCAAAAACTTAACGGTGAAACAAACAGTTGATGCGACATCGAAACATCACACTTATAGTTTTGCATTAAGTAATAACGTAGACCTAACTAACGCAGGCTCTATAACAGTAGGTGGCACCAAAGTTGATAATGGTGGTATTACCATTAATGCAGCCACTCCATCAGCTGGTGAAACTAAAAAACCAGATGTTACCCTAACCAACACAGGTTTAAGCAATGGTGACAACCACATCACGAATGTGAAGGGCAATCTTCCTGATACGTACAATACAGCTGAGGGTGATAAAACCATCACCAAAAAACAGGATGCACCAACATCTATAACTAGTACCAACGCAGCTACTGTAGGTGATGTACTAAATGCAGGCTGGAACCTTCAAGGTAATGGCAATGAAATTGACTTTGTTAAACCTTACGACACCGTCAACTTCGCAAACGGCACAGGTACAACTGCAACTGTCACCAACACGGATGGCAAAACCACTACCGTGAAATATGATGTAGCAACAGGTAAAGGCTTGGAAGTCACTGACAATAAAGTTACGGTTAAAACCGATGGTGACACTATTACCGTTGGCGATGATG
>NZ_LZOX01000011.1:0-33233 GCF_001679495.1 Haemophilus sp. CCUG 66565 | reverse complement strand
GCATGGCTGCGTCAGGGTTGCCCCCATTGCGCAATATTCCCCACTGCTGCCTCCCGTAGGAGTCTGGACCGTGTCTCAGTTCCAGTGTGGCTGGTCATCCTCTCAGACCAGCTAGAGATCGCAGGCTTGGTAGGCCTTTACCCCACCAACTACCTAATCCCACTTGGGCTCATCTCATGGCATGCGGCCTTGCGGTCCCGCACTTTCATCTTCCGATTCTACGCGGTATTAGCTACAGTTTCCCGTAGTTATCCCCCTCCATAAGCCAGATTCCCAAGCATTACTCACCCGTCCGCCACTCGTCAGCAAGAAAGCAAGCTTTCTCCTGCTACCGTTCGACTTGCATGTGTTAAGCCTGCCGCCAGCGTTCAATCTGAGCCATGATCAAACTCTTCAATTCAAGTTCAATCGCTCAATAAACTGCTTAGCTATAAATAAAACACTACTTAAAAAGTAATTATGAATTTTCAGTTAAGCACCTATTAAGACTTCAAAATTAAAAATATTTTAAAAACAAGTCAATCAACAAGTGCCCACACAGATTGTCTGATATATTGTTAAAGAGCAAAAAACAACGACGCACTTGTAAACTTAAATACTTCACAACAGTGCGTCGTTGTGTGCGGTGCATTATAGGGATTTTCAAAACCCTTGCAAGTACTTTTTTTGTAAAAATATTTAAAAAATGATCTTTTGATTAAACCTCAATCAATTTATATAAATTTTTCTCCAAAGCTAAACGCCCATTTCATTAATTTGATTAGCGAATTTCTTCACATTATCCCAATTTGTATATTCGATCTCTTTCTTAGGATCTGTCTCGCCACCAGTAATTTTCATAATAATCTGAATCATAACACGATCAATCCATCTGTATCGTGGATAAAAGAGTGCACCTGCAAATACTGCGGCTAATTTAGGTTTCCATTCTGTACGTTGTAAAAATTTACGTACATAAGTATTACTTTCTGGATTATCTTTGCCCTCTTTACGAGCAGTTAAATTAACCCCAAAAAAAACCGCACTTTTTTGTTCAAGTTGATAACGATTGCTTTCAACAAAGCGATAAAGCGCTTTATTAAAGTGCCCATATCGTATAGATGCACCAACTATTACACGATCAAAAGACTCAATCGTATAATTTTCCATTAATGCATCTATATAAACCTCTCCGTCAATATATCTAGATAAAAAGTCAGCAATTTTTTTCGTCTGCCCATCATGGCTTGAATATAATATTAACGTTTTCATTAGTTTTTCCAAAAAGTAGGTGTAAATAAAGCGAGAAGAGTAAAAATTTCAAGTCGCCCACATACCATCGCGATAATTAAAATCCACTTAGCACTATCGGGTATACTCACCATATTACTATTTACTTCCCCTAGTGCTGGCCCTAAATTATTTAAGGTTGCCAATACAGCATTAAAGGCATTAAAAGGCTCAACACCACAAGCAACGACACCAAGTAAACAGATAATAAACACTAGAAGATAAGCTGAAAAGAATGCCCAAATACTACCAATCACTCTTTCATCTAACACATTTCTTCCCCACTTGATAGGATAAACTAAATTAGGGTGAACAACACGTTTAAGTTCTCGTTTCCCTTGTAAATACAGTACAAGTATACGCGCAACACGTAAACCACCACCGACAGATCCAGCACAACCGCCCATAAATGAAGCCAATATTAAAAGAACAGGTACAAAAGAAGGCCAAACAGTGAAATCAGAAGTTGTATAGCCCGTTGTCGTTGAAATAGATACCGTCTGGAACAATACTTGCTCAAAATCTTTCCAGGATGAAGTAAAATAATTATGACTCCACATCACTAATGTACAGATTATTACTAGTATAGTCTGGATACTTATAAAAAAACGAAATTCAGGGTCACGTAGATAAATCTTAAAAAAATTCTCATGGCCAATGGTCGAAAACGCACGAAAGTGTAATCCAAAATTACAGGCGGAAATCAGTAAAAATAATACGGTGATCAAATTAACTAATGGACTATTGAAATAGCCGATACTCGCATCATGAGTTGAAAAGCCACCGATTGAAACAGTAGAAAAGCTATGAGTTATAGCATCAAAAACTCCCATCCCAGCCAACCAATATGCTAATGCACAAAAAACAGTTAAAGAAATATAAATTACCCAAAGAACTTTTGCTGTTTCAGTAATCCTTGGTCTAATTTTTTGTTCTTTCATTGGCCCCGACATTTCAGCTCTATAAAGTTGCATCCCCCCCACACCTAATAATGGAATGATAGCTATTGCGAGTACAATAATTCCCATTCCACCAAGCCATTGCAAAAATTGACGATAAAATAACATCGCTTTTGGAAGGTTATCCAATCCTCTCATTACTGTTGCACCAGTTGTCGTTAATCCAGAAAAGGCTTCAAATGCTGCTGAAGCAACTGTTAAATTTAGTGCATCAAATAATAAAAATGGTAACGTTGCTAAACCACCTAGAACAAACCAAAATGCGACAACAATAAAAAAACCATCACGAGAACGCAATTCTTGTTTATAGTGATGGCAAGGCCACCAGAGCAGTACTCCAACAGTCAAGCTAAAAGTAAATGCCTGTATGAAAGCTTTTCCGCCTCCATCACCATAAATCAATGCAATGAATGCCGGAATAAGCATCGTTCCGGAAAAACAGATAATCAGGATACCAATAATTCGTATTATAGATAAAATATGCACAGTTATTCGCCTATTCAATTGATTTAATCACTAGTTTTCCCATTGATTTATCTCTCAATTCTCTAACAAAAGATTCAACCGTTTGTTTACTAATACCCAATGTTAAAAATACTTGGGACTGAAAATTTTGAGCTAATATTTCTACTTCATACTTATCACAAAGTAACTGTACTAGACTCAATTGACTATAATGACAATCTAAACCAAAAAGGGAACGTTCTACTCTTATTTCTGTTTCTAATAATTTCAATGCTTGCTGTACTCCATTACTATAGGCTCTAACTAATCCTCCTGTACCTAACAAAATTCCACCATAATAACGTACCACTATAGCGCTAATTTCACCAATATTACTGCCTTGAAGAACACTAAGCATTGGTTTACCCGCCGTACCTGATGGTTCGCCATCATCAGAAAAAGCAAATTGTAAAGAATCTACTGGATTTCCCATTACCGCAGCCCAACAATGATGGCGCGCTGCTCTATGTTCTCGTTTAATCTCTTCCAAAAAAGCTTTAGCTTCAGCGATCCCTGTAGTCCTCTGTAAATAAGTGATAAAACGGCTTTTCTTAATTTCTTCTTCAAAAATAACCGCACTTTTAGGAACAAGATACGCAGACATATTATTTTTGTTCATTTTTAATTACATCAGCCGTCACTAAAACAAGTAATTTATCAAATACAATATATTCACAGTAATAAAAAACCCAGTAAAACCTGGGTTATCATCTAATTATTTTACAACCGTAAATGTTAAAGGACCATATTCCATCTCTCCTAACTTAATAAAGATAGTATATTTACCTCGAGGATCTTTTTGATCAAAACTCCAACAATTTATTACTAATTTCCCATCGTTTAAGGAATCGCGCTGACTCGTTATTGTATGTGTTTTTTTATCTTCAGATGAAGTTACCATTCCTATATCTGATGAAATATAAAAATTTGCTTTAGCTGGAGATGTAAAAATCTCTGTGGCTTGAACTTTCTTTCCAAATGAGCCATTTATTTGCCAGCATAATTGTTGTTTTTTAGAAGAACGTGAAATTTCTAATTTATCCAATAAAACTGGCAGTTTACTTGATACATCATAAACACCTAAATAAAGACGAGATTGTTGTTCTTGAGCATTTGGTGTTTCAGAAAGAGCCACCTGAGCACTTAGACTTGCTGATAATGCAGCAATAATTAAAGCTTTTTTCATCATTATATCCCTCTTAATAGAGGTACTGATTATACAAAAAATCGCACAAAAATCTACCGCACTTTCATTTCACTTACTGAACAACCATAACACCAATACATCCCATATCAGCTAACATTAAATTCGATACACCAAATAAAAATGGGTAATTATTTGAAGAAACCTGATCAAACCGAACTAATATATGTGTTTTTCCTTTTACCCAAACAGTATCTTTCCAGGCTAACTCATCCGCTTGATAAATATGATCATCCTGACTTTCTACGACAAATTTTGCCCCCTGAATAGTAAACCCCACAGGTAAATTAGCATTTAAAATCCAACGCTCTACCGTACCTTTTCGAACCACTACATCAATTCTTCTAGGGTCAAAACGTCTTTGATTAATTAGCCCATTCGTCACATCAATATTGAACTCACGAATTTGCGCTATAGATTGAACTAACATTTCTGGTGCATCTGTATCAAAAGTAAGATTTAATGTCTTGCTAAAAACTGTAGCTTCACCTTGTGCTCGTAACTCAATAACTGTATTATCCAGTAAATCATCACCACTGCTAAAAATATTTTTTATCTTATCTAACACGTCTCGTTTTTTACCATCAATCAATGAAACAGAATCAACCTCACTCATATTAATAAGTACTTCAACTCGTTCTCCTGGAGCAAGAATCACAGACTGAATACTTTTTGCCTTAGGTAAAAACCCCAGATCCTTAGCAATCAATAGCATACTCTGCTCATTATCTAGACGTAAATCATAAGCTCGCGCTAAAGATGCATTTAATAATCGTAAACGAACCCAACCACGAACAACGTTTAAATAGGGTGCTTCTATACCGTTAACTAATAAACGATTTCCAACAAAATTTGGTTGATTTTGCTTAAAAAGTTGAAGGCCATTACTACTAAATGACATATCCTGTAAAATCAAAGGGATATCATCTACACCATATTTATGAGGAATATTTGCCTGAATACTTTGCTCATCTTCAACTAACCACATTCCTACAAGCCCTCGGTATGTTTGATAAGCCGAATTCGCTAATATAGAAGAACGGTACCAACACGTTGCCGCAGCTTGCTCAATCGGTACTATCGGAGCCCAAGTCTCGTCTTTTTTTAATACCCGAGCAGCACCTCCAAAGAGCTCCCCTGAAGCCTGCAACCCTTGAATGGACAAAGCTATCGATTGCGGCAAATTATTATGGTAATTTAGTTTGGCAAAATTAGTTGATTTGATTTTTATCGTTGGCCCCAAATAATTGCCATTGAATCCCCATGCTGTTACATTATGCTTTCCATCTAATTCATAATTAACTTCCTGCATAGTAAGCACTATTGGACGTCCTCGACGAACTTCTATCAAAGGTGGAACAATTAATTTATCACGTACAGCAGCCCATAATGGCATTGGTAAACTAAAAAGTGCAGCTGAAATAGTAGTATTTTTTAATAATTGACGACGAGAGAAAGTTTGCATTTTAATTCCTTTTCGCAATTTCCATATCTAGTTCAGCAATGCGTTTCTCCATCAAATCATGACAATAAGTAGCAAGATCACGCACATTATCTTTATTGTAACCTGAAACATCAATAGGATCTAACATTTCACAAATCACTATTCCATTATTCCAACGATTTAAATTAATTTTATTGTGTGTTGTTGAACAAACAACTGGAATAATTGGTACCCCCGCAGAAATTGCTGCATGAAACGCCCCTGTCTTAAAAGGCAATAACCCACGGCCTCGACTACGAGTACCCTCTGGAAACATCCAAATAGACAAATTGTCTTCATTAATCCGGTGAGCAAGTTGCGCCATAGTACTATGAGCTTTAGTCCGATTCTCACGATCTAAAAATATATTACCTGTAATCCAATATAGGATCCCAAAAAAAGGAATCCAAATTAAACTTTTCTTACCAACACTCACAGTTCTCGGACGAACCATATAAGATATCGTCACCATATCATAATTATTTTGATGATTGCCAATATAAATAGCTGGACTTAATTTATTGATAGAATTTGGAAAACGATATTCTACTTTCAAACCAAACAACGGATGTAAGCGCCCAAACCAACGAGCCATAATCCCTACATTACTCGGATTTTTAAACCTAATAAATGAATAAACTGTACCCAATACACAAATCAGAATACAACAAACTGTAACAATAAAAATTCTAAGCAGTTTTAACATATCTTGATCCTATTTAATTTTTTAATTCACATCTATAGTTAATAAACTAAAATATAGTTATATTTTTCAAATTATAACAAATTAAGTTATAGTTTACGTCTATCTAGAAGAGATTAATGGAATATTTATGAAACATTCTTATTTTATTTCTGATTTGCATTTAAGTGAAACAAAACCTGAATTAACCGCACTTTTTATAAGCTTTATACAAAACATCGAACCAGAAACTGAACAAGTTTATATATTAGGTGATTTATTCGATTTCTGGGTTGGTGATGATGAACAGTCCCCACTAATTATAAAAATAAAGAACCTACTCAAATCCTTGCATGATAAAGGAGTGCAATGTTATTTCCAACATGGAAATCGCGATTTTCTTATTGGAGAGCGTTTTTCAAAAGAAACGGGAGTTGAATTATTACCAGAATACAAGCTCATCAATCTTTACGGAAAAAATATCTTACTATGTCATGGTGATAGCCTTTGTATTGATGACACTGCCTATCAGAAATTTCGTAACAAAGTTAATAATAAGTGGCTACAACGAACATTTCTATGTTTACCATTAAAACTTCGAATAAAAATTGCTGAAAAAATCCGCTCTAAAAGTAATCAAGATAAACAAAAAAAATCAGTAAAAATCATGGATGTAAATAAAACATTCACTATACAAAAAATGCAGGAGTTTAATGTGGATTTGCTAATTCACGGACATACCCATAGAGAAAATATTCATAAAGAAGAGGGAATGACTAGAATTGTGCTGGGAGACTGGCGCAAGGAATATGCATCTATCTTAGAGTTAAGAGAAGATTCTCTCATTCATTTTAAGAAATAATAATCATGGACTATTAAATAATTTTCTAAAAATCCATAAAAACATATTAGAAACTAACGCTCTTCTACTTTATATCATTAATTCTCTAAATATATAAAAAAACCCACTATAAAGTGGGTTTTTCTTAAAATATCAACTACTATTCCGCAGATGCTGTATCAACAACTTCTGGGCGATCAACTAGCTCAATATATGCCATTGGAGCATTATCACCTGCACGGAAACCACATTTCAAGATGCGAGTGTAGCCACCTGCACGTTGAGCAAAACGTGGACCTAATTCATTGAATAATTTTGCAACAGTTTCAACGTTGCGAGTACGAGCGAATGCTAAACGACGGTTTGCAACGCTATCTACTTTTGCTAATGTAATTAACGGTTCAACTACACGGCGTAATTCTTTAGCTTTAGGCAAAGTAGTCTTAATGATTTCATGACTAACTAAAGCACTTGCTAAGTTACGAAACATCGCTTGGCGATGGCTGCTATTACGGTTTAGTTGACGACCACTCTTACGATGGCGCATGATCTTATCCTTCTCAGAAAAATCTTAACCTATGACCAAACTAGTCTTCAGCAATACTTGCTGGTGGCCAATTTTCAAGGCGCATACCAAGTGACAAGCCACGTGAAGCGAGCACATCCTTAATTTCAGTAAGAGATTTCTTACCAAGATTAGGTGTTTTTAATAATTCAACTTCTGTACGTTGTACTAAATCACCGATATAATGAATTGTTTCTGCTTTCAAACAGTTAGCAGAACGAACTGTCAACTCTAAATCATCTACAGGACGTAATAAAATCGGATCAAATTCCGGTTTTTCTTCCTTAATTTCAGGTTGACGAACATCACGCAAATCAACGAATGCATCGAGTTGCTCTGCTAAGATTGTTGCAGCACGACGAATTGCTTCTTCAGGCTCAAGCGTACCATTAGTTTCTAACTCAATAACAAGTTTATCTAGATCAGTACGTTGTTCAACACGAGCTGCTTCAACATTATATGCAATGCGATCAACTGGGCTGTAACAAGCGTCAACAAGTAAGCGGCCAATTGGACGCTCCTCTGCTTGACTATGAGTGCGAGCTGAAGCTGGAACATATCCTCTACCACGCTGAACTCGAATACGCATACTGATTGATGCATTTTCGTCAGTTAAGTGACAGATTACATGATTCGGATTCACAATTTCAACATCACCATCATGGGTGATATCCGCTGCAACAACAGGGCCAATTCCAGATTTATTTAGTGTCAGAATAACATCATCTTTATTCTGTACTTTAACCGCTAGACCTTTAAGGTTTAAAAGAACTTCAAGAATATCTTCTTGAACACCTTCCTTACTACTATATTCGTGCAATACGCCATCAATTTCCACTTCAGTTACAGCACAACCTGGCATTGAAGACAGAAGGATACGACGTAATGCATTACCTAGAGTATGGCCAAAACCACGCTCTAACGGCTCTAAGATCACTTTAGCATGAGTTGAACTAATTTGTTCAATATCTACTAAACGTGGTTTTAAAAATTCTGTAACAGAACCCTGCATTTTATCCTCTCTTTGCTTTTAAGCTTAACTATTATTTAGAGTAAAGCTCAACGATCAGATGTTCGTTAATATCTGCTGATAAATCAGAACGCTCAGGAACACGTTTGAACACACCTTCCATTTTTGCAGAATCAACTTCTAACCATGTTGGTTTTTCTCTTTGTTCTGCTAATTCTAATGATGCTTTAATACGTGCTTGTTTTTTAGATTTCTCACGAACAGCAACAACATCATTTACAGAAACTTGGAAAGATGGAATGTTAACAACACGACCATTTACAACAATCGCTTTATGGCTCACTAATTGGCGAGCTTCTGCACGAGTTGCAGCAAATCCCATGCGATAAACAACGTTATCCAATCTACCTTCTAATAACACTAATAAATTTTCACCAGTGTTACCTTTTAAACGGTTTGCTTCTTTATAGTAGTTACGGAATTGACGTTCTAAAATACCATAGATACGACGAACTTTTTGTTTTTCACGTAATTGACTACCATAGTCAGACAAACGCGGTTTACGAGCACCATGTTGACCAGGTGCTGTATCAATTTTACATTTTGAATCAATCGCACGCACGCCTGATTTAAGAAATAAATCAGTACCTTCACGACGGCTGAGCTTGAGTTTTGGACCCAAATATCTTGCCATTTTCTTTCTCCAACTATCCTATATACGTCTTAAACGCGACGTTTTTTCGGTGGACGACAACCGTTATGAGGAATCGGAGTCACATCAGTAATATTCGTGATACGGAAACCCGCTGCGTTTAACGCGCGAATTGTAGATTCACGACCTGGACCCGGACCTTTAACCATAACTTCCAAGTTCTTTAAGCCGAATTCTTTAACAATTTCAGCACAACGTTCAGCAGCAACTTGCGCAGCGAACGGGGTAGATTTACGAGAACCACGGAAACCTGAACCACCTGCAGTCGCCCATGCTAGAGCGTTACCTTGACGGTCAGTAATAGTAACGATTGTATTATTGAAAGATGCGTGAATATGTGCTACGCCATCTACGACTTGTTTTTTTACACGTTTACGTGCACGAACTGGTGTTTTAGCCATTCTTTATTTACCCCGACTATTTTTTGATCGGCTTACGTGGACCCTTACGGGTACGCGCATTAGTTTTAGTACGTTGACCACGTACCGGTAAACTACGACGGTGACGTAAACCACGATAACAACCTAAGTCTAAAAGACGTTTGATGTTTAGTGTTACTTCACGACGTAAATCACCTTCAACAGTAAATTTACCAACTTCGTCACGCAGTTTGTCAATCTGCTCTTCAGACAATTCTCTGATCTTAACATCTTCAGCAATACCCGCTGCAGCACAAATAGCTTTTGAACGAGTCTTACCAATACCGTAAATTGCAGTTAAAGCGATTACAGCGTGTTTGTGATCAGGAATGTTAATGCCTGCAATACGGGCCACTATGCACTCCTATTATTTTAACTAATTTGGTATTCTGATCTTGAAAAGCCCGTTTTCAGGATACTCAAACAGAATACCAAGGACATAAATGAGTTGAGCAGTATAACTGCTCAACTGGTTCTTTGCAAGAAAAAATATGAATTAACCTTGACGTTGTTTATGCTTAGGATCGCTGCACAATACACGTACAACACCTTCACGTTTAACAATTTTACAGTTACGACACATTTTCTTTACGGAAGCACGAACTTTCATTGCTTATCCTTTTCTACTAAATGAACAATTATTGTCCAAAACCTTTAAGGTTTGCTTTTTTCAACGCAGACTCATATTGAGACGACATTAAGTGACTCTGAACCTGCACGATGAAATCCATAATTACAACGACTACAATTAAAAGAGATGTTCCACCGAAGTAAAATTTAACATCCCAAGCCGATGTCATAATATAAGGAACTAAACACACAAACGTTACATAAAGACCGCCAATCAGTGTAAGACGAGTCATAACTTTATCAATATAACGAGAGGTTTGTTCCCCTGGTCTAATTCCTGGAATAAATGCACCAGATTTTTTTAGATTATCTGCTGTATCTCGCGGATTATACTGCATTGCAGTGTAAAAGAAGCTAAAGAAAATAATTGCTACAGCATAAACAAGTAAATAAAGAGGCTGACCAGGATTCAACAACATAGATAAGTTATTTAACCACTCAAACTTATCATTTTGTCCAAACCATTGAGTTAAGGTAGCTGGAAATAAAATAATACTTGAGGCAAAAATTGCCGGCATTACGTTTGCCATATTTACTTTCAATGGTAAATGTGTCGAATGACCACCTAAAATTTGACGACCTTGTTGACGCTTTGCATATTCAACGCGAATTCTGCGCTGCCCTCTTTCAACAAAAACAACGAAATAAGTTACTGCAAATACAATAGCTGCGATCAGAAGAAGCACTAATGGATGCATCTGTCCTTGACGAGCCTGCTCAATAGTTTGAAGTATAGCTGATGGTAAACCAGCTACGATACCGCCAAAAACAAGAATTGAAATACCGTTACCAATACCTCTTTCAGTAATTTGTTCACCTAACCACATGAGGAACATAGTTCCAGTTACTAAGCTAACAACTGAAGTGAAATAAAAGCCAAATCCAACATTTGGCACTAAGCCAGGTAACATATTTGGTAAACCTGTTGAAATAGCTACTGCCTGAATGGTCGCAAAAACAACTGTCGCATACCGAGTATACTTAGAAATTTTACGTTGACCAGCAGCACCTTCTTTCTTTAATTCTGCTAAAGCAGGAGAAACCGTTGCAAGCAACTGAATTACAATAGATGCCGAGATATACGGCATAATACCTAATGCTAAGATAGATGCACGGCTTAATGCACCACCAGAGAACATGTTAAACATGTCAATGATGGTGCCTTTTTGTTGTTCAACTAATTGAGCTAGCACAGCCGCATCAATACCAGGAACCGGAATGAAAGAACCAATTCGGTAAACGATAAGCGCACCTAAAACGAAAAGTAATCGGCTTTTTAATTCACCTTTACCGCTATTAGTACTTCTTGCTTGATAACCTGGTTGTTTAGCCATTTGCTAATTATTCCTCAACTGAACCGCCAGCAGCTTCAATTGCTGCTTTTGCACCCTTAGTTACACGCAAACCACGAACTGTTACTGCAGATTTCACTTCACCCGCTAAAACTACTTTAGCGAATTGAATATCTTTAGTTAAGATATTTGCTGCTTTTAATGTTTCTAAGGTTACTACATTACCTTCAACTTTGGTTAACTCATTCAAACGAACTTCTGCAGTTACTGCAGCCTTCATTGAAGTAAAACCAAATTTTGGTAAACGACGGTATAACGGCATTTGACCACCTTCGAAACCGCGACGAACACCGCCACCAGTACGAGATTTTTGACCTTTATGACCACGGCCACCAGTCTTGCCTAAACCTGAACCAATACCACGACCGAGGCGTTTAGCGCTATGCTTTGCACCTTCAGCCGGAGATAGAGTATTTAAACGCATCTCTTACTCCTCCACTTTAACCATGTATGAAACTTGGTTAATCATACCACGTACTGCAGGCGTATCAATTAACTCAACAGTGTGGTGCATATGGCGAAGACCAAGACCACGCAAGGTAGCTTTATGCTTCGGTAAACGAGCAATTGAGCTACGAACTTGTGTTACTTTAATAGTTTTAGCCATTATTCATTACCCCAAGATTTCATCAACAGTTTTACCGCGTTTTGCAGCAACCATTTCTGGTGATTTCATGTTTGCTAATGCATCAATAGTTGCGCGAACAACGTTAATTGGGTTGGTAGAACCATACGCTTTAGAAAGAACGTTACGTACACCTGCAACTTCTAATACTGCACGCATTGCACCACCTGCGATGATACCTGTACCTTCGCTTGCTGGTTGCATAAATACACGTGAACCAGTATGAACACCTTTAACTGGATGCTGTAATGTACCTTCATTCAAAGCAACGTTAATCATATTACGACGTGCTTTTTCCATTGCTTTTTGGATCGCTGCTGGAACTTCGCGTGCTTTACCATAACCAAAACCTACTCGGCCATTACCATCGCCCACCACAGTTAATGCAGTGAAACTCATAATACGACCACCTTTTACAGTTTTTGATACACGGTTTACTGCGATTAGCTTCTCTTGCAGTTCACCAGCTTGTTTTTCGATGTTTGACATCTCAATTTACCTCATTAGAACTGTAGACCAGCTTCACGTGCAGCGTCCGCTAAAGTTTGGACACGACCATGATATTTAAAACCGGAACGATCAAAAGCAACAGCTTGAACGCCTTTTGCTAATGCGCGTTCTGCAACAGCTTTACCTACTGCAGCAGCAGCATCTTTATTACCGGTGTATTTTACTTGCTCACGAATTGCTTTCTCAACAGTTGAAGCAGCGGCAAGCACTTCTGAACCGTTTGGTGCAATAACTTGTGCATAAATATGACGTGGAGTGCGGTGAATAACTAAACGAGTTACACCTTGCTCTCTCATCATATGACGTGCACGAGCTGCACGACGGATACGAGCTGATTTCTTATCCATAGTGTTACCTTAATTATTTCTTCTTAGCCTCTTTGATACGTACCACTTCATCAGCGTAACGTACCCCTTTACCTTTATAAGGCTCAGGACGGCGATAAGCACGAATATCTGCTGCAACTTGACCGATCAACTGTTTGTCTGCACCTTTCAACACGATTTCGGTTTGAGATGGACATTCTGCAGTAATACCTGCTGGCAAAGTGTGCTCTACTGGGTGAGAATAGCCTAAACTTAATGCAATTGCATTGCCTTTAAGTTGAGCTCTGTAACCTACACCCACCAATACTAATTTTTTAGTGAAACCTTCAGTAACACCGATAACCATTGCATTAACTAACGCACGTGCAGTACCCGATTGAGCATTTGCTTCAACAAAACCTTCACGCGGAGTGAACGTAAATTGTCCGTTATCTTGTTTTACTTCAACTGATTCATGAATTGTGCGAGATAACTCGCCATTTTTACCTTTTACTGTTAATAGCTGACCGTCGAGTTTAACTTCAACGCCGGCAGGAATATTAACAGGTGCCTTTGCAACACGAGACATTTTCCTACCTCTCTATTAAGCTACATAACAGATGATCTCACCGCCTAAACCTGCTTGACGAGCAGCGCGGTCAGTCATAACACCTTTAGATGTAGAAATAACTGCAACACCTAAACCGCCCATAACTTTTGGCAATTCATCTTTACGTTTGTAAATACGAAGACCAGGACGACTTACACGTTGGATGCTTTCTACAACTGGTTTGCCTTGGAAATATTTTAAAGTAATTTCCAATTCAGGTTTAGCACCTTCTAAAACTTTTACGCTTTCGATATAACCTTCAGCAGCTAATACGTTGGCAATTGCCACTTTTAGCTTGGAAGAAGGCATATTGATTGCAACTTTGTTCGCAGCTTGACCGTTACGAATACGGGTCAGCATATCTGCGATTGGATCTTGCATACTCATTGTACTTTTTCTCCGATTCCAAAATAAAGTGGTATATTACCAGCTAGCTTTTTTAAGGCCTGGGATTTCACCGCGCATTGCAGCTTCACGAACCTTAATTCGGCTTAAACCAAACTTACGTAAAACGCCATGAGGACGTCCAGTTTGGCGGCAACGGTTACGTTGACGAGATGGGCTAGAATCACGTGGTAAAGTTTGTAACTTTAACACTGCATCCCAACGATCTTCATCAGAGGCATTGACATCAGAAATGATTTTCTTTAATTCAACACGTTTTGCGTAGAATTTTTCAGCCAATTTAACGCGTTTTACATCGCGTGCTTTCATTGATTGTTTAGCCATTATAACCTGCCTTATTTACGGAATGGGAAATTAAAGGCAGCAAGTAGTGCTTGACCTTCTTCATCATTCTTAGCAGTAGTTGTGATAGTGATATCTAAACCACGTACACGATCTACTTTATCGTAATCGATTTCAGGGAAGATGATTTGTTCACGCACACCCATGCTATAGTTACCACGACCATCGAATGATTTCGCGCTTAAACCGCGGAAGTCACGAATACGTGGAACAGCAATTGTAATTAAACGTTCAAAGAACTCCCACATACGCTCACCGCGTAGTGTTACTTTACAACCGATTGGATATCCCTGACGGATTTTAAAGCCAGCAACAGATTTACGAGCTTTAGTTACTAAAGGTTTTTGACCGCTGATTGCTGCTAAGTCCGCTACTGCGTTGTCTAGCAATTTTTTGTCGGTCAATGCTTCACCCACACCCATATTCAGGGTAATCTTTTCGATTCGTGGGACTTGCATGACAGATTTGTAGCCGAATTTATTTTTTAATTCGCTTACTACTTGATCTCTGTAGTAATCATGCAGTTTCGCCATCGCATTACTCCAGTTTGTTAGATAATTTCATTGTTAGATTTGAAGAAACGTACTTTTTTGCCATCTTCGAATCTAAAACCTACACGGTCAGCTTTATTTGTTTTAGGATTGAAAATCGCAACATTTGAAGCGTCAATTGCAGCTTCTTTTTTCACTAAACCACCAGCTTTTCCTAATGCAGGAACTGGTTTTTCATGTTTAGTAATGATGTTGATACCTTCCACAAACACTTTACCGTTTGGTAACACTTTAGTTACCTTGCCACGTTTGCCCTTATCTTTACCAGTAAGAACAATTACTTCATCATTTTGACGGATTTTAGCAGCCATTACATTCCCCTTACAGTACTTCTGGAGCTAAAGAAATGATCTTCATGAATTTCTCAGAACGAAGTTCACGAGTCACTGGTCCAAAAATACGAGTACCGATTGGTTGCTCAGTGTTATTATTTAAAATTACACAAGCGTTACCATCGAAACGAATAACTGAGCCATCTGGGCGACGAACACCCTTCTTGGTGCGCACAACAACTGCTTTTAATACATCACCTTTTTTTACTTTACCGCGTGGAATTGCTTCTTTTACAGTAATTTTGATGATGTCACCAATCGCAGCATAACGACGGTGCGATCCACCTAGAACCTTGATACACATTACGCTGCGAGCGCCTGAATTATCAGCAACATCCAGCATAGTCTGTTCTTGGATCATATTAGTGCTCCGTTAAGATTAAAAAAACACCCTTTCGGGACGAACCCATCCGCACTACTCGGATAGAACGGCGGATAGGTAGCGGATTTTATCAAAAGAAAAAGAGAAAGGCAATGATAATTTACCTTTATCCTCTAAACCCATTTACTAAAAGTGCGGTTGAAATTTACAATACTTTAAATGTAAAAAAGCCAATGGAATTAACCATTGGCCTTTTATTGTTACATTGTGAATTAAGCGATTACCGCTTTCTCAACAACACGAACTAAAGTCCAAGATTTGGTTTTTGATAGAGGGCGACATTCGCGAATCTCTACGGTATCACCAACTTTGGCTTCATTGTTCTCATCGTGTACGTGTAATTTAGTTGTACGACGGATAAATTTACCATATAAAGGGTGTTTTACCTTACGTTCAATAGCAACAACGAAAGATTTTTCCATTTTGTCGCTAACAACTTTACCTTGTACGCTACGAATTTTATCAGTCATTACTCACCCGCCTTTTCGGTTAATACAGTTTTTACACGTGCAATATCACGACGCACTTGTTTAGCCTGATGGGTTTGTTGAAGCTGACCGGTGGCTGTCTGCATACGCAACTTGAATTGTTCACCTAAAAGGTTTACTAATTCAGCATTCAGCTCTTCAACACTTTTTGTACGTAAATCTTGAGCTTTCATTACATCACCGTCTTAGTTACGAAAGTGGTCTTAACTGGCAATTTAGCAGCTGCTAATGCAAATGCGTTTCTTGCTACTTCTTCAGACACACCATCCATTTCATAAAGCACTTTACCCGGTTGGATTAAGGCTACCCAGTACTCAACGTTACCTTTACCTTTACCCATACGGACTTCTAATGGTTTTTCAGTAATTGGTTTATCTGGGAATACACGAATCCAGATTTTACCTTGACGTTTTACTGCACGTGACATTGCACGACGTGCCGCTTCGATTTGACGAGCGGTTAAACGACAACGACCAACTGCTTTTAAACCGTAAGTACCGAAGCTAACTTCAGTACCGCCCGCGATACCACGGTTGCGGCCTTTGTGAACTTTACGGAATTTTGTACGTTTTGGTTGCAACATTTAGCGTTTCTCCTTACTTACGACCTTTACCGCGAGGAGCCTTTTTAGGCTTGTCGGCAGGTTGTTGTTCTGATTGCGCAACGGCAGCCATTCCACCAAGAATTTCACCTTTGAAGATCCACACTTTAACGCCGATTACGCCGTAAGTTGTGTGAGCTTCTGCAGTGTTATAATCGATGTCCGCACGAAGAGTATGTAGAGGTACGCGACCTTCACGATACCATTCTGAACGTGCGATTTCTGCACCACCTAAACGACCGCTAACCTCAACTTTGATACCTTTAGCACCTAAACGCATTGCGCTTTGTACCGCACGTTTCATTGCACGACGGAACATTACACGACGTTCTAATTGAGAAGCGATGCTATCTGCAACTAATTTCGCATCTAATTCAGGTTTTTTCACTTCAGCAATGTTGATTTGAGCAGGAACGCCAGCGATTTTAGACACTGCGTTACGTAATTTTTCAACATCCTCGCCTTTTTTACCGATTACGATACCAGGGCGAGCTGTGTGAATAGTTACACGAATACTTTTAGCTGGACGCTCAATAGTAATACGTGAAACTGAAGCATTTGCTAATTCTTTATTTAAGAATTTGCGTACTTTGAAATCGCCTTCAAGATTGTCAGCGAAGTCTTGTGTATTCGCGAACCAAGTAGAGCTCCAAGGTTTAACAATACCTAGGCGAATACCATGTGGATGTACTTTTTGACCCATTGCTATTCCTCTACTTATTAACGATCTGACACAACCACAGTAATGTGGCTAGTACGTTTTAAAATACGATCTGCACGACCTTTAGCACGTGGCATAACACGTTTCATGCTAGGACCTTCATCAACGAAGATTTTAGCGACTTTAAGATCATCGATGTCTGCACCGTCATTGTGCTCTGCGTTTGCAATAGCTGATTCTAAAACTTTCTTCACTAAAGCTGCTGCTTTTTTGTTAGTGAAAGTTAAGATTTCTAATGCTTGCGCAACTTTTTTACCACGAATTAAATCGGCAACTAAGCGAGCTTTTTGGGCAGAAGTGCGAGCGTAACGATGTTTTGCGATAGTTTCCATCTATTTACCTCTTATTTCTTAGCTTTCTTATCTGCCGCGTGACCGCGGTATGTACGAGTCGGTGCAAATTCACCAAGCTTATGACCGATCATTTCATCAGATACATAAACAGGAACGTGCTGACGACCATTATGGACTGCGATGGTCAATCCGATCATTGATGGAATGATCATTGAACGACGGGACCAAGTTTTGATTGGTTTTTTATCCCCGCTTTCCACCGCCTTCTCTACCTTCTTCAACAAGTGTAGGTCAAGGAAAGGACCCTTCTTGAGAGAACGTGGCATGGCTAATCCTCTTTAATTTAATCTATTATTTGCCACGACGACGTACGATATATTTATCAGTACGTTTGTTGTGACGAGTTTTCTTACCTTTGGTTTGAACGCCCCAAGGAGTTACTGGGTGTTTACCAAAGTTACGACCTTCACCACCACCATGTGGGTGATCTACTGGGTTCATTGCAGTACCACGAACTGTAGGGCGAATACCTCTCCAGCGGTTAGCACCCGCTTTACCCAATACGCGAAGCATATGTTCTGAGTTACCAACTTCACCGATTGTTGCAACACATTCAGCTAATACTTTACGCATTTCGCCAGAACGTAAACGTAAAGTTACATAGTTGCCTTCACGTGCGATGATTTGTACATAAGCACCAGCAGAACGAGCGATTTGACCGCCTTTACCTGGTTTTAATTCAACGTTATGTACTGTTGAACCAACTGGGATATTACGCATTGGTAATGAGTTACCCACTTTAATTGGTGAGTTTACGCCAGCTTGGATTTGATCGCCTACTGACAGACCTTTAGGTGCTAAGATATAACGGCGTTCACCATCTTTATAAAGCACTAAAGCAATGTTAGCAGAACGGTTTGGATCATATTCTAAACGCTCAACAACCGCTGGGATGTCTAACTTGTTACGTTTGAAATCGATTAAACGGTAGTGTTGTTTGTGACCGCCACCAATGTGACGAGTAGTAATACGACCATAGTTGTTACGACCACCAGTTTTAGACTTAGTATCTAGAAGAGGTGCGTAAGGTTTACCCTTGTGTAATTCAGGGTTCACGATTTTAACAACGTGACGACGACCAGCGGAGGTCGGCTTACATTTAACGATAGCCATTCTCTAATTTCCTCCGATTACTCTGCACTGTCCACGAAGTCCAAGTTTTGGCCTTCGGCTAAAGTTACATAAGCTTTTTTCCAGTCGCTGCGACGACCCATTTTGCTACCACGGCGTTTAGTTTTACCTTTAACAACCACGGTACGAACAGAGTCAACTTTTACTTCAAATAATTGAGCAACAGCAGCAGCAATTTCAGCTTTGTTCGCATCTAAAGCAACTTTAAGTACAACAGTGTTAGATTTTTCAGCATTGTTAGTTGCTTTTTCAGAGATATGCGGTGCACGTAGCACGCTTAGCAAACGTTCTTGACTCATGCTAGGATCTCCTCAATTTGTTTCACAGCGTCAACAGTAACAATCACTTTATCGAAAGCGATTAAGCTAACTGGATCGATACCTTGAACATCACGTACATCAACTTTATATAAGTTACGTGCTGCTAAGAATAGATTTTCATCTAAACTTGCTGTGATAATTAATGCATCTTCAACTGCTAAATCTTTTAATTTTTGTACTAAAACTTTAGTTTTTGGTGCATCTAATTCGAATTTTTCAACAACAACCAAACGGTCTTGACGAACTAATTCAGAAAGAATGCTTTTGATAGCACCACGGTACATTTTCTTGTTCACTTTTTGGCTGTGATCTTGTGGTTTAGCCGCGAAGGTTATACCACCAGAACGCCAGATTGGTGATTTGATATCACCAGCACGAGCACGACCTGTACCTTTTTGACGCCAAGGTTTTTTACCTGAACCAGACACTTCAGCACGAGTTTTTTGCGCACGAGTACCTTGACGCGCACCTGCTGCATAAGCAACAACAACTTGGTGGATCAACGCTTCGTTAAACTCACGTCCGAAGGTAGTTTCAGAAACAGTTAGTGCGTTTGCACCTACAACTTGTAATTCCATCTCTATCTCCTAGACTTATGCTTTAACTGCTGGCTTAACGATAACATCGCCATTGATAGCACCAGGTACAGAACCTTTTACTAATAGCAATTTACGCTCAGCATCTACACGAACAACTTCAAGTGATTGAACAGTTACACGTTCAGCACCTAAATGTCCTGCCATTTTTTTACCTTTAAACACACGACCTGGAGTTTGGTTTTGACCAATAGAACCAAGTACACGATGTGATAAAGAGTTACCATGAGTCGCATCTTGAGTACGGAAGTTCCAACGTTTAACACCACCTTGGAAACCTTTACCTTTAGAAGTACCGGTAACATCTACTTTTTTAACATCTGCAAAGATGTCAACATTGATTTCTTGACCTAAAGTGAATTCTTCACCTTCAGTACGAAATTCCCATAAACCGCGACCAGCTTCAACACCTGCTTTCACGAAATGGCCTGCTTCAGGTTTAGTTACACGATTCGCTTTTTTAGAACCAGTAGTAACTTGAACTGCAGTATAGCCATCGTTTTCAAGAGTTTTAACTTGAGTTACGCGGTTGGCTTCGATTTCGATAACGGTAACTGGTACTGAAACACCGTCTTCATTGAAGATACGGGTCATACCAACTTTACGACCGACTAAACCAATCATTGTAATAACCTCTTAATTAACCTAGGCTGATCTGCACGTCCACGCCGGCAGCCAAATCTAAACGCATTAATGCATCAACAGTTTTTTCTGTTGGCTCTACGATATCTACTAAACGTTTGTGAGTACGAATTTCGTATTGGTCACGTGCGTCTTTATTTACGTGTGGAGAAATCAACACGGTGAAACGCTCTTTACGAGTTGGTAAAGGAATTGGACCACGAACTTGTGCACCAGTACGTTTAGCTGTTTCTACGATCTCCGCAGTAGATTGATCGATCAAACGGTGATCGAAAGCTTTTAAGCGGATACGGATTCTTTGGTTCTGCATTAGACCAGAGCTCCAATAAAATTTAGCTAATAAAAAACTAACACCAATCACAATTCTAACTTCAAAATAGAAAAGGAGGTGCAAGTTACCTGTTATATAGTCTCCAAATCGGAAACATTGTTTAGCGTGACATATCGTCATGCTCGTTTAATAAATGATTACATTAAACGGCTTTCATATTGAAAGCTCGCAAATACTACACAAAAGTTAAACAAATTGCAAGGGATTTATTCAAAGCAAATAAAAAGTGCGGTCATTTATCGCCGTATTTTCTCATCAAAAAACACTTAGAAAAATCACCGCACTTCACATATTAAAATTAATGATGGTTATCTAATAGCGTAATATGTCGTTTTGCTACAATCCACGCACCAACATATCCCATAATCAAACAGCACACTAATAAAAATACAAATTCACCAACGCCTAATCCATTCAAACTGAATTGGACGGCAAAAATATCCGTTACATATTTCACTGCAGAAGTAAAATAGCTGATAATAAAGCTACTAAAAATTGCTGCAACTAACCCACCTAACACGGCATAAATCATCCCTGTATAAAGATAAGGACGAAGAATAAATTGATCTGTTGCACCAAGCAATTTCATCACATCAATACTTGATCGGCTACTATACACATCAGAGCGAATACTGTTACCAATAACCAAAAATACCGCTATCGTCATTAATACAGTACAGAAAATTGCCACATGGGCGATTAACCAAGAAAGTGCGGTTAATTTTTCCATCCAGTCGTTATCCAAGCGAACTTCTTGTACCCCTTTAATTTTAGTTAAATTGGTACGTAACTCATCACGTTTTTCTGAAACATTAAATTCGCTCGTCGGTTTTACCATAACGACAGCAGGTAATGGATTATCATCTAGAATTTCTAATTCTTCGCCAAAGCCAGACCAGCTTTTAAATTCCTTTAAACTTTCTTGGCGAGAAACATAATTCAGTGATTCCACCCCTTCTTGTTGACGAATTTTCTCTACCACTAAATTCGCATCTTCTTCACTTAAATTCTTATGAAGATAAATCGTCAATTCACTTTCAGGATAAAATTGAGTGGTTGCTAAATGTAAATTTTTCCACATTAAATAGCTAACGGTTGGGATTGTCAGAGATACAGCAATCACCAAAATCGTGAGCAGCGTGCCAAATTTACGTTGCCATAAATCTGTCCATACTGCACGCAAAGTATAGGCTGTTTGAACAAAAAAGGATGCATCCGTTGGTCGGCTCATGATTATTCCTTAATAACGTAAATAACCTTGTTCAAGCACAAGACAAGGTTTTGGTTTTTGTTGAATTAAATTAATGTCGTGAGTAGCAATTAACACGGTCATTCCGAGACGATTAAATTCTTCAAACAAATTAAAAATGCCTAAAGAAAGTTCATCGTCTAAATTCCCCGTTGGTTCATCCGCTAGTAAGAGTTGAGGTTTATGCACAATCGCACGTGCAATATCAACGCGTTGCTGCTCCCCTCCAGAAATTTGTGGTGGCAAATAGTGCGCTTTATTACGCAACCCTACACGATCTAAAGATGCCATCGCACGTGTATGCGCATCTTTTGGATGCATACCTGCAATAATCAATGGCAATGCCACATTTTCCACCACCGTACGATCTGTTAATAAACGATAATCTTGGTGAACCATACCAATTTGGCGACGCAAAAATGGAATTTCATATTTTGACAAGCGAGTAATATCGTGTCCGTTAAACCAAATTTGACCCGCGTTGGCTTTTTCCATCCCCATAATAAGCTTGAGTAATGTACTTTTCCCTGCGCCTGAATGCCCAACTAAGTAAGTCATACTTCCCACTGGAAGATGAAAATTCAAGCCTTGTAACGCTGGCTGCGTTGCACCATGATAGGCTTTAGAAACATTTGAGAACTTAATCACAATTTTTCCTTATTCTTTTTATTCTTCATGAACGAATAATGCCTCAATAAATTCTTTGGCATTAAACCCACGTAAATCTTCAATTTTCTCGCCTACACCGATATAGCGAATAGGCAACTTAAACTGATCGGCTATGGCAAAAATCACGCCGCCTTTTGCCGTGCCATCTAATTTTGTTAGAGATATCCCCGTTAAACCAACAGCCTCATTAAATAACTTCGCTTGGCTAATAGCATTTTGTCCCGTGCCAGCATCCAGCGTAAGCATAATTTCATGTGGCGCAGTTTCATCATATTTTTTCATAACACGAACAATTTTTTTCAGTTCGTCCATTAAGTTATTTTTATTTTGCAGGCGACCCGCCGTATCCGCAATAAGAATATCAATATTTCGTGCAGCCGCTGATTGCATCGCATCAAAAATCACCGATGCAGAATCAGAACCGGTGCTTTGGGCAACAACTGGAATATGATTACGCTCGCCCCAAACTTGAAGCTGCTCAACAGCCGCTGCACGGAAAGTATCGCCCGCCGCAAGCATCACCGATTTTCCTTCAGCCTGAAATTTACGTGCAAGCTTACCAATTGTCGTCGTTTTACCTACGCCATTTACGCCCACCATTAAAATAACATAAGGTTTCTTCGTAGTATCAATCACAAGAGGCAGTGCCACTGGCTCAAGAATATCCGCCATTTCTACTTTTAATTGTTGATATAAAAGCTCAGCATCTTGTAATTCTTTGCGACTTGCATGTTCAGTCAAATTTTTGATGATTTTACTTGTTGTCGGCACGCCAATATCCGCAATCAAAAGTTGTTCTTCTAATTCTTCAAACAACTCGTCATCAATTTTCTTTCCTAAGAAAAAACTACGAAAACCTGCGCCAATATTTTGTTTGGTTTTCAGTAATCCCTTAACTAAACGACTAAAAAAGCCCCCTTCACTTGGCTTTTCGCGAGTTTCAATTTCAACAACAGGCTGAAGCTCATCTTTAATATCTTCAACAATTTCAGATTCAACCAAGGTTTCTGTAATTGGAAGATTATCTTCTAAATTTTTCGCTTCGATGATTTCTTCGACTGGCTTAAGTGAGGTTGAAATTTCCTGTATTTCTTCTTCAACTATTTCATTCGTCTCAATACTTTCAGCTAAAAACGGCTTAGAATCCACCGCACTTTCTACTGTCTCTAATTCAGACGGCTCTTCAACTAAATCATGAGTTTCAAGTTTTTCAATAGATGGCCCGATATCTTTAATCTTTTCTTCAATTGTCGGCTCAATTTTAGGTTCATCTTGCTTTTTATTACGCCCAAATAACGATGCCCAAAATCCGCCTTTTTTATTTTCTTCAGCCATAAAATGCTCTCTTAACTGCAATCCGATAAAAATGTCGTTTATTCTAGCAAAAAATCGTCTAAACTAAGCACAATTTTCAATAAAAATCGAATCTTTATGAAAAAAATACAAACGCCAAATGCAAAGGGCGAGGTTCGCATTATTGCTGGGCTATGGCGAGGGCGAAAACTTCCAGTATTAAATTCAGAAGGCTTACGCCCAACTGGCGATAGAGTGAAAGAAACGCTTTTTAATTGGTTAATGCCTTATATTCACCAGTCTGAATGTTTAGATGGCTTTGCAGGGAGCGGCTCATTAGGTTTTGAAGCACTTTCTCGCCAAGCGAAAAAGGTGACTTTTTTAGAACTAGATAAAATCGTCGCCAATCAATTAAAAAAGAATTTACAAACGCTCAAATGCTCATCAGAACAGGCTGAAGTAATTAATCAAAGTAGTTTGGATTTTCTAAAACAGCCTCAAAATCAACCGCACTTTGATGTGGTGTTTTTAGACCCACCCTTTCATTTTAATTTGGCAGAACAAGCAATTAACTTGCTTTGTGAAAATAATTGGCTAAAACCCAATGCGTTAATTTACGTAGAAACAGAGAAAGACAAACCGCTCATTACACCTGAAAACTGGACGTTATTGAAAGAAAAAACGACAGGAATGGTGAGTTATCGTTTATATCAAAATTAGAGAAAAAATTATGTTAGATATTGTTTTATATGAACCTGAGATCCCACAAAATACCGGCAATATTATCCGCCTTTGTGCCAATACAGGATTTCGCTTGCACTTAATTGAACCGCTAGGTTTCACCTGGGATGATAAACGCTTGCGCCGCTCAGGTTTGGATTATCACGAATTTGCGGAAATCAAACGCCACAAGACTTTTGAAGCCTTTTTAGAAAGCGAAAAACCCAAACGTCTCTTTGCACTTACAACAAAAGGCAGTCCAGCACATAGCCAGGTTAAGTTTGAACTTGGGGATTATTTAATGTTTGGCCCCGAAACTCGCGGCATTCCAATGTCAATTTTAAATGAAATGCCGATGGAACAAAAAATCCGTATTCCAATGACAGCCAATAGCCGCAGTATGAACTTGTCTAATTCTGTCGCAGTAACGGTTTATGAAGCGTGGCGACAATTAGGCTATGAAGGCGCAATCAATTTACCTGAAGCCAAATAAAAAATAGGTGATCGATAAAATCAACTCAATCACCCGTTTTTTTAAACTGCCTTATTCACTCAGTGAGTAAGGCAATACGACATACTCCAGCGGTACCCCATTTAGTAAGCGAAATTTTTGTTTAGCTGTCGTGTCGTTATTCATCACAACTTGCAACCATAAAACACCGTCTAAATTGACCGCACTTGTAATCGTGCCTGTTTTTCGCCAATTAGATTCAATCTGCATTTCGATTTCACTGCCAATTTCTACTTCCAGCTGGGTTTGTGCTTTAAAGACAAACATTGCGCGTTTATTCGCACCACGATATTTCGCGCGAGCCACGGTTTCTTGGCCAATATAACAACCTTTGGTAAAAGAAATTGCTTGCTCAATAATCTGTAAATTTAGCGCTTGTGGGATAAATTCATTTTGCGTTTTCGGGCTTAAATTTGGCAATCCAGCTTGAATATCGGCTACATCCCAAATTCTTGCATCGCCATTAAAATTCACAGGTAATTCAGTTTCATTCAATAAAATTGAACGCAGTCCATCGATTTCCCATGAAAAGTGCGGTGTAATTTTTCCACATTTTTCACCTATTAAGCCGATGATTTGCCAATCACGTAAATCAAAACTAACTTTGGAAAATACCGCATATTTTTTCAAGGCATCTAGCCCACTTGGCAATATATCTTTCTTAATCAGCAAAAAGAATTGTTCACTAC
Organism: Haemophilus sp. CCUG 66565; assembly: GCF_001679495.1. NCBI lineage: Bacteria > Pseudomonadati > Pseudomonadota > Gammaproteobacteria > Pasteurellales > Pasteurellaceae > Haemophilus > Haemophilus sp. CCUG 66565. Next base: position 7,267 of record NZ_LZOX01000011.1, on the reverse strand, counting down.
TTACTTTAAACAAACGGTAAATTGCATTCATTTTACCTTTTGGATCGCAGTGAGCTGTAAGTGTTGTTGCGCCACTTGCTAATCGAATAACATCCGTGGTTAACTGCCCTTGCAAATATTTTTCTGCATCCGCACCATGTGCCTCAATCAGTTGATATTGAGTAAGAGAAATAAATTGAGACATTCTGCTTTCCTATTCTAAATTCTGAATTTGCTCACGCATTTGTTCGATAAGCACTTTTAGCTCAACCGCAGAAGCCGTGATATCGGCATTAATAGATTTTGACGCAAGCGTATTCGATTCACGATTCAATTCTTGCATCATAAAATCTAATTTACGACCAACTGCACCACCTTTTTTCAAAATATTCGTAGTTTCTTTCACGTGCATTTGTAAACGATCAAGCTCTTCCGCCACATCAACACGTTGAGCCAGTAAAATCATTTCTTGTTCCACACGTTGCTGATCAAGATTAATTTGAGCATCTTCAAAACGTTGTAATAAACGTTCACGTTGCCATTGTAAAACTGCCGGCATTTGTGACCGCACTTTATCCGCTTCCACAGCAATGGCATCTAAGCGTTGTTGAATAATGTCGTTAAGTTTTTCCCCTTCACGACCACGCATTGCAATAAAATCTGTCAGCAAATCATCAAAGGCTGTCAATAAATCTTGACTAATCGCATCTAAATCTTGCTCTTGCGCTTCCACCACACCAGGATAACGCAACACGTCTGTCAAATTAATTTCACCTTCTCCAGCCTGAGCTTTAATCCATTGCAAAGACTGAATAACTTGATTCGCAAGCTCTTTATTTAAATTCAATTCAGCATTTGTTTGTTTTTTTGTTTCAATGCGCAAAGAACATTCAATTTTACCGCGAGTAAGACTTTGACGAAGTTTTTCACGCAACGTGTTTTCTAATCCTCGGAATTGCTCTGGCAAACGAAAAAAGTTTTCTAAATAACGTTGGTTAACGGAACGAATTTCCCATACTGCATCGCCCCAATCTTTTTTCACTTCAAGGCGTGCAAAAGCGGTCATACTGTAAATCATAAGCTCTCCTATTTTTAGTTTTGTCTTAGTTGATTCGCTAAGTATTGTAACGAGATGAACACAGAAAGGGAAAAGAAAAGTGCGGTAAATAATAAAGATATTTTGTATTCTGTCGTTTACACGATGTAAATTTTAAAATACAATATTCGTAAATTTTTTATTACACAATAAGGAAGCAAACATGAACAAAACTGTAGGCAGCACACTTCTCGTTGCCGGTACGATGATTGGCGCGGGAATGTTGGCTATGCCGCTCACTTCCGCCGGCATCGGATTCGGCTTTACTTTAGTCTTATTATTAGGGCTTTGGGCATTATTAACTTTTAGCGCACTTTTATTCGTTGAGCTCTATCAAACTGCGGAAAGTGATGCGGGTATCGGCACACTCGCTGAACAATATTTTGGTAAAGCAGGACGCATTATTGCCACGGCAGTGCTCATTATTTTCTTATACGCATTAATTGCCGCTTATGTCAGCGGTGGCGGTTCACTACTAAAAGATTTATTACCAGAAAGTTTTGGCGATAAAGTCAGCATTTTATTATTCACCGTAATTTTCGGTTCATTTATCGTCATCGGTACACATAGCGTAGATAAAATTAATCGTGTGTTATTTTTCGTTATGCTTGCTGCCTTTGCCGTGGTGTTAAGCTTAATGTTGCCAGAAATCAAATTTGATAACTTAATGGCGACGCCAATTGATAACGCTTTAATTATCTCTGCAAGCCCTGTCTTTTTCACGGCATTTGGTTTCCACGGTTCCATTCCAAGCTTAAATAAATACTTAGGCGGTAACGTAAAAGCATTACGCATCTCTATTTTAGCGGGTTCAGCAATTACCCTTTGCGCTTATATTTTGTGGCAAATGTCGACGCACGGCTTGCTCACACAAAATGAGTTCTTACAAATCTTAAAAGAAGATGCCACCTTAAATGGTTTAGTAAAAGCAACGCTTGCTATCACTGGCAGTAACATTATCGCAGGTGCGGTAAAATTATTCTCAACTTTGGCGCTGGTTACTTCGTTCTTAGGCGTAGGGCTTGGCTTGTTGGAATGTATCGAAGATTTATTAAAACGAACCTTTAATATTTCTGCGGGGCGTATCACACTTGGCTTAATGACATTCATTCCTCCACTCGTCTTTGCGCTTTTCTATCCTGAAGGTTTTATTTTAGCGCTAGGCTACGCAGGTCAAATGTTTGCATTCTATGCCGTAGTATTGCCAGTTAGCCTTGTTTGGAAAGCTCGTCGTGCCCACGCTAATTTGCTATACAAAGTATGGGGAGGAAATCTGACTTTAATTATCGTATTGGTATTAGGCGTAATCATTACATCTATTCCATTTGCAATTCGTGCAGGTTACTTGCCATTTGTAGTGGGTTAAAAAACGAGGAAAAAACTTACCGCACTTTTTGATCTCCATAAAGCAAAACGCCGTTCAATAATGAACGGCGTTTTATATTTAATTATCGCGTTAAAGTGCGGTAAATTTTTAATGCGTTTTATGGCTTGTGCTATACAAAATTTTATCCGTATAAGCCAAGGCAATTGCCGACACTAAAAAGCCCAAGTGCAACAACAATTGCCACATCATCGTTTTTTCTGGTGTATTGCTTGCGTTCACAAAGGTTTGCAACATATGGATAGATGAAATGCCGATAATAGACATAGAAAGTTTAACCTTCAATACCGTCGCATTTACATGGCTCATCCATTCCGGCTGATCGGGGTGATTACGAGTACGCAATTTGGAAACGAAAATTTCATAGCCACCGATAGTCACCATCACCAGCAAGTTTGCGATCATCACGACATCAATCAAATTCAACACACCCAACATAATCGTGTTGGAATCCATCTCATTGACATTAATTACCAATGCCCATAAGCCTTTAATAAACTTATAAGAGTAGATCGCAAGAGTGACAATCAAGCCCAAATAGATCGGTACTTGCAACCAGCGACTAGCAAAAATTATTTTCGCGATAATATTCGATTGTTCGTTATATTTCGCATAAAGATCAACAGATTTGTTTTCTTCCATCTGATTTTATTCCTAAATTAAATAGTGGGTTAAATAAATAAAAAAACTGCAGGAAGATAGCAGTTTTTTTGAAAATAGCAATAAAGAAATCGAGTTATTGTTATTTTATTTATATGTCATATCAAATCGCAGGGTAATCCTATTCTTTATTCATCTCCCGGCTCTAAGGTCGTCAATCTAGCCAAATCAATCTGATTATTCAATAACTCCACTTCCGGCATCGTTTTATTCGCTTTTGCGGAAAGGGTTTTAAATCGTTCTACTTTGCCCACCAAGCCTTGTTGGCCAACAAGTGCGGTGACGGTGCTGTTATATTGGTTGCTGACAGTGGAAAGCGTATTGCCGAGCTTACTTAAACGTTCTGCGACCAAGCAAATTTGGTTATAAATTTCACCCGCTTTTTCAGCGATTTCTTTTGCCTCAGCATTACCGCGTTCGATGCGCCAGAGGTTTGCTACGGTGCGTAAAATCGGCATTAAGGTAGTGTGAGAAACCATAATTACATTACGTTCATAACCGTAATTAAATAAAGCAGGATCAGATTTTAAAGCCTCAATATACGCGGGTTCCACTGCAATAAACATAAGAACAAAATTTGGGCTACGCATGCCAATAAGATTGCTGTAATCTTTTTTATGCAGATCATTAATATGACTTTTCAATGCGGATATATGTTCTTTTAGTAAACGCTCACGTTCAAAATCATCGTCAGAATTCACCGCACTTTCGTAAGCCACCAATGACATTTTGCTGTCGATAATTAAGTGTTTTTCATCAGGTAAATTCAACACAAAATCAGGGTAATTGCGTCCACCTTGCTCGTCCTTAAAATGAGCTTGCGCGCGGCAATGCACATTTTCTTCAAGTCCAGCCAGTTGCAAAGCTCGTTCTAATTGCACTTCGCCCCAGTTACCTAAAGTTTTCTTTTCGCCTTTCAGCGCAGAAGTTAAATTACTCGCCTCTTGCGACATATTTAGACCAATTTCCAGCACTTTTTTAATTTCAGCTTCCAAGCCTGCATTACCTTTCACTGATTCGGAGTGAATTTCATTAACACGTTTTTGGAAACCTTCAATTTGCTCACGGAAAGGCTTGAGCAACGTTTCCAAGGCAGTTTGGTTTGATTGACTAAATGAACGACTTTTTTCATCTAAAATCCGATTGGCTAGATTCTGAAATTCCACGCCCAACTGCTGCTTAGATTGTTCAAAGTTCTGTTGTTGCGCTGAAAAATATTTTTCTTTCTCTGCTAAAGTTGTTTTTAATCCAGTCAACTCTTGGGAAAGTGCGGTCAATTTTTCAGTTAAATGTTGTTGCTCCTGTTCTTTACGAGATAACTGGCTTTGGCTATGTTGCAACTGGGCATTCAAACTTTCAGCTTGCGCAGAAGCGATCCCGAAGCGTTCTTTTAATGCGGTAATTTGCTCCGCGATGGCGGAATGGCGTGATTGTTCTTCATCCAGTTCTTGAGTGAGATAATGAATTTTTTCATCACGTTCATTGAGTCGAACTAACAATCCTTGGCTTTCTGTTTGAGCTTTAATAATTTGCTGTTCTAATTGATTTTTAAGGCTATTTATCCCATCAAATTTTGATGCCAGTTGATTATAATCTTCTGTGGTTTTATGAAGCGTTTTATGAAGTAAAGCATATTTCTGCTGAAATAGAATCAGCAGTAAAATCAAGACAATAGAAACAACGCCCATCACCCATAATAACGACATATCCGACATAACGCCCCCTTTAATTTAAGGCTTGAATTGTACCATAGAAATCCGTCTATCTCCTTCCAAGGAAGGCAATAATCTAAATTAACAAAAAACCCGACTTTCGCCGGGTTTTTATTTTACTTACAAGTTAATTACCATTGGTAGCCAACACTTGCACTTGCGCCTGCATGGCCTTGTGAATTGCTGTTTACTGTGAATTTAACCCCAACTTTACCATTATCTGATAAGCGAGAGTAACCCACCGCTAACGCATTTTGTCCACGATATGTACCTGCACCGACAGACACCATAGATTTACCTGCTGTCGTAACATGATATAACCCACCAGATGCTAAAGCACCTGCAATACCTGCACGTAAGCCTTTATCAACATTATTGATTTGATTGCTGATATTACCTGCAACATATTTCAATTGGTTTACATTCACAGCATCGGTGCCATCTTTACCTGGAGCAACATTGGTAATACGTTTACCACCAGCATTGATACCGTTTTCGTTGATATTAACATCACCCACTTTCACTTTATTTGCAGTGACAGAGTTTACTTTAATATCATCTTTCATCGATACTTTTACACCGTTTTCATCTGCAGTCGTGGTAATGTTTTTACCATCACCATTGACAGCCACCTTGCTACCTAGTTTTTTCACACCAGTAGTGCCGTGATCTGCATTAAAGGTTAAACCTTTCGTGGTGACTTCTGTATGCGCATCTACACCTTTCTTGATATCTTCTTTCGTTTCCTTTGAAAGATCAACGGTATAGTCAGTAACAGTTGTTGAACCATCTTTATGCGTATTAGCAGCTTTTGTCACTTCAACATGATTAGAACCAGCTTTAACTGCTGCAGAAGTATCATTAATACCTTTCGCACTCACTTTATAGATAGTTTGACCATTAGCACCTACTCGTGAAGTTACATCAATATGATCGCCAGCTTCAACCTCTGTTTTAGCGGCTTTTAATTGTTTGACGTTTACTGCATCAGTATCTTTTTCACCAGCTTTTACATTGGTAATATTAGTTTCTTTACCATCCGCTCCAGAGACTTGCAAGCCTCTCTCTGTCTGCGTTAATTTAACTTTTACTGTACCAGTTTCATCAATGATGTTGATGCCCTCAACTTCAGGTGTTTTCTTAATGGAAACAGTAACAGTATCGCCATTTACTGTTGTCATTACATTTTTACCATTGTCAAATTGGTCAGCATCAGTATTACCTTCACCGCCTTTAATATTAACAGTTGAGTTTAACTTCGCGTTATGAGGTGTACCACTATTACCTGCGAAAGTTAATCCGCCCTTAGCAACCTCAGATTTGAAGTCTTTCAACTGTTTTACATTTACTGCATCAGTATCATTTTTACCTTCTGCAACATTGGTTATTGTGTTGCCACCGTTGTTTAAGCCTGAGTCGGTTAAAGAAACGGTTTTGCTGTCATCGTTTGAATTAGCTGGTTTAATGGTAATGCCACTATTTGTGATATTTGTTACAGCACTGCTGTCGCCATCTTTAAACTCGGCAGAAGTTAAACCTTTCAGCTCTTTGGCTAATTGAACTTTCAGTTTTCCACCAACATTATTCACACCAATGTTCTTGTCAGATAATTTGTCTTTATCCGCACCACCAATAATATCGATAATGTTGTTGAGTTTTTTCGCAATCACCTTATCTTTTTGATGTTCAGTTTGACCCTCTCCTGGTTGTGCATCATCGCCAGCATACTTCACGCCATCATCAAGCGTTGCCACTTCATGCTTAATGGTCTCGGTGCTTCCAGCATCTTTAGGTGTTTCATACACAATGCGAGTCATTGTGGCAGATTCTTTACCATCCTTGCCATCTTTTCCATCGACGCCAGATGGACCTTGAGCTCCCTTAATGGTTAAACCATTTTCACCATTTTTACCGGTTAAACCGATAGAGCCATCTTGACCATTAACAACGACACCTGCACCATCTTTACCGTCATTTCCATTTTTACCGTCTTTACTTAACTTACCAATGGTTATCTTGTCATTTAATCCATAAGTGTAAGTGACATTACCCTCATTCACATTTTGGTTAAGTGTTAGGTTGTCATCAGAGGCAAAGTTAACTGCTTTTCCACTTGTAATTGTCGTGTTAGTCGGTTTGCCGTTTGTGCTGCCTGTTGCATTCGCACTTGTTGCATTGGTATCGAAACTGTAATTGTTAATAGATTTAGCAAACTCACTGAAATCAATTTCAGCTGTCTTGCCTGATACCTCGTTACCATGACCATCGGTATATTTTAAGGTCACTTTGTTGTCTTTAACTGTATACGGCTTGCCGCTCTCCGTTGGTGTGATATGCCATTCATTTGAGCGCAATGCGTCAGCCGTATTGTGTAAGTCAGAAACATTTACCGCAGCATTTGGTGTACCTGTAGCTGATGCAGCAACCTCTAATTTA
>NZ_LZOX01000010.1:0-614 GCF_001679495.1 Haemophilus sp. CCUG 66565 | reverse complement strand
GCAACCTCTAATTTATTTAAGAAGTTATTTGCATCTTTACCCGCCGGAACAGTCGCATTTTTGATTGCTGAACCAATATTGTTCACAATCATAGCTCCTGCAGTGGTGCTATTATTGGCGTCGTAGAATGATGCAATCACTTCTGATTTGTTTACAACTTCCCCTGTGCCATCTGCATTTTTAGTGAATTTATAGCCATTGCCATCTTTCACTTTGTAAACACGATTACCTTGCTTGTCAGTGTAAACCACAGGCGTCACTGCTTCTACAGTGTAAGTGGTTTCATTGTTCGTTGTGTCATCGTTTGATGAAACAATCACATTATCGCCTGCCGCCACTTTCACTGCTGTTTTAGCGACCTTTTTCACCGCACTTTTTGTCACAGCGACTTCATAGGTTGCACCTTTTTTACCAAACTCGGAGTTTTCTTCACCTTCTTTTGGTGTAACGGTTGCAATGTTTTCATCGCCTGTAGCAGCTTTCACTTTTTCAGTTGAAAGGTTTGCTTTGAGTTTGCCATCATCGCCAACGGTAATGGTGTCACCATCGGTTTTAACGGTAACTTTATTGTCGCCATCCACTTCTAAGCCTTTGCCCACAGCTACATCATATTT
>NZ_LZOX01000009.1:0-619 GCF_001679495.1 Haemophilus sp. CCUG 66565 | reverse complement strand
GTTCTCCCGGTTTGCCTCAACAAGCTATGTATTCACTTGTTGATAGTGGATTCTTCACCCACTGGGTTTCCCCATTCGGATATCTTGGATTAAACGCCTCTTATCGACTCATCCAAGCTTTTCGCAGATTAGCACGTCCTTCTTCGCCTCTGATTGCCAAGGCATCCACCTTGTACGCTTAGTCACTTAACTATACAACCTCAAATGTTTTCAATCACTTTAAGTTTTCACTTCAAAGTGAGGTCAATTTGATGCGTATTTTCATTCAACTAAACACTTGATTGCTTTTGTTCAATCAAGATTTTATGCAAAACAGGTTTGCTTTCAGAGTTTCCTTCTCAGTCCCCTCCTTTTACTTCCCTGCCTTGTCTACTCAGACTTTCTCTCGAAAATCTCTTGTTTTCAGCTTGTTTCCAATTTTTTAAAGAACAGTAAGATAATCTAACAAAGTTATCTTTAATTGGCGTCCCCACGGGGATTCGAACCCCGGTTACCGCCGTGAAAGGGCGATGTCCTAGGCCTCTAGACGATGGGGACATCAATTAAAGATACTCTATCTTCTTTTTATCTTTCAACGTTGCTTTCGCTTCGTTTTAAATCTTGTCTACAACTATCAGTC
>NZ_LZOX01000008.1:0-984 GCF_001679495.1 Haemophilus sp. CCUG 66565 | reverse complement strand
CATCATCGCCAACGGTAATGGTGTCACCATCGGTTTTAACGGTAACTTTATTGTCGCCATCCACTTCTAAGCCTTTGCCCACAGCTACATCATATTTCACGGTAGTGGTTTTGCCATCGGTGTTGGTGACGGTTGCAGTTGTACCCGTGCCGTTTGCGAAGTTGACAGTGTCGTAAGGTTTAACAAAATCAATTTCACTTCCATTGCCTTGAAGGTTCCAGCCTGCATTTAGCACATCACCCACAGTAGCTGCATTGTTAACATTTACAGCATTATCACCTGTACCTGTGATATTTGGCGCTTCTTTTGATTTTGTCGCGTTACTTTGGGCGTTATCACCGCTCGCTGTGTTGTTTTGAGTGCTTGGTAAATTACCCTTCACATTCGTGATGTGATTGTCACCATTGCTTAAACCTGTGTTGGTTAGGGTGACATCTGGTTTTTTGGTTTCGCCAGCTGCTGGAGTGGTTGCATTAATGGTAATGCCGCTATTGTCAACTTTGGTGTCACCCATTGTTATAGAGCCTGCGCTGGTTAGGTCTACGTTATTGCTTAATGCAAAACTATAAGTGTGATTTTTTGATGTTGCATCAACTGTTTGTTTCACCGTTAAGTTTTTGCCTGCATCAAAGTTGACTGTTGTTCCATTGGCTACATCTTGAGCGGAGGCACCAGTGGAGCCATTACCTGTTGCATTTGCTTTAAATCCATAATTATGAACAGAATCAGCCAGTGAGCTTAAATCAATTACGGCTTTTTTGTTCGCAACGTCATTACCCTTACCATCTTGATAAGTCATCACAACTTGTTTTTTATCAGCATCATACTTGTAGTGAGTTGCTTCTTTACCCTCGGCCTTATCAGTTGTTGGGGCAATATGGATTTCATTACTACGCAATGCGTCAGCGGTATTGTGTAAGTCAGAAACATTTACCGCAGCATTTGGTGTGCCAGTAGATGATGCGGCAACCTCTAATTTATTTA
>NZ_LZOX01000007.1:0-741 GCF_001679495.1 Haemophilus sp. CCUG 66565 | reverse complement strand
GTTCTCCCGGTTTGCCTCACTTACCTATGGATTCAGTAAGTGATAGTAGATTCTTCATCTACTGGGTTTCCCCATTCGGATATCTTGGATTAAACGCCTCTTATCGACTCATCCAAGCTTTTCGCAGATTAGCACGTCCTTCTTCGCCTCTGATTGCCAAGGCATCCACCTTGTACGCTTAGTTACTTAACTATACAACCTCAAGTATTTTCAAAACTCAATATAAAATAAATATTGTGTCCTGAGCACTTTCAGCGTCATTAATTCAACTAAACACTTGATTGCTTTTGTTCAATCAAGATTTATCACAAAACAGGTTTGCTTTCAGAGTTTCCTTCTCAGTTCCCTCTTTTCACTTTCCTATCTTGCCTACTCAGACTTTCTCTCAAAAATCTCTTGTTTTCAGCTTGTTTCCAATTTTTTAAAGAACAGTTGATAAAACTTCTCAGTTATCATCGTTAAGTAAACTAAATGAATAAATTTACTTAACGATGATAAGTGGTGGAGATAAGCGGGATCGAACCGCTGACCTCCTGCGTGCAAGGCAGGCGCTCTCCCAGCTGAGCTATATCCCCATTTCATCATAAATCATTACCGCTTTACATCACTCACTCTCAGAGTGGTGGGTCTGAGTGGACTTGAACCACCGACCTCACCCTTATCAGGGGTGCGCTCTAACCACCTGAGCTACAGACCCAAGGGTAATGTTTTCTTCTGCTCATTTGTCTACAACTATCAGTC
>NZ_LZOX01000006.1:0-2613 GCF_001679495.1 Haemophilus sp. CCUG 66565 | reverse complement strand
GGGAGAACTCATCTCTTGGCAAGTTTCGTGCTTAGATGCTTTCAGCACTTATCTCTTCCGCACTTAGCTACCCGGCAATGCGTCTGGCGACACAACCGGAACACCAGTGGTGCGTCCACTCCGGTCCTCTCGTACTAGGAGCAGCCCCAACCAATTCTCCAACGCCCACGGCAGATAGGGACCGAACTGTCTCACGACGTTCTAAACCCAGCTCGCGTACCACTTTAAATGGCGAACAGCCATACCCTTGGGACCTACTTCAGCCCCAGGATGTGATGAGCCGACATCGAGGTGCCAAACACCGCCGTCGATATGAACTCTTGGGCGGTATCAGCCTGTTATCCCCGGAGTACCTTTTATCCGTTGAGCGATGGCCCTTCCATTCAGAACCACCGGATCACTATGACCTACTTTCGTACCTGCTCGACTTGTCTGTCTCGCAGTTAAGCTTGCTTATACCATTGCACTAACCTCACGATGTCCGACCGTGATTAGCAAACCTTCGTGCTCCTCCGTTACTCTTTGGGAGGAGACCGCCCCAGTCAAACTACCCACCAGACACTGTCCGAGACCGCGTTCCGCAATCTTCGTTAGAACATCAAACGTTAAAGGGTGGTATTTCAAGGACGACTCCATAATCACTGGCGTGACTACTTCTAAGTCTCCCACCTATCCTACACATCAAAATTCAATGTTCAGTGTCAAGCTATAGTAAAGGTTCACGGGGTCTTTCCGTCTAGCCGCGGGTACACCGCATCTTCACGGCGATTTCAATTTCACTGAGTCTCGGGTGGAGACAGCCTGGCCATCATTATGCCATTCGTGCAGGTCGGAACTTACCCGACAAGGAATTTCGCTACCTTAGGACCGTTATAGTTACGGCCGCCGTTTACTGGGGCTTCGATCAGGAGCTTCTCTTTCGATTACACCATCAATTAACCTTCCAGCACCGGGCAGGCATCACACCCTATACGTCCACTTTCGTGTTTGCAGAGTGCTGTGTTTTTAATAAACAGTTGCAGCCAGCTGGTATCTTCGACCGGTTCAACCTTCAGGGGCTAGCCCTTACAATCTACGCCGGCGCACCTTCTCCCGAAGTTACGGTGCTATTTTGCCTAGTTCCTTCACCCGAGTTCTCTCAAGCGCCTGAGTATTCTCTACCTGACCACCTGTGTCGGTTTTCAGTACGGTTTAGATAAACCTGAAGCTTAGTGGCTTTTCCTGGAAGTGTGGTATCAGTTACTTCAGCTCCGTAGAGCCTCGTCATCATCTCTCAGTGTTAAGGAAGTCCGGATTTGCCTAAACTTCCCACCTACCAACTTAAACGCACATATCCAACAGTGCGATAACCTAACCTACTCCGTCCCCACATCGCAGTTTATCCAAGTACAGGAATATTAACCTGTTTCCCATCGACTACGCTCTTCAGCCTCGCCTTAGGGGCCGACTCACCCTGCCCCGATTAACGTTGGACAGGAACCCTTGGTCTTCCGGCGAACGGGTTTTTCACCCGTTTTATCGTTACTTATGTCAGCATTCGCACTTGTGATACGTCCAGCATGCTTCTCAACACACCTTCATCCGCTTACACAACGCTCCCCTACCCAACAGACTTACGTCTGATGCCGCAGCTTCGGTGCTATATTTCAGCCCCGTTACATCTTCCGCGCAGGCCGACTCGACTAGTGAGCTATTACGCTTTCTTTAAATGATGGCTGCTTCTAAGCCAACATCCTAGCTGTCTAAGCCTTCCCACTTCGTTTCCCACTTAATATAGACTTTGGGACCTTAGCTGGCGGTCTGGGTTGTTTCCCTCTCCACGACGGACGTTAGCACCCGCCGTGTGTCTCCTGAGTATCACTCTTTGGTATTCGTAGTTTGCATCGGGTTGGTAATCCGGGATGGACCCCTAGCCGAAACAGTGCTCTACCCCCAAAGGTGTCCGCTCAAGGCTCTACCTAAATAGATTTCGGGGAGAACCAGCTATCTCCCGGTTTGATTGGCCTTTCACCCCCAGCCACAAGTCATCCGCTAATTTTTCAACATTAGTCGGTTCGGTCCTCCAGTTAGTGTTACCCAACCTTCAACCTGCCCATGGCTAGATCACCGGGTTTCGGGTCTATACCTTGCAACTAGACGCCCAGTTAAGACTCGGTTTCCCTTCGGCTCCCCTATTCGGTTAACCTCGCTACAAAATATAAGTCGCTGACCCATTATACAAAAGGTACGCAGTCACCCTTTCAGGCTCCCACTGCTTGTACGTACAAGGTTTCAGGTTCTATTTCACTCCCCTCACCGGGGTTCTTTTCGCCTTTCCTTCACAGTACTGGTTCACTATCGGTCAATCAGGAGTATTTAGCCTTGGAGGATGGTCCCCCCATCTTCAAACAGGATATCACGTGTCCCGCCCTACTTCTCGTTAACTTAGTACCACAGCCTGGATTTTGAGTACGGGGCTATCACCCTGTGTCGCTAAGCTTCCCAGCTTATTCCTCTATCTCTGCTGTTATCATTAACAGGCTCTTTCGCTTTCGCTCGCCGCTACTGACGAAATCTCGGTTGATTTCTTTTCCTCGGGGTACTTAGATGTTTCAGTTCTCCCGGTTTGCCTCA
>NZ_LZOX01000005.1:0-6811 GCF_001679495.1 Haemophilus sp. CCUG 66565 | reverse complement strand
ACCCAGTAGGTAGTATGCCGATTTTATTGGGAGGAAACCCTGCAACGACATCTGAAAATAATCTGAATAAAAGCTGGTTACAGCGAACAGCAGATATGTTTAGTGATGAACGTTTATCCGTACATAATTGTCACGGGTTAGGACAACAACAATGCGTTATTGATGGATATAGAACTAAAGGAGATCTCAAAATGGGTAATGAAAGAACTATTTTTGAATTAAATAAAGCGAAGGAGAAATAAAATGAAAATAAGATTTTTATTCTTAATACCCTCAATCTTATTGCTTACAAGCTGTAGTGGATGGTTTCAACCTCTACCGCCATACTATCATTGGCGTTTGCATAATGCGGATGCATTATTCCCTGAATCAGATCCTGATGTTTTAACTAAATATGTTGACAGAAGAAAAAAAGATATGACTGATTGCGGTATTATAGATTGGGCGGCAGGAGAAAGTGATAATCCAGAGGTCAATCTTTGTTTAGAGAAAAAAGGCTGGTATTTAGAAGGTGGACCTGTTTGTGAAAATACACTAATGTGGGATAGACCTCCATGTATCCAATGGCGAAAAAAACACAGCAAGCCTGATGCTAAGCCTTGGCAGTAATTAAAAAAGGCGCTTAAAAGTGCGGTCAATATTCGGTGAATTCTAAAATCTCTTGAATATTGACCGCACTTTTCTAAAGGCAAGATCTACCGCTAGATAACGCGTCTCCTGACTCGAGCTTGAACTAACTAAAATAGACAAACTGAATAAAGTTATTCATGAAAATAGTAAAAATCTTAATCAAACGAAATTGATGTTTTAGGCACCCGTCAGGAGAAGCTCGCCATCGTTTGGGCTCATAGTCGAGGAACATTAACTGTTGGTAATGCATTAAAAGCGCTAAATACAGAAGATAACCGAGATAAAAAGCTACTTTCAGGTACGACAATTAAAATGGTGGGTCCTGCAGCAGATGTAACAAGAGCGGATGGCTATTTAAGTCAATTGCAAACGGGTAAAGAAAGAACAACTTCAGATGGTTCAATTCGGATTGAGAATCATGCTAGTGACCCAGTAGGTAGTATGCCGATTTTATTGGGAGGCAACCCTGCAACCACGACAGAAAATAACAATAATAATAGCTGGCTTAAACTTAAAGTGGATATGTTTCGTAATGAGGTCTCTTCCGTTCATAATTGTCATGGATTAGGACAGCCACAATGTGTGGATGATGGATATAGAAAAAAAACAGATCTTAAAATGGGTAATGAAACGACTATTTTTGAGTTAAATAACATGAATTAAGGAGGAGAAAAAATGAGATTTTTATTAATACTATTTTCGCTAACATTATTTAGCTGTTCTTTTGGAGGATTTAAGCCGGCACCACAACATTATCATTGGCGTTTGCATAATGCGGATGCATTATTCCCTGAATCAGATCCTAATGTTTTAACTAAATATGTTGATAGAAAAGAAAAAGATATGAAGAATTGCGGTATGGATTATGTAACAGGAGAAAGTATTAATCCAGAAGTGAATCTTTGCTTAGAGAAAAAAGGTTGGTATCTTGAAGGTGGTCCAGTTTGTGAAGAAAGGCTAATGTGGGATAGTCCAATATGTATCCAATGGCGAAAAAAACATAGCAAACCTGATGCTAAGCCTTGGGGATAAATAATACTGAAGTATTTTAAGCAGAGTACAATTTAACTCGATACAAAGTGCGGTCAATTTTCAAAGAGTTTTTAAATCTCTCAAAAATTGACCGCACTTTTTATTTTCAACGATATTTAAGTTGAGCAAATCTTATAATTTCACATCCAACTTCGCGTAAGCACGCTCTACTTTTTCTAATGCTTTTTCTACGGAAATATCTCGAGCGAGTAAGACACCCAAACGGCGATGGCCATTGACTTCGCCTTTGCCGAAAAGGTGAATATTACTATTAAACCTAAACCTTGCATTGGTGTATAGTAAAGATTCCAATAGCCAATCTAGCACGACAAAAAGTGGCAAATTAGAGAACCGTTTTAATAAAGATGATGTTCAAAAAGAACTTGATTTCCAACGTGAGGTGACAGAGAAATTTGGACCAAATGTCGCGGAAGCTGGAAGTTTGCTTGCTAATAAATTTGGCGAAGAAGCGAAAGCGAAGCGTCATGAAGCCGCAATTGCGTTAGAAGAAGCAGAAAAAGCCAAGGCAGAAAACAACAACGAAACTAACCGCGCTTTAGTCAAACAAGCACGAGATAATTTTGAGACAGCGAGTCGCAAAGCCAAAGAATGGGAAACAGGTGGAAGTCAACGCCTTGTCATTGATTCAGCATTAAATGTTATCAGCACTGCTTTAGCTGGCAGACCGGCAGCGGAAGTGGTGGCTTCAGGATTATCGCCTACGGTGAATAATCAAATTAAGAAAGCGACAACAGATGCAAAAGGCAATGTGAATACCGCTCTCAATTTGACAGCTCATGCACTTTGGGGCGCGGTAGAGGCTTATGCGGGTAACCGTAATGTTGCTGCGGGCGCGGCGGGTGCTGCAGGTGGTGAGGCGGCGGCTCATTTCCTAGCCTCGACACTTTATGATAAATCACCTGAAAAGCTCAGTGAAGAAGAAAAACGTACAGTATCTTCTTTAAGCCAAGTGGCGGCAGGTATTGCGGGTGGTAGTTTATCAGATAGTTCTGATGGGGCGATTATTGCGGCTAAGACGGCGAAAGATTCAGTGGAGAATAACAGCATGGCTGATGACGTTCATCCTAGTGATGAGCGTAAGCAAAACATTGAAATGTATGCCAAGGTTTTATTCAATGGAGATGAAGATAAAGCTAAAGAATATCAAGAAGGTCTAGAGATTGCAGAGGCTAAAGGGCAAATTGATAGTGTTAAAGAAACAGCGGATGCGGTTGTTAATTTAGATGATACCGTTGTGTCTTTATGGGAAGCAATCTCAAATCCAGAGAAAACCTATAATAATATTGTGGTCTCATTGAAAGATTGGGATGAGGCTTATGCGCTTGCCCTTCACGAGAATCCAAAACTCGCGGGTGAAATGCAAGGCTACCGCCAAGGTAAAATGAAAGGTGTTTCAACTGGAGGCGTGGTTCTCAGTGGTGCGGGATTGGGGATAGCTAAGTCTATTGCCAAATTAAAAAATGGCACGATTGATGTAGCTCATTCAGGTATTAATGTCGCGAAGATAAAACCTAAAACTTGTTCTTTCCGTGGTGACATGGAAGTAAAAACAGAGCAAGGTTATAAGCCGATAGCGTCTATTAAAGTCGGAGATAAGGTTTATGCGAAAAATGAACTGACAGGACAAATGACCTATCAGCGTGTACAAGCGCACTACAACAACCCATATGATTTTACGGTATATGTAGAAGTGATTGATGAACAGGGTAAACAGCAAACCATTGTTTCAAACAAAATTCACCCATTCTTTACACAAGTAAGTCAAGGTGAGCTAGTGCCAAGTTCGGAGGGGCATTTCTATAAAGGTGAAATTCAAAACGCTCAGTGGGTAGATGCACAAAACCTGAAAGCGGGTTATAAGTTGTTGTCAGAAAATAATCACTGGCAAACGGTGAAAGGTGTTAGCATCAAGGCTGAGAAGTTAAGTGCATATAACCTGACAGTTGAGACTGATCACACTTACTTTATCAAAGGAGCAAATTCTGACCTTGATGGCGTTTGGGTGCATAATAACTGTTGGAATAGCTTACCGGCAGATGCAGTCCGTACTGGTAAAACTACTCCAAATGGAAGACCTTTATATACCTTTAAAGATAATACAGGTAAGCAGGTAACAGCTTATAAAGGTAAAGATGGACGTTATTATGATCCTAAAGTTTATTCCCCTGAAAAAGTTGATGCTGTAAATGCTAAAGCGGTTGATAACAATGCAATGTTAGGAGCCAATGGTACAAAAATATTTAGTTCAACAGTTTGGAAAGAAAATGGTTCAAAAGCAAGAATTGATATTGAAAATCCTTCTCCAGGTAAAAGACCAGGCCAGATTCATTATCAGGATCAAAATAATATAAAATATTACTATAATCCTAAGGATGATAAATTCTATGTTGGAAAAATATCTGATGGTAAGGTTGCTCCTAAGAATATACAAGAATTATTAAGTAACCCAGACTTTAGAAGGGGTATAGATAAAGGTTTAAATTATTTAGGAGAGAAAAAATGATTTATATGAATTCAAAGATGATAGACTCTTTTAATGAGGTTTATAGTCATAAGAGTCTATCTACAGAATTGTCTTGTATATTAGATAGTGGATTTGTTGAGATAAATAAATGTGTTTTTTTTAGTTTTTTATGGAGTGATGAGTATAGTGATGATATAACCATTGATAATATTAAAGAACAATTTTTAGATTTCTCTGGGTACGAGTTTTCTATTAATAAAATATATATTGAAGATTATGTATCTAAGAATACTAAAGAGGAATCATTTTGTTTTATTAATGCTTTTAAAGTTAAATGGAATAAAGTTTTTCCAGGTAAACCTTGTGTTTTGTTTTTGTATTTTAAAAGTAACGAGTATGGTTTTAGTTCTGTATTTAGTTTTCATGTTAAAAGAATTGATGAGTATGTTTTAGATATTTCTAGTATTGAGGACTTTGAGGATGAAATATATGTAGAAATATTAAATTGAATTTTAATGGCTAGATATTTCAGAAATATATCCCGAAAATTGAGTTTTCTGAGGTTAAGCTTTTAGATATCTGAAATGCATATAACTTAAAGTATCTAATACAAAGTGCGGTCAATTTTCAAAGAGTTTTAAAACCTCTCAAAAACTGACCGCACTTTTTGTGTCTTAAATATAGGCTTTGTAGTGTTTTTAAGCAAAATTTGATGCAACATTGTAAGTTTTATTAATAGCTTAAAAAGAGCGAATCACGTACTCATACTGAAGGAAAAACCGCGGCCAAATCTCAAGTTAATGCAGGCGGCAAGGTGAATATTGTGGCAACGGGTGCTGGAAAGAATTCTGACATTAATATTAAAGGTTCGGATATCTCAGGCAAACAAGGCACAACATTGATTGCAGATAACCAAGTCAATATTAAAGCCACAGAACAAAACCACCAAGAACGTAGCACGAATAAATCGAGTGGTTTTAATGCAGGGGTAGCCATTAAAGTGAGTAATGGTGCGCTTGCTGGGGCTACTTTAGGCGGTAATTACGGAAAAGGTTACGGTAATGGTGATGAAACCTCTTATGTGGCTAGTCATGTGGGAGATAGCCAAAGTAAAACCGTGATTCAAGCTGGTGGTGATGCCAATATTATTGGTACCCAAGTAAAAGGCAAACGTGTAGAACTTAATGCTGAAAACTTGAATATCGAAAGTTTACAAGATAAATCTCGCTATCATGGTAAACAAATGAACGCGAGTGGGAGTGTGACAGTGGGGTACGGTTTTGCTGCGGGTGGTAGTTTCAATAAGTCGAAAGTTAATACAGACTATGCGAGTGTAAATGAACAGGCAGGAATTTTTGCAGGTAATGATGGCTATGATATCAATGTAAAAAATAAAGTTTCTTCTATTGGTGGCGCTATCATTTCAAGTGCACCAAAAGAGAAAAATCAAATGACAGCACAAGATTTCGAATATTCAAAATTATTCTAATGCGAAATCATCTGCGATGGGATTGATGGGAGGTTTCTCTGTAGATCGTGATCAAACTTCTGATGAGGATAAAGCTTTAAATAAAACTTATCGTGGTGAGGATAGAAAGGGCGAAACCTTTGAACAGGCGAATCCAAATAAAGCAAATCAATCGCTGGTAAAATTTGGTTTAGGCACAGATGATGTTCATAGTACAGATTTATACGCTGCAGCAAAAATTGGTCTAGCTAATTTAGCGAGCAATAGAAGTCAAAGTGAAAATAATCAGAGTACAACTAATGCTGTGATTAGTGATGGTAACTTTAATATTGCGAGTATGCAGGGTAAACAGAATATTGAGAGTATCAAAAAATCAACAGAGCAAGACGCAAATAAACTTGAAAAAGCAGATCATGCGAAAATGCAAAAAGAAGTTGAACAGGATGTTGCAACAATTCAGAATTTTGCGCAGAATGTTGGTGGCGCAACGGATGAAGCTTATCGAACAATGTTTATAGCTGAGCATCGGATGTTTACTCATAAAGTGGATGAAAAAGGAGAGCCTATAAAGGATCCAGAAATTCTGAAAAAAATAAATGAAGAAGCAGATGCTAAGGGGTTAGATAGAACAGAATACCTTAAGCAGCAACTAGAAAAAGGACGTAATATTTATGTATTGCATGAATTATCCGATCAAGAGCGTAATCAATTACAAAAAGTCACTTATACTGATCCAAAAACAGGGAAAACAGAGAGTAAATATGTCGTTGCATTTAATGGCATCTTTAATAATCATAATGCAGCAGCAAAATTTGCAGTACAAAACTATATTGCGGGCAGGGATGATAAAACAGGCAATATAGATAAAAAGGTATATAAAGATGTTTATTTTGTTCACCATCCTGAAGCGAAAAATGGTTTGTCAGAGCTCTTAGTGGCGGGTTATGAGAAAATGTTTGAAACTTCTTTTGGAAACTTATTAGGTATGGATAATTCAAGTTTACAAGCGATGAATATCATGAAGCAGTATGGTAAAGATGATTTATACCTTGGTTCTCATAGTCGTGGTACATTAACATTAAGTAATGCATTAAAAGCGTTAAATACGGAAGATAACCGAGCTAAAAAGCTACTTTCAGGTACGACAATTAAAATGGTTGGTCCTGCAGCAGATGTAACAAGAGCGGATGGCTATT
>NZ_LZOX01000004.1:0-4732 GCF_001679495.1 Haemophilus sp. CCUG 66565 | reverse complement strand
AAAAGCTCATATTCTTTTTTAGTCATAATTTCAAATCTAATTTTATCTTTGATTCTTTTTAAGAAATTAGAAAAAAATCTCATAATGTGGCCACCTGGTTAGCAAAGTGCTAAAATGATAATATAATTGAGCTAATTTTACATTAAATAGCGTATTAGAAATAAGTCTTGTATTGCTAAGTTTTTTGTAAAAGAAAATGAGCGTTTTTGTATTTAAAATTAAGACGCTGTCACAAAAAAAATCTGAAATAAACTCATAAAACATTCATCAGGAAACGTGAGGTATTTGCTGTTTTTTGGGTTTTTTAGATGCAAAATTGCATCTCTACAGATTCTCTACAGAATCTTTTGGTAAAATTCATAATGAAATCAAGAGATTCTCTGGGTGTGCGCTACAGATTCTCTACAGAATCAGCTCCCCCCCTCTAAAAATGTGGTCGAAAACGCACAAACCATTGATTTATAAAGGAAAAAAGGCAAATTTAAAATTTGCGTTAGGTGTGTGTTAGAGTAAAGAATTAATGATATTTTAATAATAGAATCTGGCTTAATCTTTACCCTAGATCACCAGGTCTTTTCACCCATTCCAGGCAATTAAAATGCCTAATAGAACCCCCTAAAAAAAGAATAGAATGAACGACCTTTTTATTATTGTTTTTTATAATGCCCTTATTATCGTTTTTATCCTCTTTTTTGCTTATCTGTACTTAATGTATAAGCGTAAAAAGCACATCAATGCTTTATTAGAAAAAATGTCGAGCTCTCACGCTAAATTTGCAACGAATAACCGAGCTCAGATGCAATTTGAGAAAAGAAAAAGAGAGTGGGAAAGGAAACACCCGATAAAGGCGCTAAAACAACGCATTAAGCGATTTTTTAATTGAGATTAATAAAACCTTTGATATTATGAAAAAGCGAAGAAATTCGCTCTCATATGAATAACAATGGTGCAAAATCTCCTTGCACCCATTAACCGTAGAAAGTTACTCGTCTCTCTTTCTGCGGTTTTTTTTGTTATTATTATAGGGCGAAAAAAATAAGAGATAATTTCGCATTTCCTAACGATACTTAATCTTTTCAGTTCATTGGATTAAGTTTTTTTTTTGCCATAGTTTGTTCTCCTATAAGCTATGGCTTTTTTTTACGTTCAAAAAAAATGAAAATCCATAAAATTATTGGCACTAGTTGGCAATAATTTTATGGATTGTATCTTAATAATTTTTTTGTTTAGCTGATTTAAAATCTACGATATAAACGGTTTCTCTACCAATAAGGAATTTTACAAGATATTTCCCGTTAAGAATGGGGATTTCCTTTTTCTTTCTAAGACGGTACACATCTGCCGTGAAAGAAAGTTTATCAACCTCACTCTTGATAGCATCATAAAAATTTTCTGCAATAACCACATTTTGAGATTGTTCTAGAATGTATTGTGCTTGCCGCAGTAGTTTATTTTCTGCTAGTTCATACCATTTGATCGAGTAATCAAATTTCATCAAGTTTTAGTACCTGTTTCAGGTTTTTCATCACATCTTCATGAGAAGTTGATTTTACTAATCCATTTTCTAATTGATGCAGTAAATGAAGTTCTTCGTTTGTATAGAGGGGTTCTTTTTTCTCAAATGTTTGAGTATTGGGTAATGCTATTTGCATAATTCCTCCTTTTTCATATAAGGGTAGTTTATCAGAAAAATTTTTAATCAAAAAATAGGATGAAAACTATATCCCCTATCCTGCATTAGCATTTTTTTGTGAGCTGTAACATTGCATAAACAAGCGATTTAAGTGATTAGAATGATTTAACATAATGGCACTTTATGCGAAACCAGGTGCTTAACTATGCAATTAAGGCTCTAAAAAAACAAAGCAGGGGTATAAGCAGATAAAACAGGGCATACGGCGAGAGCTTTTTGCCAATAATGAGCATTATTTAACCCTTCAACGCTAAAATGCGTCTGGCACCGTTAAGTACAATCCCCCCCGTGATGGTGCCGATAATCAGATCTGGATAATTGGAACCGGTCCACGCGACCAGGGCGCCGGCGGTGATGCCCCCCAGGTTGATCACCACGTCGTTGGCCGAGAATATCAAGCTTGCCTTCATGTGCGCCCCGCCTTCCCGATGTTTGGATATGAGCAGCAGACAACTGGTATTGGCAATCAATGCGACGAATGCGATAGCCATCATCACCAGAGATTCAGGCTCACTACCGAATACAAAGCGTCTCACCACCTCTACGAGCACGCCCACAGCCAAGATCAGTTGCAGTACACCAGCAAGATGCGCGGCACGTACCTGCATTTTCACGCTATGTCCAACCGCATAAAGGGCAAGCCCGTACACCGCCGCATCGGAAAAATTGTCCAGGGATTCTCCAATCAGGCCGGTGGACTGGGCGATCAGACCGGCAGTCATTTCCACTACGAACAGAAGTGCATTGATGCCGAGCAACCAGCGCAGGGTCCAGGATTCTTGCTTAGCAGAAGCTGCCGAAAACTCGGCGGCCTTGATGGTCTCTGGATTTGCAGCGACGGTTTCCTGAAGCGAGGCGCCTAGCCCCAAGGTCTTCAGTTTCGAGGTGACGGGCTCGATCTCGCCGTCATGCACGACCTTCAGCCGGCGGTTCGACAAGTCGAAGGACAGCGCCCGAATCTCCTCAAAGCCGTTCAGGGCTAGGCGAATCATTCGTTCTTCTGATGGACAGTCCATCTTCGGCACTGCATAAACACTGACCCATCTCCCTGGCGCCTCGGAGGAGGCCTGTATATCGGTATCCGCTGCGGACGTTGCATCACCGCCACAGGCGCCACCACAGGATTTGCTCATAATACGACTCCACTTGAACAATGTTGTGGTACCATTTTAAACTATAAAGCTATTATAAGGTCAATAGAGTAAAGAATCCGTTGGGGAGGAGGCTGATGCGCATTGGTCAGTTGGCACAGTTGAATGAAGTCGCCTACGGCTCCGATTTTTTATATACCACTTCGGGGCTTTATGGTTTCTTTTGCTTAAAATCCATATTAATAAATAATCTTTTTAATTCTTTCTTTTCTTCATCTGATAGCCTAATCCCTTGAGCAACACGCATAGCAAAATCATTAGGAATCTTATTAAATTCTGCATTGAATAAAAAAATAAAAAATTAGGGCTGAAAGCCCCCAAAAAGAGCCTTTAGGCTCTATTTTTTTGTATTCTTGTTTGTATTCTTGTTTGTAGGCTCTGGGATCGCTTGTCGCACAAGGGTTTTGCGATTTATAAGACAACAAATTTACGGTTAAAAGACAACAAATTTACGGTTAAAAGACAACAAATTTACGGTATTGGACAACATGAAATTAACAGTGTTGTCTTTTTTGTGTTTTTGTTATAAAATTTACCGTAAATCTGTTGTTGCTAAGTTTAAATTATGAACAATACATCCTTAACTATTTCTAAAGCTAATAGTTTCGTTCAAGCTAGTTATTCCATGACTCTTGATGAAATGAGAATTTTGTCTTTGACGCTAGGTGTTTTTAATCCTGAAAATCCTATTAAGCGTGGGTTTGATTTTACTATTGCGGATTTCTGCAAGCATTTCCCTGATGTTGATGAAAAATCAGCTTATACCCAGGTTAGGAATGCAATACTTAAAATATCCAAACGTTGGATTGTATTGGTCGATAATGAAAAAGAATTAACTGAAGTAGTTTTAGTTAATAAGAGAACATATTTCAAAAAAGAAGGGCGTTTTTATATCGAATTCCATGAGGATTTATTACCCTATATCGCACAGTTGCATAATAACTTTACTAAATATCAATTGGTAAATATTGGTGCTTTTTCTAGTACGCATACAATTCGATTATATGAATTATGCTCTCAATATAGAGATACAGGTTGGAGGCAAACAAGTATTGAGGATCTTAAAGATTGGTTACAAGTTGCTGATAAATATCCAAGGTATAACTCGTTTAATCAACGAGTTTTATCCCCAGCTATAGATGAAATCAATGCTAAATCGGATCTTCTTGTAAGTGTTGAGCCGATCAAGCGAGGGCGCAGCATTGTTTCGTTAAAGTTTACAATTAAAAGCAAGAAAAGTGCGGTAAAAATCGAACAGAAACGCCCGGCGTTCCCCCATAAAAACAAGTATGGTTCTTTCGTTAAGTTTGATGCGCAAAATCCAAAGTTTAGCTCGCATGAATACGCTATTTACGCTAAGGATTGTCTATTAAAACTAGATAGTTTTTATGAGGTGATAGATGATGTACCCCTAGATGACCTGGTGCATTATGCTAAATTTTTAGCGGTCAATGAAAGTCATAAGTCAAAGTTTGGGAAAGAGCGTGATATTTGGGCTGAATTGAAAAAGAGAGGTTATAAGTTATCGCTTTATGAATTAGTAGAGATACCTAAAAATCAGATAGATTTTGTTGAATAGATTTATTTATACCTGACATAATTTATCCTTGTTTAGTTGTGATGAAAATCATTGTGATAAGAATTGCCTAAGTCTTGAAATGAGTGATCAAAAGAGCTGCTCGAATCAAATCCATAAGGATTTCCTCCAGCATCTACCCCCCCTACCATTGGTAATCCAGTGGCAGGATTAATTTCATGATGAATAGATGATGAATTATTAGTGTTTACATCATTAATTGAAAAGTTTGAGTTAAAGAATGATGAATTATTAGTATTTATATCATTCATTGAAAAACTCGAGTTATGAACCATTCTTTTTTTTCTTAAA